>NZ_DASQZC010000260.1:0-16980 GCF_035638895.1 Nostoc sp. | reverse complement strand
GCGGGCTAAGGTAGATTTACCAGCACCCCCAGAACCAATAATTAAGATTTTCTTCACCTTGTGTTTGCATCTCCCTTTTCAAGCTCATAAGGGTAAGCATTGCTCACCCAAATAACCGTCTTCAGGGCAACTCAATACGCCGCTACAATAGTACCCTAAGAAGGATTATGCCCAAATATTGATATTATGACCACTGCTACAACCGTAAAAACTGAGTATGAAGCGATTATTGGACTAGAAACCCATTGTCAGCTGAGTACCAACACCAAGATTTTCTCTAATAGCTCTACAGCATTTGGTGCTGACCCAAATACTAACATTGACCCGGTTTGTATGGGTTTACCTGGGGTCTTACCTGTACTCAATGAAAAAGTATTAGAATACGCCGTCAAGACTGGTTTGGCACTGAACTGTCAAATCGCTAGATATAGCAAGTTTGACCGGAAACAGTATTTTTATCCTGACTTACCCAAAAATTACCAAATTTCTCAATATGACCTACCGATCGCAGAACATGGTTGGTTAGAAATTGAGTTGGTAGATGCTGAGGGGAATCCGATTCGTAAACGCATTGGCATCACACGTCTGCACATGGAAGAAGATGCTGGAAAATTGGTACACGCAGGTAGCGATCGCCTCTCCGGTTCTTCCTATTCTCTGGTAGACTACAATCGCGCAGGTGTACCGTTAGTAGAAATTGTCTCGGAACCTGACTTGCGTTCTGGATTAGAAGCTGCTGAATATGCCGAAGAGTTGCGCCGGATTGTCCGGTATCTCGGCGTGAGTGACGGTAATATGCAAGAAGGATCTCTACGCTGCGATGTCAACATTTCTGTGCGTCCAGTGGGACGAAAGGAATTTGGCACTAAGGTAGAGATTAAAAACATGAACTCGTTCAGCGCCATCCAACGGGCGATTGACTATGAAATTGAGCGTCAAATCGCAGCCATCGAAGCAGGCGATCGCATCATCCAAGAAACTCGGCTGTGGGAAGAAGGCGCTCAACGCACAAGTAGTATGCGGGTGAAAGAAGGTTCTAGCGATTACCGTTACTTCCCCGAACCAGATTTAGCACCAATTGAGGTGACAGATGCAGAATTAGAGAAATGGCACAGCGAACTACCAGAATTACCAGCCCACAAACGCCATCGTTATGAAAGTGAGTTGGGGCTTTCGGCTTACGATGCGCGAGTCCTGACAGAAGATCATTCAATAGCGGAATATTTTGAAACTGCGATCGCATCTGGAGCAAATCCCAAAGCTGCTGCAAACTGGATTACTCAAGATATTACCGCCCACCTCAATAAGCAAAAACTCAATATTACTCAAATCGCCCTAACTCCCACCAATCTAGCTGATATCATCACTCGCATTGAAACGGGCAAAATTAGCAATGCTCAAGCTAAAGAAAAGTTGCCAGATTTGCTCACTGGTATTTCTCCTGAAAAAGCCTTTGCAGGTCAAGAGTTAATCACCGATCCTAGTGTACTAGAACCCATCGTTGATGAAGTCATAGCTGCCAATCCCAAAGAACTAGAAAAGTATCGCAACGGTAACACCAACCTCAAAGGCTTCTTTGTCGGACAAGTTCTGAAAAAGACAGGTAAACGTGCCGATCCTAAACTGACTAACGAATTGGTGGAGAAAAAACTGAACGCCTAGCAGGGAGCAGGGAGCAAGGGAGAAGATTTTTCCCCTCTGCCTCTTTTCCATGCCCAATTCCCAATGCCCAAGTAAGTATTTTCCCGGTCATTCTTCACGAAATCTTCATATAAAAACTGGTGACAGCCCCCATACCTAAAATGCTATGCTGTGGTAAGTAGATGCACCCTGATGATCTGGAGAGCTGCCTAAGTGGCTCTCTTTTTTATTTGAGTTATGTGGTATTTACGTAAAGACTTCATAAAATTTTTTGAAATAATTTGAATAGATAAGTATTAACCCTTACGGCACAAGTGATATTGTGTAATAAAAAGATGCACCGTAATGATCTGGAGAGCCATTTAGGTCGCTCTCCTTTTTTGCTTTTGTCTTTCGTCATAAGAAAGGTAAAAACAATTATGCTAATTGCCAACTAGTGCTTTATTATTGCCATCAGCAAATAAACTCATAAAAAAGGGAGTGGGGAGCGGGGAGTAGGGATTAGGGGAAGTAGGAAAAAACTAATAACTTTCAACTTCTAACTCCTAACTCCTAACTCTACACTTTTCCAAAGCACAAATTGACCTATCCAACTTGATAGTTGTAAGGAAGAATAATGGCAGATTGGCAAAAAATCACAGGTGGCATCACAGCACCAAGGGGGTATCAAGCGGCGGGAATTACCGCAGGGTTGAAACCTTCGGGGTTGCCAGATTTAGCTTTGATATTCTCAGAGGTAGAAGCGATCGCAGCTGGTGTGTTCACCACTAGCCAAGTTAAAGCTGCCTGCGTAGAATATTGTCGCCAACGCTTGCAAGCTAAACATAGCGCTCGTGCTATCCTCTGCAACGCTGGACAAGCAAACGCCGCTACAGGAAGTCAAGGCTACCTTGATACTTTAGAATCTGCTATGGCAGTAGGTCAAGCACTAAACATTCCATCTGAATCTGTGTTAGTGGCTTCCACTGGCGTGATTGGTCAAAGAATTAAGATGGATGCTTTGCGAAATGGGATTCCCAAGGTAGTAGCAGCACTATCAGAAACAGGCTCAGATGCCGCCGCTGGAGCGATTATCACTACAGACTTGGTAACAAAATCCATTGCCCTAGAGACAACTATAAGTGACCGCCCGGTACGAATTGGTGGTATTGCCAAAGGTTCCGGTATGATTCACCCCAACATGGCAACCATGCTGGCATTTGTTACTTGTGATGCTGTGGTTTCGCCAGCTCTTTGGCAACAGATGTTGGCAAGGGCAGCTGATAAAAGTTTCAATTCCATTACTGTGGATGGTGATACCAGCACCAACGACAGCTTAATCGCCTTGGCAAATGGTCAATCTCGTACCCCAGCAATTACAGAATGGGGCGCAGAAGCAGAGAAATTAGAGGCGATGTTAACAGCAGTTTGCCAGCATTTAGCCAAAGCGATCGCTCGTGATGGTGAAGGCGCAACCTGTCTAATTGAAGTAGAAGTAACAGGGGCCCATGATGAAATTTCAGCCCGACAAATAGCCAAAACCATCGCTGGTTCATCCTTAGTTAAATCTGCAATTTTTGGACGTGATCCTAACTGGGGACGCATCGCCGCCGCCGCCGGACGTTCAGGTGTGCCTTTTGAGCAAGAAAATCTGCAAATTAAGCTAGGGAATTTTTTAATGTTAGAAAACGGGCAGCCCTTAACTTTTGATCGTGCAGCAGCGAGTGCTTATTTGAAAAAAGCAACGGCGGGTGCTTATCTCCAAGAGGATACTGTATTAATCTCCGTTAACGTTGGCAATGGTCATGGTGTGGGTAAAGCTTGGGGTTGTGATTTGAGTTACGACTACGTGAGGATTAACGCCGAATACACTACGTAAACTACTACCAATTGTTTGCGCTGTAGAGACGCGATTCATCGCGTCTTTAGCCAAGGATGTGTTGCAATCATTAATTGAATTGGTATCAGAATAGTTTTACAGTCTCTCATGCTGTGGCTGGACGGGGAAAAATGCCTAAAAAGCATATAGAACTTAGAAGGAAGAGGTACTTCAAGCTCAGTTCACAAATCGCTCAGTTGGATAATGCACAATTGCGTTCTCTCTTAGACCATAGTGAGTCGAATGAGTCTAGCACGGGTTGGGGGATGAATCACACCATCGTCCTTGGGGAATCCAAGGTATTTGTGAAACGTGTTCCAGTTACAAACATCGAATATGACAACCTGTTCTCTACAAGAAACCTCTATAATCTCCCAACTTACTGTAATTACGGCTTCGGTTCCACTGGTTTTGGGGTCTTCCGAGAACTTGTTACCCATATCAAGACAACCAACTGGGTATTGTCGGGCGTAATTGCCACCTTCCCACTGATGTACCATTATCGGATTATTCCTTTCTCCGGGCGGCGTGCGGATGTCGATATGGAACGTCTAAAAGATTATGTGGAGTACTGGGGCAATAGTGCCAACGCTGGGAATTATATGTTAGATAGAGCGATCGCCAACTATGAGTTGGTTCTGTTTCTAGAGTATGTACCACATGTTCTAGAAACATGGTTGCAGGAAAACCCTAACAAACTTCACAAACCCCTGGATGACTTACGCACCACGATTACCTTTTTGAGGATGAAGGGAATCATCCACTTTGACGCACATTTTCGCAACATCCTCACAGACGGCAAGCGGATATATTTGAGCGATTTTGGTTTGGTACTTGACAAGAGTTTTAGGTTGACAAAAGATGAAAAGTCTTTTTTTCAGCAGAATACATTTTATGACTATGGAGAAGTCCTGCGGAATCTTGGCCATCTTATTCGATCGCCGTATGATTTGTGTTCGGAGAACGATAAACGCAGGATTATGGAAAAATATGGCATAAAAGAAGGCTTAAAACCTTATGAACTGCGGTCTATATTACTCGACAATATCGAGCAGATACATGCTGATGGAGTCATGAAGTTAGATGAGTTCTATGTTGCCAGCATCGTTAAGTACCGCAGCATCATTGCGCTGATGCAAAAGTTCTTTTCTGATATGTGGGAAAACAACAACAAGGACACTAAACTTCGTCACGCAGAACTAGGGCTGCTGCTTAAAGAGACAGGGTTTATTCCTAGTGTTGGAAACAGCAGATAGTTGTGATCGCTAGATAAAAAACACACCTATTTGGGGTATTTGCTTAGGTCTACAACTTTCCCAGCCTTACCATCTCGCTCTTACCGCAGTGCGCTCCTAAATTATAGGGATAACATAATGGTTGTGATAAATAAAAACTTATATATGACAAATAACTACTAAAATTAAGTTACAAAAGAAGTAACGAGAGTCAATCATCAAGTAAACATGATAGTCTTCATAAATAAGAGTTGATATATTAAAAATTATTCATATAGTTAAGGAAAATAGATAAATTTTTTCTTATATATCCAATTTAATATTTCTTTAATAAATTGATACTCCAAGTTGAGCAATTTGGCTTCAAAGGCTGTAAACTGATTTCAACAAGGTGAATGACACCTCTAAAACCCACTAGAGCAGAGTCAAGAAATTAGCCGAGTTTTTTTATACAAGTAGCCGCGTCATTGATGGAATGGCTGCGGTTGCTTTGCCAAATATAGCTTGATTAATCATTAATACAGCAATAAACACAACGTTTTATTGCCTAAATTGTCATAGCTATAAAAATAAAATTTACGTTTTCAGGAGATATTATGAAAGAATTTTTTAATCAAATTTCCCGTCGCAAATTCATCTTTACAGCCGGAGCATCTGCGGGTGCTGTATTCCTCAAAGGCTGCTTGGGTAATCCTCCTGACAACCTGACTGGTGGAAGCACTCAAGCACAACCAACTGCTCAAACGGTTGCTAATATTAGTCCTGAACAAACACCAGAAACTACTACAGTTAAGCTGGGATATATTCCCATTGTGGAAGCGGCTCCACTAATTATTGCTAAAGAAAAAGGCTTTTTTGCAAAGTATGGGATGAGTAATGTTGACCTTTCCAAACAAGCTTCTTGGGGTGCAGCCAGAGATAACGTAGAAATTGGTTCTGCTGGTGGTGGTATAGATGGCGGTCAATGGCAGATGCCAATGCCACATTTAATCACAGAAGGTTTAATTACCAAGGGCAATCAAAAAATACCCATGTATGTATTATGTCAATTGATTACACATGGAAATGGAATTGCGATCGCAAACAAGCACCAAGGCAAAGGTATTAGCTTACAACTCGCCAGCGCTAAGTCTCTATTCACGGAATTAAAATCTTCAACACCCTTTACGGCTGCATTTACCTTTCCACATGTCAACCAAGATTTGTGGATTCGGTACTGGTTAGCAGCAGGCGGCTTAGATCCAGATGCAGATGTCAAGTTGCTTACAGTACCTGCGGCGCAAACTGTCGCCAACATGCAAACAGGAACGATGGATGCCTTTAGTACAGGCGACCCCTGGCCTTATCGCCTGGTTAAAGACAAAATCGGCTATGTAGCAGCATTAACCGCAGAAATTTGGAAGAATCATCCTGAAGAATACCTTGCCATCAGAGGCGATTGGGTTGATAAAAATCCCAAGGCTACCAAAGCAATTTTAAAAGGAATTATGGAAGCTCAACAGTGGTTAGATAATTTTGATAATCGTAAAGAAGCGGCTCAAATTCTGGCTGGGCGAAATTATTTCAACCTTTCTTCACCTGAAATTTTGGCAGATCCATACCAAGGCAAATATGACATGGGCGATGGTCGCAAAATTGATGATAAATCAATGGCTGCGTACTACTGGAAAGATGAAAAAGGTAGCGTTTCTTATCCTTACAAGAGTCATGATTTATGGTTTATAGTTGAAAACGTTCGCTGGGGATTCTTACCAAAAGATTACCTAGACAATAATGCTGCTAAGGCTAAGGAACTTATTAACAAGGTAAACCGCGAAGATATTTGGAAAGAAGCTGCAAAAGAAGCTGGTATTGCTAGTGCTGATATTCCTACAAATACATCCCGTGGTGTAGAAGAGTTTTTTGATGGCATCAAATTTGACCCCGAAAAGCCAGAAGAATATTTGAAGAGTCTGAAAATCAAAAAGGTCAGTGTTTAGAGGCACGATTAAACTCTTGTAGAGACGCGATGAATCGCGTCTAGGACAAATACACAAATAAAATTTGAGGAGATTACAGCATCATGACAATAGCTCAAAAACGCCCTGCAAGTCCTAGATTGAGTAATGGGTTTATATCCAGCCTAAAAAAGCAATTTCCTGACCTGATACCACCAACGATCGCCATCACAATCTTCCTCGTTCTCTGGCAACTCTTCGCTTGGATTCCGGGAGCCACATTACCAGGGCCAATACAAGTTATCCAAGACACTTGGGTTCTCATTTTCTGGCCATTTTATGACCGAGGTGGCATTGATAAAGGTCTATTTTGGCAGATTCTCGCTAGTCTGCAACGGGTTGCTATCAGTTATACCCTAGCTGCGATCGTTGGTATTGGCTTGGGCATTTTGATTGGGGTTAATCAAACAATGTCCAAAGCTTTAGATCCCATCTTTCAATTATTGCGGACTGTACCACCTCTAGCTTGGGTACCGATTTCTTTAGCAGCTTTACGACAAAACGAACCCGCAGCATTATTCGTAATCTTCATCACCGCCATTTGGCCCATCTTAATTAACACTGCTGTCGGTGTTACCCAAATTCCCCAAGATTACAACAACGTCGCCAAAGTTCTGCAACTTAGCCGCAAAGAATATTTCACTAATATTTTGATTCCTGCGGCATTACCCTACATTTTTACCGGGTTGAGAATTGCGATCGGTTTAGCTTGGTTAGCGATTATTGCCGCCGAAATCGTCATGTCTGGTATTGTCGGAATTGGCTTTTTTATCTGGGATGCTTATCAAAATAACAACGTCAGCGAAGTTATTTTAGCTCTAATTTATATCGGCATTGTCGGCTTGGTGCTAGATAAAATGATGGGTTGGCTTCAAAACAAGATTTTACCAGCAGAGCAGAAATAGTCATTAGTCATTGGTCATTGGTCATTTGTAGAAAGCTAAGGACTAATGACCACGTACTAAGGGCTAATGGCGAAAGACAAAAGACTAATGACAAAGGACTAATGAGTATGTTTGTAGCTGTTGATCAAATTGAAAAAGTTTTTGACTTAACTGGTGGTGGCAAATATGTCGCCCTCAAAGGAATCGATCTTCAAATTAAAAAAGGAGAATTCGTTTCTTTGATTGGTCACTCCGGTTGCGGCAAATCTACTCTATTAAATATGATTGCGGGTTTGGATTTGCCCACTGAGGGTCTTGTCACTCTTGAAGGACAAAAAATCACCAAACCCGGCCCAGACAGGATGGTGGTGTTCCAAAATTATTCGCTATTACCTTGGCGGACGGTAAGAGAAAATATTGCCCTCGCCGTGGACTCGGTAATGAAGGGTTTACCCGCAGCCGAACGCAACGCCATTATCGAAAAACATATTAATATGGTGGGTTTGCGTCCCCATGCTGATAAACAACCAGGAATGTTATCAGGTGGACAAAAGCAGCGAGTTGCGATCGCCCGCGCCTTAGCGATTCGTCCCAAATTACTCTTGCTAGATGAACCCTTTGGTGCATTGGATGCACTCACACGCGGCAATTTGCAAGAACAACTCATGCAAATTTGCGAAGAAAATCAAGTTACCGCCGTGATGGTGACACATGATGTAGATGAAGCGGTGCTTTTATCTGACAGGATTGTGATGCTGACCAACGGCCCCGAATCTAAAATTGGCGATATTTTAGAAGTGGATATTCCCAGACCCCGCAAGCGGATGGAAGTAGTAGAACATCCCAGCTACTACAGCTTGCGAAGTGAGATGATTTACTTCCTTAATCAGCAGAAACGCATCAAGAAAATTCGGGCACGCAAAACTGCCGACGTTGCCCGTCATGGATTAGAAAAAGTTAACCTAGAAATTGGCTTTTTACCTCTAACAGCTTGCGCCCCTTTAGCTGTTGCTAAAGAAAAAGGCTTTTTTGTCAAGCATGGTTTAGATGAAGTTAACCTCGTGCGGGAAAGTAGCTGGCGGGGTATAGAAGATGGCATAAGTGGCGGTTATTTAGATGCGGCGCAAATGCCTTCAGGGATGCCGATGTGGTTAACCTTGGGAGGACATAATAACCAACCTCTGCCCGTTGTCACCGCCCTCACCATGACTCGCAACGGTAACGCTATTACCTTGGCAAAACGCTTTCTCGACCAAGGTGTACAAACCTTATCAGATTTTAAAAGATACCTGCTTCGCACCCGTGACCAACGGCACACAATGGGAGTAGTACATGCCGCATCGATGCACAACTTGTTGCTGCGTTACTGGCTAGCGGCTGGTGGAATTGACCCCGATAGCGATGTGGATATGAAGACCATTCCCCCAGCGCAGATGGTAGCCGACCTCAAAGCTGGAAGCATTGATGGTTACTGCGTGGGTGAACCTTGGAATTATCGCGCTGCTGTAGAAGGTGCCGGCTTTACCATCGCTACGGATTTAGAAGTTTGGCTGGGACACCCCGGTAAAGTTCTTGGTGTGCGGGAAGATTGGGCAGAAAATTATCCAAATACGCATATCGCCTTAACCAAAGCTTTGTTAGAAGCTTGCGTGTATTGTGCAAATCCCGAAAATACCCAAGAAATTCGGCAAATTTTAGCAGGGCGAGATTATGTCAGCACTGATTTAGAATACATTCAACTCGAAGATCCAGATAGTCTCACCTGTGACTTAGACCATCCATTGCGAGACTATGCCCATCTCCAGTTTTATTCCGATTCCGCAATCAACCGTCCCAGTCGCACCGAACAAATTTGGATTATGAGTCAATTGGCGCGTTGGGGTGACACTCCCTTCCCCAGAAATTGGGTAGAAGTTGTTGAACGGGTGTGTCGCGTGCGTGTTTTCAGCACCGCCGCACGAGAATTAGGTTTAGATATTAGCTATATTCGCCAACCGATCCAAATGTTTGATGGTACTCCCTTTAACGCTGATGATCCGATCGCTTATCTCAACAACTTAAAAATTAAACGTGATTTTTCAGTCGCGGAAGTTGTTCTTGATGCACCGAGAAGGAGACTCGCGTCATAAAAGAATGCTGAGAGAAAGAGGAAGTGGAAGAAGTAGCACATCATACGCGAACCTCTGAACTCCATTAATGAACCTCTGAACTTCGTTAATGAGGCTTTGAACTCCCTCAAGTTATATCTTGCACCTGCCTATCCCGCCTGAGAATTTATTCTCAGGCTAATAGCCCAAGTCCACTCAAGTGGACTAAAACCCTTACTTAGTCTTCTTTAGAAGACTTTAGCTATAAGCCTCAGAATTCATTCTGAGGCGGTCGTGGAGACGGGCGCAAATTCTGAGTCAACGAATCTTTGAACTTTAACACTAAGCTTTTTAATCTCCAAATACCATGCCAAACTCCAACTCAACAGCTACAAACACATTAGGAAAACCATTCGCTACTGCAACCACCAGCCGCAGACCTTTTCTAGAAATTAAAGACGTTACCAAAGTTTATCCGACAAAGCAAGGCCCCTTCACCGTACTCGACGGCGTTAACCTCAACGTAGAACAGGGCGAGTTTATTTGCGTTATCGGCCACTCTGGCTGTGGCAAATCGACACTGTTAAATATGGTATCCGGTTTTAACTTTCCCACCTCCGGGCAAGTGTTACTTGAAGGAGAACCCATTACCAAGCCAGGCCCAGACAGGATGGTTGTTTTCCAAAACTATGCCTTGCTACCTTGGCGAACTGCTTTTGAAAATATCTATTTAGCTGTTAACGCCGTTTATCCCAACAAACCACAAGCTGAAAAAAGAGCGATCGTGCGCGATCATCTAGCAATGGTGGGACTGGCTGATGCAATGGAAAAGAAACCAATGCAAATGTCCGGCGGGATGAGACAACGGGTTTCCATCGCCCGTGCTTTGGCGATTCGCCCGAAAGTCTTAATTTTAGATGAACCTTTTGGGGCGCTGGATGCCATCACCAAAGAAGAATTACAAGAAGAATTGCTGAAAATTTGGGGTGATAACCGTTGTACAGTGCTGATGATTACCCACGACATCGACGAAGCACTATTTTTAGCAGATAAATTGGTAATGATGACTAACGGCCCTCATGCGAAAATTGGCGAAGTCATGGAAATTCCTTTTTCTCGTCCCCGCGATCGCGCCCGCATTATGGAAGATCCACAATACTACCAACTACGTAATTATGCCCTAGATTTCCTCTTTAATCGCTTTGCCCATGATGACGTAGGTTAAGCTAATCTTTTCCTAAGTTTTCATTCTAAAAAATGGTTCCTTCCAGACGAGTTTATTTATTGTTGGTTTTAGGTATAGCGATCGCCCCGATCCTATGCCTTTTTTTCAGCATTAAAGCAACCATCGCCATCACTTTGCTATTTGATGCGATCGTTCTCGGATTGATGATTATAGATGGTTTGCAGGTACGGCGTTCTCGCGTGCAAATTACCCGCGAATTACCGTCACGATTATCCATTGGGCGGGATAATCCAGTGGTGCTCAAAGTAACATCGCCAATTGCCAACGCCCTAATTGAAATCTGCGATTACTACCCAACAGGATTTGGCATATCTGCAACCACACTCCGCGCTATTATTCCCAGTAATACCACCCAAGAATTGACATATACCGTCAATCCAACACAGCGCGGCGAGTTTCCTTGGGGAAATATCCAAGTTCGACAGTTGGGAATTTGGGGATTAGCTTGGGATGATTGGCAAATTCCCCAAAGTCTGCAAGTAAAAGTTTATCCTGATTTAGTGGGATTGCGATCGCTCACAATTCGTCTAACATTGCAATCATCAGGATCAATGCGCCAATCCCGCAAAACTGGTATAGGTACAGAGTTTGCCGAACTGCGGAACTATCGGACTGGTGACGATTTACGGTTTATTGACTGGAAAGCTACCGCCCGTCGGGTTGGGGCATATAATAATGCAACGCCACTGGTGAGGGTTCTAGAACCCGAACAGGAACAAACTTTATTTATCTTGCTTGATCGCGGTCGGTTGATGACAGCAAAAGTGCAGAATTTGCAGAGATTTGACTGGGGTTTGAATGCAACTTTATCCTTAGCATTGGCGGGGTTACATCGAGGCGATCGCGTCGGTGTTGGTGTATTTGACCGCCAGATGCATACGTGGATTCCCCCAGAACGCGGTCAACATCATTTAAATCAGCTAATCGATCGCCTAACACCAATTCAACCAGTATTATTTGAATCTGATTATTTGGGGGCGGTGACAAATGTTGTGCAGCGACAAACTCGCAGGGCGCTGGTAGTCGTGATTACCGACTTAATTGATGTCACCGCTTCTACAGAACTTCTGGCTGCACTCTCCAAGCTAGCACCCCGCTATCTGCCCTTTTGTGTGACTCTGCGAGATCCGCAAGTTGATTGTTTAGCACATACTTTCACAGATGATGTTACAGATGCTTATGCCCGTGCAGTGTCACTAGATTTATTAATGCAACGACAAGTAGCTTATGCTCAGTTGAAGCAAAAAGGTGTATTAGTACTAGATGCACCAGCAAATCAAATTGCCGATCAGTTAGTTGAGCGATATCTGCAACTCAAAGCCCGGAATCAACTTTAGTGAATTGCATTGATTCATCAAATGCGAGGTGCAATTTTCAGCACCTCGCAATACTTACCTAAAGAAATGAAACGCTAATCACCATTAAACAACCACAAAATTGTTTTCGGTTAGTGATAATCCAGCAGATAATTGTGCAAATTTTACCTGAGTAAATGCAGACACACTACCATCTTGATCAAAGAACAGTCCACCTGTAACATTGTCATAAATGAATCGTTGAGCATTAGTGATTGCAGATGTGCCGATGCTAAACTGACTTGCAAAGACTGAAGGTGTTGCTAAATTGCCACCAAAGCCAGTAGTCGATACCTGAATCAAATCATTAGTGGCGTTGAAGTCATAAAGACTATCAATACCCTCATTGTAACTATTGAAAGCAAAGGTATCAGTACCATCCCCTCCAATTAGAGTGTCATTACCGTTGCCACCTGTAATGATATCATTACCAAAACCACCATCAAGAGTGTTATTACCTAATGCGTTATTTGCACTAAGAGTATCGTTGCCATCGCCCCCTAAGAGCAAATTAGTGCCTGTTGAATAATCAACAATCAAGTTATCAGCACCAGCGCCACCATTGAGAGTGTTATTTCCTGATGCTCTGCGATAGACTCCTTTGCCAAACTCGCCCTGTTCGTCGTACTCGTAGCCAGAGGCACTAAGAATATCATTACCATCATCTCCAGAGAGCAGGTTATGGCCTGATGAATAGTCAACAATCAAGTTATCCGCACCAGCACCACCATTAATGGTGTTATTGCCAGTGCAAGTATAACACCTTCCTCCGTAACCGTAGCCGTAGTTAGAGCCTGTGAGAGTATCATTGCCATCGCCACCATTGAGCAGATTAGCCCCTCGTGAATAGTTAACATTCAAGTAATCGTCACCACCGCCACCATTGAGGGTATTCTTGCCGGAGGTGTTATCAAACCTGTAGCCCTCGAAGTCAGAGGCACTAAGAGTATCATTGCCATCGCCACCATCCAGTAGGTTATTGCCTGTTGAAATGTTAGCACTCAAAGAATCGTTACCAAGACCACCGTTGAGGGTGTTATTACCATTGGCAAGATTGACGTTAAGATAATCATTGTCGTCGCCACCATCCAAGAAGTTATCGCCTGTTGAATAGAAAGCACTCAAGCTATCATTACCAGCGCCACCGTTGAGGGTGTTATTACCAGATACTTCAGGGTCATAGTAGCTACCAGAGACGCTAAGAGAATCATTGCTATTGCCACCATCGAGTAGGTTATTGCCTGCTGAACTGTCAGCACTCAAGCTATCGTTACCAGCGCCACCGTTGAGGGTGTTATTACCAGAAACCACATCGTAGTCACCTAAGGCACTAAGAGAATCATTGCCATCGCCACCATCTAATAGGTTATTGCCTGTTGAAAAATTAACGTCTAAATAATCGCTGCCAGTACCACCAAAGAGGGTGTTATTCCCTGCACCACCAATGAGGGTATCATTGCCTGTACCACCGCGCAGCAAATCGTTGCCACTTAAGCCGTCGATTTTGTCATTACCGCCCTGACCATTAATGACATCATCTGAATTATCTAAACCCTTAATGTTGTTGGATAGGTCATTAAGAAAGGTTACAGTATTCTTAATTTCTAAGCTCGTTGCAGTGGAACTGGCATCTAGGACATTAAAGCTGGAGGTAATGCTAGTTTGCCCATTAAATAGGATATTACCAATATCTGGTATTGTTCCAGAAGCTTTCAGGTTATCCAAGTTTTCTAAGTTGAAGTTTTGGAGGATTAATTTTGTCCCAGTCACCCCTTCAAAGGTGATTTCTAGGTTGTTGTCATTCTTGGTCAGCAGCAGATTTCTAGCAGTTAAGCCAGCACCTTGGAATTTTATAGTATCCACTTCGGCAATCACTGCTGCTGTCGGGTTTGTGCCTTTACCTACCCCACCAAAATCGGTGATGGTATCAGTGCCGTCGCCCAAATTGTAAATAAATTTATCTTTGCCACCGCCACCGGTCAGGGTGTCATTACCCTTTTGATCTGTAATGGTATCATTACCTGCAAGACCCTTAATCGTGTCAGCAGTGTTACTGCCCAGTAGAGTATCATTACTGCTGGTTCCAATGATATTTGTCATAATTTTTACCTTATTTAATCGATTGTTGGAGTAACGTAAGTTCTAAGTGCTGTTTTAGCGCACAACTAACTAGCCGAGAATTGAAACTTTCGGCAAGTTTTTTATGTCACTGCTGAGGAACAGTAATTATTATCGAAAATTTATCCTATTGACAAGCTTGCAAGTAGCACTTATCTAAGTATTAAAGTTTCACACACTGTACAAATTCATGACTGTGTGTATCAACTTAAATAAGTTGTTTTAGGCTTTTTCTAATCATCCTTGATTGAATATCAATCACTGAAAAACCTCGGCAAATTAACCTTAAATGCCTGAAACTCACATTCCATACTTTAATTTTTCAATATGTAAGTACTGTTATCTTGAAAATAGATAAAGGAATTTTCATACTCTCATTGTGGACTATTGCCCGTGGGTGTCTAGTTTAAAATAGAGAACATTTAAATAACACTCTAATAACCATCTGTAATAACCATATATGAATATTTACCGAGATGTCTATACTTAAAACACATCTTTGTATACTCTTCATATTAGTTGCTGCAATTGTATAGATGAATACTTGTTTTGCGTATCTCTAACATTTTTCTAGTCAAGGATTTATTTGCAGAAAGCAACAGACAAAAAGTGGTTTGAATCAAGGCTTCCAAGGGGGAAAACTTGTTAGATGGTTGAAAGAATAATAAAAAATATAGAATTAATCGTGGCGATCGCTTAGGTTAGGCTACGCTTACCCAGTGAGCAAGATAAAGAAACTGTGTGGCAATGTACTATATCTAAGTAATAACAAGTACATGTACATAAGTGTAGAAATGGAGACATAGCCCAAATTAACTAGTAAAACTGATAAATGATCTATACACATGCCGAAAGTTGAGGAATTAAAGACACCTGTAGACATGTAAAGCGTGGCTTGCCGTAGCTAGGGCGGCTTAAGACAAAGTAAGCCAACACTATTTTCTATTAACATTCATTGCATTAATAAATTGAATGCAAGATGCTATCTTAAGCACCTGGCATTCTCCGTTGAGCGATCGCTGTTGCAGATGTGCCGATGGTAAACTGACTTACCTGAAGTGAACTCTTCACATCATTTGCCCATAGATGTATATACAAATACTAAACTTTGTCTCTTCTTCATATTGTTTTAGTTTCTAGGCAATAATTTTCAGAAAGTAGTAGGCAAATATTTAAATGAGTGATACAAAATACATATTTGAATAATGCGATCGCTGCGGTTATTGCTAGACGTAGACTAGCAATATTTTATATCTGTGTAAAAATCGTTATAGGTTACTAAAATTACAAACGCAGAGATGATCCAACTTAGCCAAGAACATTTGCAAACTATCCGCACCCATGCAGAAAGCACCTATCCAGATGAGTGCTGTGGTCTAATTTTGGGCTATTTGGCTAATGGGGGTAAAATTGTGGTGGAAGTCATACCAACAGAAAATGCCTGGAATACAGAAGCGGCGGCTGAGTTTGCAGGGGAATACACAGCAGAAAGTAAAAGACGGCAATACACGATCGCACCCGAAGTCATGTTAAAAACACAAAGGGAAGCACGCAATAAATCGCTCAACATTATTGGCATTTTTCACTCCCACCCAGATCATCCTGCTATCCCTTCAGAATGCGATCGCCTATACGCTTGGCAAGGATATTCATATATAATAGTTTCTGTTCAAAAGGGCAAAGCTGGCGAACTCCTAAGCTGGAGCCTTGATGATACTCATCATTTCCAAGCAGAGGCTATTGAAAATATAATTTAACAGCTTAATTTCAGACTTTGCTGGATTGAAGTATGAAATGAAATTCCAAAATAGAAATTATATATTATGTTATGTCCGCTAAATTACCCATAATAAAAGAACCCCACCCCCAACCCCTCCCCGCAAGCGGGGAGGGGAGACAAAGCATAGCTTTGGCGGGGTGGGGTTCTTCGAGTTTAATAAGCAATCAAGCGGACATAATATTAGTCGGGGAATTAAGCCTTATCTTAAAATAGCGATCGCTATTTGATTAAAACATTTAAATACTAACGTTTTTTACTCATGATATAATCTAAGAACATCTAATTTGATATTCTTAGATTAAATTTTATGCTGACTTTTTGCTTAAGTTGACACTAATGGGCAATTCAATTAGTTGTGTCATACTTTCCAAGTTGCGCCCATTGCCAAAATCCATAGTCGGATCGATGGCTTTAAGTCCCGCCGTTCTGAATTCAGCTTTTTCTAAAACGCGGTATGTACGTTTTTGACGCGACATAAATATATCCTTTTTATCTGCTTTAGAGCTAGTTTGCCTCACTAAAGCTAGATATTAGTTCAGTATAATCCTCAAAATTAGTATCTAAAATAACAAATAATTCAGTGTTTAGCGCAAAAATTATGAGTTTGTGAATGAAAATCATGATTTTGTGAATGAAAATCATGATTTTGTGAATGAAAACCATGATTTTATTAATGAAAACCATGATTTTTTTTGTTGGATTTCTCTGAGTTTGGCTGTCGCATCTTCTACAAAGATTTGATAGGGAACCTCTCTAGCAAGATTAATAGCGCGATTGAG
>NZ_DASQZC010000259.1:0-1555 GCF_035638895.1 Nostoc sp. | reverse complement strand
ACTGGGATTTAATTCGCCTAGCTTTGAGTTCTATAGCCAACCAAGCGATTATTCCCTTGCAAGATGTTTTGGGATTAGGAAACGAAGCGCGGATGAATTTTCCTAGTACTGCTGAGGGTAACTGGGGGTGGCGCTATCAAGGAGAAGCGTTGAGAGATGAATTACGCGATCGCTTGAAAGTTCTTACCAGACTCAATGGACGCGCCCCGAAAGCGCAGTGAGGCAGGGGGTCAGGGGGGCAGGGGAAGCAGGGGAGGCAAGGGAAGAAAGAATAACCAATGCCCAATCCCCCATGCCCCATATTTCAAAACTTAGGTTTTGCAGCAATTCTAACTTCTTCCTCTTTCCCTGGTTCTCCCATTTCCTTGGCTTTCTCTTGATTGACGCTCATTAACACGCCACCAGCATTATCAGTTTTCACTGTCAGCTGCTGTTGGGCTTTCCAAATCCGGTGAGTTCCCTCTGGCAGAGTACCCTCAAACTCGGTTTTGCCATCGGCTACTACGCGAATCCAAGATGACGCTTTCAAAGTAACACCAATCTGTACAGCTTTTCCTTGTTGGACGGCGCTAAGGGTATCGTTAAGTGATTGAACCTCCACTGACTCTTTTACTTGGGCTATTGCTGGTTTAACAATAGACTTTTGTTTTGGGGATGGCTGATTTTGATTATTACTTGTACTTGCTTGTAATACTGCGTTATTTAATAACTGAGATAAGGCATTTACAGAACATACAATTAGCAATATGTAAAGAAAGTAAAGATGAATTGGACGTAGTTGATTAAGGGGTGAATTATTCTTTATACCTTGAGAATTCACTTGTGCAGAACTAATCGGAAAAGTGCCAGAAAATTCTACTCCATTCAAACCTAGTGCATCTGCGAATTGCCTGATTAAACCCTGTATGTAGACTGGTTCTGGCAGATCGTTTAAATTACCTTCTTCGATCGCCTGCAATAATCGTTGGGGAATCCTTGTTAAGGCAACCATTTGCTCTAGAGATAATCCCTGTTCTTGACGCAATGCCCAAAGTTGAGCGCCCATTTCTGCCAATTTTTTGGCTCGTTGTTGCTCTAATGAAATTGATGGCTGGTTATTATTCTTCTTTCTTAGCCATTTCATGCCTACTGACACTCCTTAACTCCACAGAATCAATAATTAGGTTGCGTTATCTGGTCTTGCAAAAACTGAATTTCATGATTTTTGAGGGAACGATATTTACCCTCTTCCAAAAAAGGTTCTTTTGGAGTTTGTAATTCAATTGGGCCGATAGCAGTCCGATGCAGCTTGATTACTGGGTATCCTAACTGTTGAGCTATCCGGCGAATTTGGCGATTTCTTCCCTCCTGCAACACTATTTCTAAAAAGCTTTGTTCGCCACGATGTTCTATTAGCTGTACCTTAGCGGGCCTAGTTTTTCTACCCTCCAACATCACACCCTGACGCCACATTTTCAGTACTGCTTCTGGAGGATGTCCTTCTACCAAAACACGATATGTTTTGGAAATACTGTGGCGGGGATGTGTTAGTCCAAATGTCAGATTTCCGTCATTG
>NZ_DASQZC010000258.1:0-1817 GCF_035638895.1 Nostoc sp. | reverse complement strand
GCTTGGACAAATTCTCGCTCTTTAATTGATAGTACCTGTCCTCGAATGACCCGTGCTAAACCAGCCCAGCTAATAACCGAAGTAATCACCACAATCAGCAAAAAACGCTGGGTACTGCTTAAACCAGGTGGTAAAACTGCTCCTAAAGTCACCAAAAGATAAATACTTGGGAAAGTCATTAGCACTTCTGCCAAGCGCATAATGACGCTATCAGTCACACCGCCTAAATAGCCAGAAATTCCCCCGATAATCAAACCGAGGGGGTAGGTAATGATAATACCAAAAATCCCGATAAACATACTGATGCGACCGCCATGTAAGAGGCGACTGAATTGGTCGCGGCTTTGGTCATCAGTGCCCAAGATGTTGAATTTTGTCCCAGTTGTGGTGCCAAATAAATGCCAATTTAAGGGAATACCAGGAAAGATTGTGACTTCATCCCACTTTGGGGGTAATGGCAAACTCATCTGCAACAATCGGTATTCTGGCCCGGAGACAAATAGACGCAGGGGTGAGGGCTTTGTCAAGTCTACAATGAGTTCGCGATCGCCTGTTTCTAAATTTGTGTCTCCCTGAGTCGTCGGGTAAATATACGGCCCGATAAACTGTCCTGATTTAGAAACCCAATGTATCTTAGTTGGTGGAAGCAGTGAACCATTGGGCTGTGAAGCATAGGGGTCATAAGGAGCCACGAAATCTGCTGCAATTACTGCTATGTAGAAAACTAACAGCAAAATTGCCCCAAATTGTGCCAAAGGATTTTTCTTGAGTCGTCGCCACCAATCCATAGTAGTTAGGAGTTATAAATTAGGATTTATGAGTTATTAAACTTTTATCTTAATTCATAACTCCTGTACAGACGCGATTAATCGCGTCTCTCCTAATTCCCAACTCCTAATTTCTCTAAATAGCGCTGCTGTTCTTCCTGTTGTTTTTCATGTTCTACAACAAACACGTTTGAGTAGAGATTAGCCAGAATTTGTTTTCCCTGTTGTGTCAGTGATAGATAGTGCAGCCCTTCTTGGATATAGGGATAGACGCCATTCCAGTAAAACTTAGCGTAGTTATTACGTAAATCAGCAGGGGTTTTATAGCCCAAAACTTTATTTACTCCAGTTTCTTCAAACTCGTAAAATAAAGAAGTAATTTTCTTCAGGTAACGTGGGTCGCTTAGTTGACCAATCAAATCCGCAGCACGGACTAATCCTGCAAAACACCTTGTATCTTGATGATCTTCTGCCGCAGGTACGGGAAATCGAGTCAATTCAATATTGCTCTTAATTGCCTCAGCATCTATTAACTTGTGACCTCCAAAACGCTCATCAATAAAAAGCTTGGCTCTATCAACATGATACGGCGTGAGACTGGCATCAGAAGCGCCAGGAGCTACAGAAATCATTTTGCCATTTTTACCTGTGGAATATAAGTTTGCTGTCTCTCGGTCTTGTCGGCAAACTCCCTTAACGTAGCCAATATCATGACACACTAAGGAAATGATACAATGCAGCCAGTCTTCACTGGAAACACCGCCTTCCCTAATGTGTTTGCCACGTAAGATTTCTTGCCCCACCAGGGTTACAAGTACTGTGTGTTCAACATTGTGATAAAGAGCGTCGCTATTGGCAATGTTTTCCAAAGCCATGTTACCAGCCCAGGCAATAATGTCCTGATAATCATTTTTGAAGCAGCCGTAGGTGCGACGGTAGCCTTCTCGAATTTCATTTACAAAGGCATCAATTAAAATTTCAGTGGCATTGAACATATCTGGTTACTCTGGTAAATACTAATTATTTATTGGTTTGATTTCAAAATTCCAT
>NZ_DASQZC010000257.1:0-12410 GCF_035638895.1 Nostoc sp. | reverse complement strand
GTGCAGGTAAGATGTATCCGCTTCGGAGGGAGGAATTGGCGCGATCACACTCCTTACCCATGCCACAATTGCCTACATGTCCGCGATCACTTGCAGTTCCAAACTCCTAAGTATGGCTGATTTATTAGTTACTCAGATACGGATAACCGCGAAGCGGTGTCCGTATGCATAGGCGATCGCTAACTCCTAACTAACTCCCCATTTCCCCCGTGGTACGATCGCACCACCAACTCTTAGAGACGCTCTGCGTAGCAAGATTTACGAAGTAGTGCGGCATCACTGTACTAGTTTGGTAGTAATGGCTTTTATACACACTTGGTAGCCACCACTGAAAATAGCCACATTTTGTATCAGATGTTGATACCGTAGTCACGCTTTCTATATATATAGATATTAAAGATCGTGACTACCAAACTATGACTACCAAAACCCCAAAATCTCCAATATATTTTTAAGTGATTGGGCATCGAGTGTTGGAGAGGGCAAGCGATCTCATTCCCTACCCTGCCCTTGAATCCCTAGCTTGGCTATTTCTATTCACCACATTCACGCGGCTTATTTCTCATCCTGGAATGAAAGCATTGGGCATGAGGCAAGAAGCGATCGCTTCCAAGTTTCCCGGCTTGGTATCCAAAGTGAATCTAGCTGTTACTGGTTAGGCAATTTCTAACAGCTTTTCCGAAGGAGCGATCGCACCCAACATCAAAAACAAACCCCATGTTACGCGAGGTAATGCGGGGTGTTATTTGGGAGTGTGGGGTATTGGGCAGGGTGAGCGCATCTCAAACGCTATTGACAAGCGGGTTTAAAGGTATCATTATGTTGGGATAAACAAGCAGCAAGAATAGTCAGCATATAGTTATTATCCATAGCGGCTCGATTCGATTTTTGGTGATTAGTACGTTTAAAAGATGGCTCTAGGTTTAAAGCATTAAGAGCAATTCGTCGCAGCAATGCTAAATTTTGTGGAGGATGACCAGTACGGACGCGACAAGCGTCTTCATGGAAAGTAACGTCCATTGTCCAATGTAGACCGTTTTCAACACCCCAATGTAGACGAATGGCTTGCCCCAGTTTGCAAGCATCACAGTCCAAACTAGTTAAATAAAATTGAACTTCACGGGTGGTTTTATTCCAAAGACATGGTACCCGCATTACCATAACAACACATTTAAGTCCAACCCAATCATCTTGGTTATGTAAAGTTGGCAATTGAGAAATAGGAACACACCACACTTGTCTTTTTTCAGTACGATGATGACCTTTATCTACCCGTTGCTGATAACTATGGATAATACTTTCAAACCCTTGAGATAAGTGTTGCTCAAACCAATCTTTCACTTGCCCGTGAAGTGTAGGATGATTTCCTTTTAGTGATAAAATGTAATCAGCTTTAGCATAAAAGATTTGGGATGCAATCGCCGTTTGTGTGCCCTCGTCCATTGGAGAGCCTGCGGTGTGGCTTTCTATTACCGCCACGAATGCTTCGTTGATACCGGATATTGTCTCGAGCGCTTTTTTTCTTCCTGCACCTTGGCGACGAATTCTTGGGCTACTGATTAAACTCTGCTGTTCCAGGTCTGCAATCCCTTTACTAATTGTTCTGTAGTTACATCTAAACAATTTACTGATATATCGCATACCCCCGTAACCCAGCTTTTTTGCTTCAATTGCTGCATATCGCCGACGGTCTTTCTCTGATAGCGATTCATAGTAAGATTGCATCTGCTTTTCTATCATTGGAGAATAGATTCTCATCACAATAATCCACACACCAAACCCACAAATTCAATCTACTATACCCTGTCACTAGTTTTGCACTTTATTTAATCCGCATTCCTTAGTTAAAGAATAATGTCGCTTGTGGTATTTCCTGCTGCCACAAATAATGTTGGCGCTCCTGTAAGCTGAATTTCAAAGTCAGCGCCCAAACTGGAATCGGTGTTAGCTGCAAGAATACCTGCTACATACCTAACTTGACCAACTGCGGAGAATACGGCAGTACCAATGAAAGTGAAGGCTTGGTTCCCTTCAGAAAAAGGGTTGGCATCAATAGTAGATAAATCGATTCGGTCACCTAGCAATGCATTGTTTCCGTTTCCGATAAAGTCAGTGATAACATCGCTTGATGCACCAGGTTGACTCTCAAGAACTAAGCCAAAATCAAAAATATCGTTACCTGCTCCTCCAGTGAGGCGATCAGTCCCATTACCACCTTTAATGGTATCGTTGCCATTTCCACCCGATAATTGGTTATTTTGTTCGTCGCCAAAAATACTGTCATTTGCATTTGTGCCAATGACATCATCAAAGTCGACTACTGTAAATGGCAATGTTTCCAAAACAGGAACGTTATTGGCAACTAAACTTCGGGTTTCCAAGTTAACAGTGATAGATACCCCAGCCACAGATTGAGATGCATCTATGGTGTTGTTGGCAACACCCGCATTAGCAATAATGTTTTCTACTCCCAAGAGCGTGTCTAGCCCCAATCCCCCATCTTTTCTAACGGTTCCAACACCTGACAAGGTAATCCTTTGAGATGTACCTCTATAGATTACGGTATCAAAGCCGTCTCCACCATCAATTCTGTCGTCACCCTCACTAAAAACGAAGGTATCATCGCCGCCATCAGCACCCCCAATGAGGGTATCCCTACCAGAACCCCCATTAAGAATATCGCTACCAGCACCCCCATCAAGGATATCGATACCTCTATTGCCGTTCAGGATATCGCTACCAGCACCCCCATTAAGGACATCATTGTCATCACCCCCATTGAGAATATCACTGTTGTCATTGCCATTCAGGATATTGTTGCCGCCATTGCCGTTCAAGATATCGCTGTCAGCACCCCCATTTAGGGCAGGGCGAAAGATAGATGGGGTACCGTTAATGGTATTGTTGTCATTAAAATTACTACCGTTAATAATTGCCATAATCAGCAGAGAGTTGTTAAATGAGGTTACTACGATGACATCAGCCCCAAACCCAAATTTTTCGTGAAAACTCAAAATTTTTACAAAAGTTTACAGATGCAAATTTCAAACCACTATAATTACTTTCTCTGCCAATTAACCAACTCTCTCTACTCGTTCTAATCAATCAAAACGCACTCAACACAAGCAATTACCCACTGCGGAAACTTTACTAACACCCCATCAACACGAGCAATTCCTCATTGCGGAAACTTCGCCAAAATTTACTTGACAACATATTTATCCCTGATTTCGCAGATAGTATTTTCCTTAAAAGCCCAGAAAGAATAGAGGCTTTGGCAATGATTATGGGATTATGCTTACTAGTCTACACACTTGCTCAACGACAAATTAGGGCAGCTTTGCTAGCCTCAGAACCAACTGTTAAAAATCAGTTGGGTAAATCAATAAATAACCCCACATTAAGGTGGATATTTCAATGCTTTCAATCAATTAATCTTGTGATGTTAAAGCAGGAGAAAAATATTTATAATTTAACTCCAGAGCGAAATTTTATTCTCACACTATTACCAGAAAATTGCTGCCTTTACTACACTTGTATAACTTAATTTTTTTGAGATTCTGAATATGCAAGTATGTTGATATGGACTATCTAATTTTATTATTAGTCCTAAATTATTATGCTGATTTTCTAATTTATATAAGCTCGAATTAATAACTAGATAAAAACTCTAGTATTTTCTTATTAACTCACTCTCAAATTACTTTATTTTTTTATTGCTTCTTATTGAGAATAGACTTAATGCTACTTTTATTTTTTAATATATGTTTTTTGCTCATTTAATGTGTTATTTGATTCTCTATTGATGAATCAACCTGAGTAATAACCGATTGTGACAGTACTGGGTGCGGAAGATGCGTTAGTTATGCTTTATTATTTCCTTTTGGCATAACTTTTGTAGCCGCGCCTCCTACTCCGTCAAAATTCCCCAGATTAGCGATGCCTACGGCGGCAAGCTACGCTACCCTACCAATCCCCAATTCCCCAATTCCCTATTCTTGCCGCAAAAATCCTCGTGGTGTGATCGCCCCAATCTTCCCTACCGCCGTAGTCACCACTGGCAAATACTCTGTAATTTCCTACACAAAAACGGTAGCCACCACTGATAAATACCTCATTTTGTATCAAATTCTGATAGCGTAGTCACGCCCTCTATATAAATAGATATTAATGATCGTGACTACCAAACCATGACTACCAGACCAAAACCTCCAATATATTTATTTGCTGGGCGGCTGTACTAGCTTGGCTATGCTGACTTTTATACAATACTTGGTAGTCACCACTGAAAATAGCCACATTTTGTATCAAGTTCTGATACCGTAGTCACGCCCTCTATATATATAGATATTAAACATCGTGACTACCAAACTATGACTACCAAAACCCCTAAACCCCCAATCTATTTTTATGGCATTGGGCATTGGGCATTGGGCATGGGCGATCGCACCAATTTGTCAGCGTGATTATTGCGTATTGTTGATGTGGCTATGGTGGCGTTGATCATCTTAAATAATTATGCCTTCTCATTGTTTTCTGGCATAACTCCGATGAGCGCGTTTTCTATCTCTTCCAAGGCTTTATCGATCGCATCCAATTGCTTGCGATTTTCCCACTCTTGATAGGCTTCCGTGACAAGAGGATCTGTTCCTAGTCCTGTGCTACTGCCTACCCTGCCTATGTGTTGGTGACAGGTGTATTCTGGGTTCTTACCGCGCTGAACAATCCCTTTTAGCCTAGCTTTTGGGTTCCTCTTGAAAATTGGCTCGTTAGCTTGCCATTTTGCGTAGACATACCAATAAATTTCACCACCTTTTTTATACTGCTTACGCACCTCATATTGATGAATCCATGCCCCAGACTCAGACATTGGTTCATTGACTAACTGCTGTCTGATTTCCTTTAATTGCTGAAGCTTCTCTATGATTTGGTTAATGCGTTCATCGTAAATGTTGGCGAAGCTATCGCCATTAGGCGTGCCGATAGTATCAGTCATGGCACTTGTAACAGTTATGCTTATTTAAAAATTTTAAGGCATAACTTCTATGACCGTCGCTAGCGGAGTTTGGCTATGGCGATCGCACCAGATCGTCAGGGCGGTTATTGGTTGGAATGCTGGGCTTGACTGGTGGCGTACCGCGTCTCCCGCGATCGTATAAGTACGGCTCAAAAAGCATACTCTACATTATTATCAAAAATTGATAGTGAAAAGAATTTAGTATATCCAAATGATGCTTATGGTGGTTTAGTCTTTTATACCAATAAACAAAGGAGAATTAGAGAAATCATTTTAGTCGGGGCATCTTGCTGAATCTTCACGTCGCCTCTACTCCGCTTTTACTTTGCTTTGGTTCGTTTTGTTAATCTTGCTCTAAGTGAATTATTGTTGGTGTATTATTAAGTAAAAAGCCTACTTGTAAATTTTTCACTGTTTTATAACCTGAGCGACTGAAGGTAATATAAGCTACCCCTAATTTTTGTGCCGGTAATTGAAATTTATAGGAACCAAATCTATTAGTTTTTCCAAGAACATTTCCCTGGTCTGTAACAATTTCTAAATTTACATCTTCCAAAGATAAACCTGTTTTGGAATCTCTCACGCTAATGATAGCGTCCTTATATTTAACACTTGGGGTTGATAAAGGGGTAGGATTTTTATTATTGTCTTTAGGGATGACTTGAATAATAACAGTTCCTACTGCTGTACCTCCTATTAATAATCCAATTACACTTGGCAAAAACCAGCTTGGTAAATTTCTCACGGTAGTCTTATCGAACTTTTATAAGTATACATACTACTAAAAAACAAAGTTTTTTATTGATTTAGAGATATACGAGTGAAATGAGCATCCATTCAGAAACTTACGCTAAGGACTTGGTAATCGACCACGGGGCGATCGCCTACCAACTCCAGTTTTAATATCAGAAAAATTAGCGTAACTTTTGAAATTGCAATTTCTGACCGCGAACAAAATCACCTCATCAATTAAGGGCCCGCCGCGCTCCCAAAAAAGTATTCGCCGCGTCTCTTCATCCCTATACTGTTTTATCAATGCCAAGTTTTATACAAATGTGGTAGTCACCACTGAAAACAGTCGTATTTTGTATCAGAGTTTGATACCGTAGTCACGACCTCTATATAAATAGATATTAATCCTCGTGACTACCAAAATCCTCGTGACTACCAGACCTGACTACCAAAGCCCCAAAACCCCACTTTAAATCTCTTGTGGCTACGGGCAATCGCTGTACTGTCTTAACATTGCTACGTTTTATACGCCACATGGTAGTTACCACTAAAAATATCCGCGTTTTGTATCAGAGTTTGATACCGTAGTCACGACCTCTATATAAGTAGATATTAACCATCGTGACTACCAGACTATGACTACCAGACCAAAACCTCCAATATATTTTTAGGTGATTGGGTATCGGGTATTGGAGACGGGCAAAGAGCGATGCCGTACCACTTCGTGGATATTGCTACGCGGAGCGTCTCTAAGAGTTGGCGGCAAGCGATCGCACTCACCACACTCACCACAATCGCCTATAGCTGCTTTAACTTTCTAGCTTGGCTATTTAGCTAATTCGCCATACTCACGCGGCTTATTCCTCATCCTGGGGAGAGGGCAAGGGGCATGAGGCAGCAGGCGATCGCCTTCAGATAGGGTATTAATTGAGGTTAAATACCTTACAGTACAAGCTTTTACCGGAATGTCGTTTAAGAATTAATTCCTATTAAACAACCATAAAATTGTTGTTACTTACTGACAATCCAGCAGATAATTGTGCAAATTTTACCTGAGTAAACCCAGACGCACTGCCATCAAGGTCAAAGAACAGTCCACCTGTAGAGGTGTTGTAGATAAATCGCTGAGTGCTAGTGGTGGCAGATGTTCCGATAGAAAACTGATTCGGATGAAGTGAACCTGATGATAATCCGCCACCAAAGCCAGCAGCCGATACCTGAATCAGATCATTAGTCGTGTTGAAGTAATCAATACTATCAACACCTTCATTGAAACTATTGAAAGCAAAGGTGTTAGTAGCATCAGGATCTCCTCCTCCATAGAGGGTATCATTACCTTTGCCACCGGAGAGCGTATTATTGCCACTACCACTAGAGAGGGTGTCGTTGCCATTGCTACCCACAATCAAGTCATCGTACCTTGTACCTGAAATATTTAATCGTTCGATATTGTTATAACTGAATAGAACCATACCTTTTGTAATTGAGCCAGTGTTAGTAGTGGCATTGAATCTTGAAGTGATTCCTGTGGTAATATAACGGTCAAGGTCATAATCGAAGGACAGCAAATCATCACCAATACCTCCATCTAATGTTTGAGTCACTAAAGAATCAAGGGAAGTATATGGAGTCCTTGCAGTGAAAAAGTCATTTCCATCCCCTCCAAAGAGCAGATTATTGCCTTCTGCATTTCTAACATCCAAGTAATCATCACCAGTACCACCATTGAGAGTGTTATTGCCTACTGTAAAACCAGCATTCAATGTATCATTACCAGCATCACCGTTGAGGGAATTACTGCCAGAAGCATAATATGTGTCAACACCTCCATTTCCAATATCATCGTAGCCAGAAACGGAGAGATAATCATTTCCATCGCCACCAGAGAGCAGATTATTACTTGTTGCATAATTAGCATTCAATGTATCATCACCAACATCACCGTTGAGGGTGTTATTGCCTTTTGAAAAACTAGCATTCAAAGTATCCTTACCAGCGCCACCGTTGAGGGTGTTATTACCAGAGATAAAATCGCTAAGTGAAACTCCGATAGGGAGAGGGGTGTCGCTATTACCATAGGCAAAGAGATAATCATTTCCATCGCCACCAGAGAGTAAGTTATCACCTTGTGATTTATAAACATTTAAAGTGTCATCCCCAGCACTCCCAAAGAGAGAGTTATCCCCAGCACCGCCAACGAGCGTGTCTTTGCCCATACCACCAATGAGAGTATCATTCCCTGCGCCACCTCGCAGCAAGTCGTTGCCACTTTTGCCGTCAATTTTGTCATTACCGCCCTGACCATTAATTACATCATCTGAATCATTTAAACCCGTAATGTTGTTATCAAGGTCATTAAGGAAGGTCACCGTATTCTTGATGCTTAGGCTAGTATCTGTAGATTTGGCATCAAAGACATGAAAGCTGTCGGTGATAATCGTTTGTCCACTAAACAGGATATTGCCAACAGCTGGTCTTGCTCCAGAAGCTTTCAGGTTCTGCAAGTTTTCTGATTTGAAGTTTTGCAAGATGACTTTGGTAAGAGGCGGTTCATTAAGATATGGATTCAGATCCTCAACAGATAGTTCAAAAGTGATTTCCAGATTCCTGCCGTTTTGGGTAAGGAGCAGATTTCGAGCAGAGAATAAGTTGTCATTGGACTCGAATTTTAGGGTGTCCACTTCGGCAATTACTGCGGAAGTCCGGTTTGTTCCTTTACCCACACCACCGAAATCTGTGATAGTATCCGTCATGTTGTTGTAGTCATCGTAAACATAAACAAATACATCTTTGCCACCACCACCAGCCAAGGTGTTGTCGCCGTTGTTCCCTGTAATGGTATCGTTGCCTGCAAGACCCTTAATTGTGTCCGCCTCGTAACTACCTACTAGCGTATCGTTTCCCTTGGTTCCAGTTATATTTGTCATAATTTTTACCTCCCTAAATCGACTTTTGGTGTTTCTTATTAAATGTATGAATCTGGGTGCAGAGACTAGCAATTGCTAGCCCCTACAAAGGCTTTGAAATCATGCAAATCATTTTCATCTCGAAATTTAGCAACGCCTTAATTACACCTATTTTGGTCTAATTTATGTTTGAAATAATGGCTCTCCTAGACTAGCTATGTTAAATTAATACTTAATACAAGCTTGAAGTATTACATATCGAGGGATTCAAACAAATCAAGCGTATTTTTTATTAAATCTTTTATTTTATATTGCTATAAGCTTTCTATATCAATAGCTCTAGCCTGTTTTTATTATTAATTTATCATAACCACTCTGGGAGAGCCAAAATAATGACACTCAATCTAACTTATACCGATTACTCTGCTAAAAAAATACAAGCTTTATGCAAAACTCTGTAGATCCTCACAAAAGTTAATTAATTGCCCTTGTATAATCAAGCCAAAGGGGGATGTAGGCGGTTGTAACAAGGGTAGTAAAAGCAGATTATTGTCAGCGATACCTGTGCTTCTTGCTAGCCGGGGCGCTTTGTATAAGCTGGTAGAGATTATCTCTCGGCGATGGCAACAAGAACACCGCAGGCATCGCCAAAAAACAACTTTTTTAGAGAAGTCTTTTCAGCAATGTAATACGGGAATAACCTTTACTGTGCGCCTGTTAAACGACATCTTCCCAAAAACCTCTACAGTAAAGCATTCAGCCCCAAATTAACGCCGCAATAGGAATTGCACTAAGTGAGAGAGTAGTTAATGCTAACGAGGTCATCCCAGAACCCTATAGAACAGAGGATACAGCCCCAAAAGGCGTTTAGTTTCTCCCTGCTTTAAAGCCTTCACCACTAAGGAATTCTTCATTTATCAGTAACAGAATTTTATTTGTGTCCTTGCCCTTGTTGGCATAGCTAGCAGGATTACTGGGATCTTTTTTGTTCTCCATCCCGTACTTGGCGTTATGGCTGATTATTTCATCCTTGTGCTTTTCAATCCAATCTCTTATCATCAAACCGTTACAGCCGGATAAATCCCTCAAAGCTTGGTTAGTCACTGCCAAGCGATCGCCATCTCCAGTTGCCACAGTATCGTTGTAAAGACAGATAGCCAGATAAGACCTGCGGATTTTTTCTACAGCTGCCCCAGGCGTTTTGCTCCCCCATACCTCAGCATCGGTCTTGGCTTGCCAGTCAATCTCTTCCTTTGGTGGTGTTACTTTGGCTGGTGTGGCAATGGTAGCAGGTGCTATTGCTCCTCCAATAGTTAACTTACTTACCATCTCAATAACTTTCTTTTCCAGCCAATAATCTAACTCTGTGACATTGAGGGTAACTGTTTGGGGTTGTGGTGCGCTGGTTTCGATTGCATCTTTCTCCTGTTGTAGTTGGTTATTCGCGGCTTCTAACTGGTTATTGGTTTCTTGTAGCTGTCTAACTTGTGCTTCTAACTGATTATTAGCTTCCTGTAGCTGTTTAACTTGTGCTTCTAACTGGTTATTGGTTTCCTGTAGCTGTTTAACTTGTGCTTCTGATTGGGCTAATTCTTGCTGTGCTGACTCTGGTAGCGTGGCAGTATCCAAACCTTTGTTATACGACTCAATTAAGGCGCTAACTACTGACTGATGGTTAGGTGCTTCTAATTGCCCTTGCAGGTAGCGAATAACTTCTAAGTCTGAAGACTTAACCCGAACATTGGCAAGTTTTTCTCTTGGCAGATCGCCAGGGAAGCCTACAGGTTTTGTAACGTAATAATCTGAGTAACCAAGCGTAGTAGCGATGTGTTTTAAATCGCTATCACTGAGTTTATCGCCTGGGGTAATATGACCGAGAAAGCAAGCTGCGAAGTACATTTTCGCCCCTAGTGAACCCTTACAATCTCGCTCGGTTACGAGACTTGCACAAGCTGCCCTTAGTGCTTTACAGTCATTGTGATCTTGCCCGTAACGGAAGTTTAAAACAGGTTCATTACTGTCCTTGCCACCGAAATACTTTTGGACTACCCGACGCAGTGAATTGCCACGTTTATCTTCAATCGCCTTATTTTGTGCTGCTACATCACGGGGAAACTCCTCAGAAGCTTCTTTGAGTAATTCCTTAAGATTGGCATCCTTCCGCAAGTAAGCCAATCGCTCAATAATGTACGAAGCGGCGAACAAAGTAGAAATTCTGAAAACTGGCTTCTCCCCACGCTTCTTGCCCTGCCCTTCAAACATGGCTTGGTAGGATTCGCCATCTACTGCGGTAAACTTTCCTCTGGCTAAAATCTCATGAGGACGGCGGCCCGTAGCAGCTATCAAGCCCACAGCCAACTCGTGAGGATCGTCGCTGGCTAGCAGTTTCTCTGTAACTTCTAGATAGGCATCTGGATCGATCTCAATGCCTTTATTGCCACCTTCGTCAGCATTCGTTAAGCGATCGCTTACTCGCGTAGTTTCGTTTCTTTGTTTCCACTCTTGATCATTCAGACCACAGAGTAATACAACATAGTGCTTTAGCTGGTTTCCTGTGACATTGCCTTGGGCATCGTGTTTAGGTACTGATTCAGCGTTTTTTCCTTGCTCTAATGGCAGCGACTTGAATTTCTTATAGAAGCCAGCGCGACTCAACACAGTGCCTAAACTATCGACACTGTAGTTGGTATTCTGGTTTATCCACTCATTAAATTGCTCACAGTATGGCTTAATTTCTTCAAGGCTTTGCAAATCTTTTGCCGCTTCAAATAGCTCATTCACCTTTTCTTGTACAAGTTTAGACATAGGTGACAACTTTGTAACTTGTTATTATTTTAAATTAACAAGTTATTCAATGTCAATATCCTGTTAAAAACTGATAACAGCTTTTTGCCGTTTTATTAAAGCACTTTCCCGTCGACGGGAAAAATTTGAACCGATAACTTAAGGAGTAATTTTTTTGGCGTTAGCGATAGCATAACCTCCCGATGGGAGCAATTGCACCTTGGAGCATGTTGGCGAGGCTCTTTGGTCAGCGATCGCTGAAACGCATTTCATTTTTTTGGCGGGGGTCATCCGTGAGCGTGGGTTTTGTGAGATGACTTTGGGCATGGCGGACGGCGGCGTTACCACCTGCAATGTCTCGAAACACAGCATTCGTTATCGCTATACGAGTTTCATAGGTTGGTTGTTCCGCATTCCACTCACACACAGATTTAAACGCCCCTCGGACTAAAGGCGCGAGGAGTTTCAACTAACCTGTGGCTAATAATAGTTGATTTAAAGAAATTTCACACTCTTGCTTATCACCCCAACATTTACGGGCGATCGCTATTCCCCCTCTGACAGCTTTTAAAACATAACTTCGGAAATGTTCGCCAAAACCTACTTCTTTGATCTCAATTTTAAGCGCGATCGCCTGCTGTGCTAATTGCTGGAGTGATAATTGTTGCTGAGATTCCCTCTGGAGTTCCCGAAGGTGCGATCGCTGGTTTTCTGAGAGTAGAGGCCAAATTCCATCAAGCTCGGCTTGACTCACCCCAAGTTCTTCCCAACTTGAAGCTTTTAGCAATTTCTCAATTACCAGTTCCGTTGGTTGCTGATTTTCAACTGGTGGGTCAATAGCGATACCTGCGGCGGGCGTAGCCATCGTCTTTTCTACAAGCTGATTTTCAACTGGAAAGTCCTGCAACTTCACCATCTCGGCAATTTGAGTCCATAATGGCTTCGGTAGGAGCTTGGCAGCAGCTTTTAAA
>NZ_DASQZC010000256.1:0-2079 GCF_035638895.1 Nostoc sp. | reverse complement strand
AGCGATCGCTTGTGAATTGTACCAACAGATTAATTTACAAGTTCTGTTGGTGGTGTGTCCCTATCGCCATCTCGTTACTCAATGGGCGCGAGAATGCGAAAAATTTAATTTGCAACCCATTTTAGCTTTCGAGAATTTACGCACTTGGCAAAGTCAACTTTCTACCCAAATTTATAATCTGCGTTCTGGTTCTCAACGGTTTGTCACGGTGATAACTACGAACTCCACTTTAATTGGAGATGGGTTTCAGTCTCAACTCAAATATTTTCCCGCCAAAACTTTAATTATTGGTGATGAGGCGCATAATTTAGGCGCACCCAAGTTAGAAGAAAGTTTACCGCGCAGTGTTGGTTTGAGACTGGCTTTATCTGCTACACCGGAGAGATATTTTGATGATTTTGGTACGCAATCTCTATTTGATTATTTTGGCCCAGTTCTCCAGCCAGAGTTTACTTTGAGGGATGCGATCGCTCAAGGTGCTTTAGTACATTATCTGTATTATCCGGTGTTAGTAGAGTTAACTGAAGCAGAGAGTATTGCCTATTTAAAGTTAACTAAAAGAATTGGGCGAGCGCTACTTTATGGAGATCGACAAAATGGCGAAGCGGGGAGCTTTGAAGATAATGAAGATTTAAAACCGTTGTTGATGCAAAGAGCAAGGTTAATTGGTGCGGCGGAAAATAAATTAACCGCTTTGCGAGATTTGATGATTACTCGCCGCGAAACTACTCACACTCTTTTTTATTGCAGTGATGGTTCACAGGATACGGGACAACGTTCATCGTTACGCCAACTTAAAGCTGTTGCTAAAATTCTGGGTGTAGATTTGGGCTACAAGGTAAGCACCTATACGGCTCAAACATCTTTACAAGAACGAGAAATTTTGCGTCATCAATTTGAAAGTGGAGAGTTGCAAGGTTTAGTTGCAATTCGTTGTTTAGATGAAGGTGTCGATATTCCAGCAATTCAAACTGCGGTGATTTTATCAAGTTCTGGTAATCCTCGTCAGTTTATCCAGCGACGGGGGCGAGTTTTACGTCCTCATGCGGCTAAAGAACGCGCAACAATATTTGACATGATTGTTTTGCCACCAGATTTAGATAGAGAAACGATAGAAGTTGAACGTAATCTATTGAAAAAGGAATTACGGCGCTTTGTAGAGTTTGCTGATTTAGCTGATAACTCAGGGGAAGCAAGAATGAAGTTACTTGATTTACAAAAGCGATATGGTTTATTAGATATTTGATGATGAACTATATAGTTGTATTCTTTTGTAAAATTTTTCGAGTTTTGAAAAAACAAGCATTAAGTATGAAATAATAAAATTATGAATTAGATCATAATGGGATGTAAATGATTTTTTAAATTTCACTTACATCCCATTATGATCTAGATTGTTAATAATAACAGAAGAGAATTCAATAATAAAGTCTTTTTTCAAAGAAAAGTATAAATTTAAAAAAATAGTTTTTACAAAATTAAAGATAACGATAATAGTGGCTTTACGGTGGTAAGTACAGCACTAGACAAAGTTAAAATATAGAAAATCTATATTTCCAAACCGAAGATGTCACAAGGTGCGAATATCGATGATGTGCAGGAGCCAATTACCAGCGCTCCGCCGGAAGTACGGCAAATTATTGAGCGGGTATGGAAGCTGGAGAAAGGCAGGCTAGATAAGAAGATTAACAGCCATATAAATGATAATATTTTGGACATTATTAAGGAGGAGGTGCGATGAAGCTGACTTCAATCAAGCTATGCAACTTTCGCTCCTTTTATGGTACGACACCAGAGATGCTTCTGGCTGGTGGAGATGCTCAGAACACAACAATTATTCATGGCAATAATGGCTCTGGTAAAACTAGCTTGCTGAATGCTTTTACGTGGGTATTGTATGATAAATTTAGTGCAGCGTTTGCGTCGATAGAGCAGTTGGTAAATAAGCGTGCGATCGCAGAAGCTCAAAAAGGTCAAACTGTAGAATGTTGGGTAGAGATTGGCTGGGAACATGAAGGTAAACGCTATCGAGTTAAACGCGCCTGTCGGGGTTATAAAAATGAAGGTGATTTTGACGCT
>NZ_DASQZC010000255.1:0-3389 GCF_035638895.1 Nostoc sp. | reverse complement strand
TTTATTCAAAAGTTAGAAAAATCTGTAAAAAAGATTCTTATTCTCAATATGTATTTATTGAGGTATATCGCCTGTCCAAAAGGTGTTTATTGTCTATATCAGTAGGATCTTAAAAGATAATGGTTATCATCCTCTCAATGAGGATAGTAGGTCGATTCCAAGTTTTACTTACCAATAAATTCATGTGTAATTAATAACTAATGACTAATATGATGATTACTGTAAATTGTAAATATTAATATGCTTTAATTTTTTGATTTTTAACAAAATCATTACCATTTCTTAAATTAAGTAAGATAGATTTTTTATAGACATATATTTTGTGTAGTATTCATATATTTGTGAATTTAACAAAATAGATTTTAAGAAAAGATTGGTGAGTAATATTATAAAAGAGGCATGAAAAAAGTCTTTAAACATAGGCTGTTAAAAGACAATATTTGAAGATATATATTCAAAGTTGAGAGCATACTCACCCCAGATACGGCTGGTAATAATGTTTGAAGCTAATACTGTACTGCAAAAAGGCTTTTGAGTAATGGTTTCACTTCAATGGTGTAAATGTGCAGATAATCAGGTAAAAGTAGTTAATAATTATCAGAAAGCAAAAACTTTGTGGATAACAGTAGGTTTACTTGCTGTTTTTTTTGTTGCTGAGTGGAGTGTGGGTTTATGGAGCCAAAGTTTATCTCTACAGGCGGATGCAGGACACATTTTATCTGATATTGCAGCTTTAGCGATATCGCTACTTGCTAGTTTTTTAGCACAGCAACCAGCTAAGAAAAAAGCAACCTTTGGAAATCAGCGAATCGAAGTTTTAGCAGCTTTGTTGAATGGATTAGGTTTAATTGCGATCGCTACTTTTATCATATTGGAAGCTATCCAACGCTGGCAACATCCAGCAGCAATTTTAGGCATACCAATGTTAGCAATTGCAGTATTAGGTTTAATCGTCAATCTGCTCAATATTAATTTGCTTCATCCCCACACTCACAGCGATTTAAACCTGCGGGGCGCTTTGCTTCATGTCATCGCCGATACTGTTAGTTCTGTTGGCGTAATTATAGCTGCTTTAGCAGTTCATCTCTGGGATTGGTGGTGGGCAGATGTTGCTATTAGTATAGTCGTTGCAACTTTTACGGGTTTGAGTGCTTTACCTTTAGTACAAGAAAGTTTAAAGATTTTTTTGGAGTATGCACCGGAATCAATTGACCCTGTTGAGGTGGAAATATCTCTCCAATCTTTTGCTGGTGTTGTGCAAGTAGAAAAACTTCGCATCTGGACAATTAGCTTAAACAAGGTAATGCTTTGTGCCAATTTGACAGTTGAATGTACGACTATTCAGGAACGCGATCGCTTACTTACTAAGTTGGAAAATCATATCCGAAAAACTTTTAATATTGCTGAGATAACTTTGCAGCTAACTAGCTGTATAAAACCTTCAGCGTTGCCAATTCATCCTTTATTTAACCAAGATTTAGTTTTTATGTTGTCTGCAAATAAAACAAATTCCAATCTGGAACATAGCTAAATAGATAACTATGCAACTTATTACTCTAATTTCCAAAATAATTGTTTATTTTTAGTTTTTAAATAATTTTTAAACATAATGCTTATTAGCATTTTTCTCAACTGTCAAAGCATAGCGATGTCTACGACGGGCTACGCCTACGCTGATTGCAACTCGGTTATTTACTAAGAGGTTTCCCAATCATGACTCTCATTCAAAAATCCAAAATGATTTCATTAATAAAACAGTACAAACGTGCCTTAGCTTGGTTTATATCTGGTCTGGTTATGGCAGCTTTGTTGTTCTTGGGAACATCAAATCAACAACCAGTAACCGCCTCTGAGCAAAGTCAAGCCACAGCCTTTACTCAGCCAGATGTGACTCCTACAGACTTAGACTTTGGTGCTACTCATCTAGAAGCAAATTTTTATCAGTATTAACGGCTAGGGCGTGTTTTTTAAACTACTCATTTTGCTCCATAAGTTTTTAAATCTCCCTAAATTCCCCTTAAAAATGGGGATTTTAAGAGACTCTTTAGCCCCCCTTTTTAAGGGGGTTGGGGGGATCTAAGACTTTGAAAACACGCTCTAACACTTGCTCAATTAACTTTAAGGCACACTTCAATGATTTCATTTTTGCAAAAGTACAAGCGATTTTTAGCCTTTAGTATGGCTGGCTTCTTTTGTACCGTTCTGCTGGTATTTGGTAATTCTGTTTTTCAGCCCACCCTGGCTGCTGGTAATGGAATTAACGTAATTATCATGATTGGCGATGGTATGGGTTGGGAGATGGCACGGGCCGCAGCCGTTGCCAAAGGCGCTCCTTTTTACACAAGTGGTAAAGGCTCTGGTCTTAGCTTCCAAAAGCTAAGTGGATATGGATTGGTGACTACTTACGGCACAACAATTCAGGGAAATACACCAGCCGATCCAACAGACCAGCCCCATCTAACAGGTAACTCTGCTCTGGATGGGTCTAATACGGTGACTGCTGCAAGTCCTGTTCGTCCCAACTTTTCATTCCAGCCTACTCCTTTTAACCCTGGCAATCGATCTGATGGTAATAGCCTAGAGGATGGTAATCTCGCTGGTTATGACATCAGTAAGGGCGGCCCTGTTCCTTGGGTTCCTTTGACCCCTGCTAATTCTGGTACTTATGACAAAGATTACATTAAGTACAGTTATCCCGACTCTGCTAACACAGCTACAACTCTGTATACAGGAGTAAAGAGCTTTAACAACGCGATGGGGGTAGACATTTACGAGAAGAAGTTGAAAACCATCCTAGAAATTGCCAAAGAAAAAGGTAAATCTACAGGCTTGGTCACTTCTGTACCTGTTAGCCATGCAACGCCTGGTGCTGCGGCTTCTTTCGTAAATCGTCGTAGTAAGTACGACAGTGTTTACGACCCCAGCAAGACCAATCAAGACAGCATTTTGCAACAGACATTACTGAACTTTAAACCCAATATTTTGTTGGGTGGCGGTCATCCCAAAGATTTTGAAAATAGAGAAAGTACAAGTACAGCAGAGGGTGTCTTTAAGTATACGTACATTACAGAAGACACTTACCAGCATCTGAAGAATAATCCTAAGTCCAATCGTTACGGCTATACCTTTTTGGAACGTGGTCCTAATGCAGCTAAGACACTGCTAAACACGGCTGCTAAAATCGACCCCAACAAGGGAGGCAGATTATTTGGTCTATATGGTGCGCGTGGACAAAATGGCAACATTCCTGTTAGTTCCTCTAAGGGAGACTATAGTTTGACAGGTTTGGACAACTTCTCTCTCTATAGCTCTGTTGTCAAGGCTGGAACGCCGGATACCTGTCCATCAGGTCAGATAATAACTGGTACTGCCGGGGATTGTGTTCCTGT
>NZ_DASQZC010000254.1:0-2003 GCF_035638895.1 Nostoc sp. | reverse complement strand
AGAAGCAGCACTATCGGGTATGTTAATAACTGTACGAATTGCGCCAGTTTTTGTATCGTCTACTCCATATACAACTAGTCCTAGACGCGCTTGGACGATCGCACCTGCACACATCGGGCAAGGTTCAAGAGTTACGTAGAGGGTGCATTCATTAAGATGCCAATTTTGTAAAGTTGTTGCAGCTCTTTTGAGAGCGAGAATTTCCGCATGGGCGGTAGGGTCTTTGTCGCGCTCTTTTCTGTTTTCTCCTTGTGCTAGCAATTTGCCTGTTGAATCAATGATAACAGCACCTACAGGGACTTCACCTGCATCACCTGCTACTTTTGCTAATTCTAAGGCAGAACTCATCCATTGTTTATGTATAAGATATTCTGTGTACTTAGTTAACATATACTTATCAATATAAAAATTTTAAAATTATGCTCGCCTTTGGACGGGCATGACACCGATGCTACGAGAAAGAAAAAGTATATAGCGGTTCTCGGTTGAGTAAGTATAGAACTCCACCCCAAGCCCTTCCCCCCTCTTCGAGAGAGGGCTAAAATATACCTTATATGATTGGAAAACGCTATATAGCCCACAGGCTAGAAATCCTGTCATCACTTTTCATTTGACAATATCCGCTTCGTTGTTATCCCGCCTTGGAATAAATTCCAAGGCGGGATGTGCGTCACTGCAATACCTTAACTGTTACAAAAATTGGGGTAATGACAATAACTAAAAATCTGAAGCTAAATAGCAGCTTGAGCTAAAAGGGGATCGAGTTGACTTTGTGTGTCTAATTGATAAAGATCATCGCAGCCGCCAATGTGCTGGTTATTGATAAAAATTTGCGGTACAGTACGGCGTCCGTTAGCGCGTTCTGCCATTTTAGCTCTGGCTGCTTCGTCGCCGTCGATTTTATATTCGGTAAAATTTACACCTTTCCACCACAGCAGTATTTTGGCACGAATGCAGTAAGGACAAGTTTGCCATGTATAAAGTTCGACGTTGGCTTTGACTCGCTCTGGATGGGGATTTAAAAAGAGATTAAGAAAGTCCAGCATGTTTTATTAAACAAAGTTTTAACTACGTCTCTAGCCTAGATCATTGCTTAGGGACTTCCAAGAAATAAATTATCCAATCTTGTGGGGTGGGCATCTTGCCCGCCTTTGACTATGGGCGGGCGAGACGCCCACCCCACAATAAATAGTTGTATATTTTTTTATTTGGAAGTCCCTTACCGCATCGGCGCTGGAACCCACTTTTGAAAACCCTCTAAATGATTCCAGTAAGACAAATATCCAGTCAATGCCCAAATTAGAGCGGCTACTATCAGCACTGCTGTGCCAATTAGTCGCCAGGTTCTATTGGTTTTCCAATAAAGAGTTGGCGCTGCAAAAATACCACCTAATCCAGTTAAAATAAAGCCGATTCCTGATAAAATCGGTTGTTTTGTCATATTCAAGTTAATAATGCGGATACCCACTACGATCGCAACTGCACCAGCAAAGAAACCGTAAATTGCTATTGTCAATAAATCCCAACCTTGAGCAAGAGAAACCGCAGCCGCAACAAACAAGATTCCAAATAAGATACTTGTCTCACCGAAGGCAATGTTAAAGCTACCTATTACTGGCCAGGTGAAGCTCATGTGTAAACCAGTTGTGAGTGCGATCGCACCCGTAATTCCAAAACCAGGAATCCACTGTCTTTGATTAGAACTATCTATACCCCGATACACATAGTCAGCCATTAGAAATAGCCCAGCTACCATATTGATCAACATGAGTGTGATGTAGTCGATAAACACGATTAACCTCTGAATTTAACTAGCTTTTTACTCTGCGCCTCGTTTTTCAGTTTTTAGTGAATCTACCAGTTTTTTTTCTTTATTATTTTATACCTAAAGAGAAACACTGAATAAAAGCAATGTTCTAGATATATACTGCTACCTATTTGTACTAGTTCAAAACTTAGTTCCTTTTGAACACGCTTTATACTGGAGTAGTTAGGAGTAAAAA
>NZ_DASQZC010000253.1:0-7479 GCF_035638895.1 Nostoc sp. | reverse complement strand
CTGACGAGGCGATCGCCATCTTCTAGCCCAAATCCCATCTCTGGTAAAATTTTCCCGATGCGTGCATCTAAGTTGTAGCCATCCAAGGCTTCAAATTTGCGCTGAAAGCGATCCAACTTGTCGATCAGTCGATCCAGTTCCTCTGGGCTAGCCGTTTCCATCTCTTGTGGTATGTGCGCCAGAGATAACTGTACTTCGTTGGCTTCTTTGAAGACAGTCCAAAATTCTTCTCTAACGGTGCGAGTGGGGTCTACTTCAAACTCTTGGTTAAGGTAGGCTATATGTAAGCTATTAGGACGAATGATTTCGCCTGCGGTGGGTTCCATTTCCCCAGAGATGATTTTGAGTTGGGTGGATTTTCCAGCACCGTTGACACCGACTAAGCCAATGCGATCGCCTGGTTTAACTTCCCAGTTGATATCTTTGAGAACTTCGCCTGTGGGATAAATTTTACTTATATGTTCTAGTCGCAGCATTAAGTTTCTCTCAGGTAGGGAGTGGGTGGTTGAGGACGAAGTACTAACACCGCCTCTAATATTAACAAAAATTAACTATAAATTCGTCATGATCAAGTTTGGAAGCCGCAAACCAAATTTGGCTTGAGCCACGGATAAAATTTACCACATCTATCTCAAGGCTGGCTTTGTGTTACTTGTCTAACTTCTTCGACACTGAAACTAAATGCCTCTGCCACTTGTTCCACTGTCACCCCCAATTTTAATAAGGTCGGTATTAATTGTAATTTGGCTCTACGCTCCCCTATTTGGATGCCATCATGATAGAGTTTCGCGTTTTGAACTTGGTTTATAGTTAAACCTAATCCCTCCGCAACTTGATCAATAGTTAACGCTAAATCTAATAGACGAGGTACTGATTGCCGTAAACCTTCCAAACGCCCTTCTTCAAATGCTTCTTGATAAACTTTTTTATCTTTGAAACTCATAGTTCCTATGTTGTAGTCCACCAATTCCTCTACTCCTTGATCAGAAGAATCCTACTGCGCGGCTTGTCTGACTTCTTCGACACTCAAATCTAGCGCCTGTGCTACTTGTTCTACAGTCAACCCGGCTGCTAACATTGCTGGTACTGCTTTGAGTTTACCTTGCTCAATGCCTTGAACCTTACCTTCTTCAATGCCTTGAACCTTACCTTGTTCAACACCTTCCTGAAAGGCTTCCTGATAAAATCTGGTTTGCTTTAACTCGCTTAAGCCAAACATTTCCTCCATCTCCTCCCTACTCATTGTGGGAAACTTGTAAGCCAAAATAGTCTCTATAAATTGTAATAATTGCTGCTGTTTTGGTGGTGAGCTTATCTCTGACTTGGTTCTGTCTATCAACTCCCTTGCTTGTGCGATCGCTATATCGTCCGTTGCAATTACTAATTTAGCAGTTGCAATGCCAATTGGAAGGGATGCACCTTCACCTAATTCATCCAAATAAATGCGCCTGACGCGCCCACTTGTGAAAAACTCACGGTAATGTTTGATATCTCCTGTATCTACATTCCTGTTGGGGTATAAAACCACAGCACCCCAGTCATTTGATGGTTGATTCTGACGGAGGTATAAACATATTTCTGCAATTAGCCGTGAATAAATTTCTCCATCGGCTTGAAATTGCACTTCAACAAAATAAATTTGGTTCTCACGTCCTTGTGTCGGTAGAAATACACCATCGATTCTGAAGGCTGTTTGTTTAATTTCAATTGATGAAAATTGATAAAGGCTAGCTGATTCTGGAGGATTACCAATAAGTTCAAAGAAGATATCAGGGAATTCTTGAAACAGCCGATAAAAGATGATGTCTGTTTTCAAAATTTTATATCACTTGAAGATTTTGATTTGCTGTTCATGTATTGCTTGATTCTTAAAAAGCACCTCGCACTTTAAAAAATTGCTCTTTTGCCATTCCTAATATTAATTTCACTGGCATATTCTGGTTTAAAAAATTCCACCAAATCGCCTTGATAATAAATTGGTATATAAGGATTATTCGTTTGAAGTTGCCAATCTAATGGCTCATTGCGTAGCGACATAGCTGCATTCCTAAATATTTTAAGATTGCACCATTTTAAAACCATTTATTCCTTAACTGCCAGTAGTTGCTATTTGGTCTAATACCAAATCTATGTGAGGCTACCTTGTGCTGAAACTATCTCCCTTAAAGCTGCGGTGGTGCGTGGTTTTAAAGAGACTCCCCTAAAAACCACTCGTACCCTTCTTTAAACTGCTTCTTCGCATCATGCTCTACAATGCTGCCATGAGCCACAATAACTCTTCTAAAGTCCCATCGCAGTACCTTTTGAACTGATTGTTTAACCTTCTCCTTTTCTTGAGTAGCCAACTGTTCTAACAATGATGGTCTAAGTTTCTTGTACCCTCCCATTATTTTGGATACTAATTTTGTTGTCATTGGGAAAGTTTCATCAAAGTAAAAAGCTGTGTCTGTCAAAACCAAAGTTTGACTTTCAGCATGAAAAAAAATATACTCATTTAAAGGTAATGCTCCACTTGGAAGAAAGGTTTTGAAACCTTCAAATAATAAACATTCAAGTTCGCCTAAAAAATTTTCGCCATTATCCTCTAATGCTTGATCAATAGATATCTCAGGTCTTTTAGCCTTCAATGCCGATACAGCATAGACCTTTGCTTGAGGATAGAGAGCTTTAAAGTTAGATAAGAACAGATAGTGAAAAAGATTTGGGGCAATAATATACTTAACATTTCCAAGCTGATTGAGTTGCTCAGTAGTTTCGTCATCAACTTGGATCGGAGAGATGACAGCTAATTCACCATTATTGAAACGAATTACCGTCATTCTTGTACCGACGCTCAATCCAAAATACTTTAACGGTTGCTCGGCGATCCAAATATTCTTATCAATTTTTCTGAGCATAACTAATTCCAACAGTGGCTTTGAGCGGTTATGTGTGGCGAACTGACAAGGCTCAATAGTCGGTTCTGTACTAAACTAAAAACTTATAATCCAGAAAAATTGTAGTAATTATCCTTCCCAGTCTTGACGAGTATCGCACAGAAAATTGTCTGCGATCGCATCATCAAATAAATAGGGGCAATGCTCTGGAAAAGTTCGTAATGGTAAGTTAGTTTCTCGTAGCGCCAAATCCACTCCCGCTTCAAAGCCATCTAACAAGGCTTCTTCGATTCGAGACTTTAAGCTGGGGTTCTGCCGCAGATGCCTATGAATGGCGCGGCGCTGTTCTCGAATTGTTAAAAACCAACTGCGACACCGTTGTTCGGGTTGATACTCCCACTTCAAGAGATGACCAAGTAATATACTCAGACGGCTCACGAGTTCTCGATACTCCTGTCTGCCCAAAGCTTGAATTTCCTCTTGCAGGTGCTGCCAGTCTAGTTCCATAACTAGCCTTTGCTCTAACGCTTTAGCCTGCTGCTGTGTCCATCCATAGAAGTCTTGATCATACAAAAAAGGCTTGTCCATATCCATATTCAACTGGCCTTCGCTTCATCTCCAGACGCTTCAGCCACAGCCGCCAATCTATCTGCCGCAGCTTGGACAATTTGAGCCACTTGGGCTAAAGGCATGTGCTGGATTTGTCTCAGAATCAGACTCAAATCTGAAGTTTCTGCAATTGGCTTGCCATCCAAACAGCTAAGTAACTCCTGGAGTGTGTAACCCGCTCTCGCTGCGATTTTTGCTAAATATTCCGTATCTGGCACATTCACACCCTTTTCCCACAACTGAACAGCAGTAGCAGAAACTCCCAAAAGCTTGCCAAACGCTCGCTGGCTCATTGAACCACGAGCTAGCTTGATGATTTCAATCAGTTTTTCTCTGCTTTCGATGTTCACTGCTTATATAGCTAGCCAAGTGTATTTACAAGTTTAGTAAGGAAATCCTAAAAGTAAAGTTTTAGCTTGACAAGCTTCATTGTTAATGGTAACTTAAAATGATTATTGTAATACTGCAATGAAACTTACAATACTGATATAAAAAATTCAATCACGTTAACGGTACTAATGCCGACAATATAAAGGGTGCATCATGTTTGGCAAGCCACGCAAAATTAATCAATATCGCTGCAAAGGTAAAAACCTTATAGCTACTAATAAAATTAAACCAGAACAGTGGCACATTTCAGACGCTGAGGTAAAAGAAGCTCTGAAAGCCAAAGGTCATGATGTTAAGGAAATTAAAAAAATCCACCGTCTGAAGCATCAAGTGTGTATTTCCTACTGGGATGTAAAAGGCAATATATGCAGCAGCTTTTTTAGCTACCGGATTTTTGTACGTTGGCAAGAGGAAGCAGAAAAGCTAATTTATACCTGTCAAACCCTCAAAGAATGGGCGAAGGTAAATTACATTATGAAGTACGAATTTGCCTACTACCGTTATCCCAGTGAAATGGAAGATACGCTGCACACGACATTAGAAAACCACCTGTATGTGTTAAAAGCAACAGTACAACAAGTGGTTTTACAGGAAAATTAACAGCAAAAATTAGTTAGCGGCAGAAGTCGCTAACTCCGCCAGACGTTCCTGTTGGTCTAGAGATATACAAGATTGGATAAGTGTCTCTAAATCACCATCCAAAACAGGGGTAAGAGAATAATTCTGACCTAACCGATGGTCGGTAGCCCGGTTATCTTTATAATTATAGGTGCGAATTTTTTCCGATCGCGATCCAGTACCAACCTGCGATCGCCGCATGGAAGTTACTTCTGCTTGTTGTTCACCTAACTTGATGTCATACAACTTCGCCCGCAGAATTTGCATTGCCCGTTCTTTGTTTTGCAACTGGCTGCGTTCTTCTGTACAGAAAATGCGTATTCCCGTTGGTTTGTGCATCAAGTCAACGGCTGTTTCCACCTTGTTGACGTTTTGTCCACCAGCACCACCAGAACGAGCTGTAGTCATTTCAATATCTTTCGGGTCAATGTGAATTTCCACATCATCGACCTCTGGCATAATCGCCACGGTAGCTGTGGAAGTATGAACCCGTCCCCCAGATTCAGTTGCCGGCACGCGCTGCACACGATGCACTCCAGCTTCAAACTTTAGCTGGCTGTAAACATCATTACCTTTAATTTCGAGAATAACTTCTTTCCAGCCACCCATTTCTCCGCGAGATTCGCTCACTAGAGAAACTTTCCAACCTTGAGTCTGGGCATAGCGGGTGTACATCTGCATCAAATCGCCAGCCCAAATACTTGCCTCATCGCCACCAGTACCAGCGCGAATTTCCAACATGATATTCTTTTCATCATTGGGGTCGCGTGGTAGAAGTAAAACTTTCAGGCGAGACTCTAAATGTTCTATTTTTTCTTCAAGTTCTTTTACTTCCAGTGATGCCATTTCTTGCAACTCTGGGTCACTTGCAGATTCTTTGTAAACCTGACGCGCTCCGATCAAGTCTTCTTGCGCTGTTTTCCAAATCTCATAAGTATTAACCACTTCTTCCAAAGAAGAACGAGACTTAGCAATTTCTTGATACTCATCAGGATTGCTAGCGGTATCGGGGTCGCCAAGACGACGGGTTAATTCATTAAAAGTTTGTTCAACGGATTTTAATTTGTCCAGTAAGTATGATTCAGCCATGACGATTGCGATCGCTCCTTAAAAAATAACAAATTGGCTCGAGCATATAAATGAAAATCGACCCAGCTGATGCAGGGCCGTCGTTAACAGCAGAGCCAACTCGCTACTTTTTGTCTTGTTCGTCGCCAGATGTTTGAGTGCTGCTCATACCGTACTTACGGAGGAAGCGCTCTACTCGACCCTCAGTGTCAATGATCTTCTGAGTACCAGTGTAAAAAGGGTGATTTCCAGACCAAACATCTACGTGCAATTCTGGCTTGGTAGAGCCAATGGTCATAACAACTTGACCGTTGCAGTAAACTTTAGCATCTGGATACCACTTGGGGTGAATATCAGCTTTAGCCATTGTTTTTTTTGTGATGAATCTATATAAATTATAACTTTCAGCGTTCAATTGAAGCTAGGGAGTGGGGAGTGGGGAGATGCCCCATGCCCAATGCCCCATGCCCAATTCCCTAACGCTTAGAGTACTGAGGCGCTTTCCGAGCTTTATGTAAACCATATTTCTTCCGCTCTTTTGCTCTCGGATCGCGAGTCAAATAACCTTCGGTTTTCAAAGGTGGGCGGTTGTCTGGGTCGAGTTGGCACAAAGCACGAGCAACTCCCAAACGAACAGAATCAGCCTGTCCGGTCAAGCCGCCGCCTTCTGCTTTCACCAAAATGTCATATTCGTTTTCCAATCCCAGAGTTTCCAGGGGTGCTTTAATGACTCCCAGATAGTTAGGGTTAAATTGGAAATACAAGGTTCCATCTTTACCGTTCACAATCAGTTGACCGGTGCCTGGAACCAAGCGTACCCGTGCTACTGCATTCTTACGGCGGCCAGTGCCCCAGTATACGGCGCGACCGCTATTAGCATCTGCTACTACCATTAATTCTCTTCTCCAGGAATTGTACTAACTTTTAGTTCTTTAGGTTTTTGAGCATCATGGGGATGCGTAGGGCCAGCGTAAACTTTTAGCTTGGTGAACAACTGCTTACCGAGGCTAGTTTTAGGTAGCATACCTTTAACAGCTTGTTCTAAAATCCGCTCTGGTATGCGGTCTTGCAGTTTAGCGAAAGTTTCCGTTTTCATGCCACCGGGACGACCAGAATGGCGGCGGTAAAGCTTTTGAGTGCGCTTTTTGCCTGTGACTGCTACTTTCTCGGCATTAATGACGATTACGAAGTCACCTGTATCTAGGTGGGGAGTGTATTCGGGTTTCTTTTTGCCTCTTAAAACCTGGGCGATTTCGCTGGCGAGGCGACCAAGGCGTTTATCGGTGGCATCTACTATGTACCACTCACGCTCAAGGGTTGCTTGAGAAGGAAGGTATGTTTTAACTGTTGTCATTTGTCTATTTGTCCTTTGTCATTTGTCATTTGTTATTTGTCATTAGTCATTTGTCTTTTGTCTTTTGTCTTTTGTCTTTTGTAGTTACTAAGAACCAATGACTAATGACTCTTGACTAGTGACGAACTTTGGCAAGGTGTCGTACCAAATCTCTTTTGGAAAGGGAAAATCTGGATAGCCGACTCGCAACAAACATAAGCCTTGGGGCGGTGCGGCGTGTTTCACTTCTTCTCGACGTTGTTCTTTCCAGAGTTCGGTGAAGCTAGAAAGTGTTCGTTGTCCAGAACCTACTTGTACCAGCATCCCTACCAATAGCCGTACCATGCCATACAAAAATCCATCTGCCTGTATTTCAATATGGATAAATGGCCCACTGCGACGACAGTCTGCTGCTTGCACCTCTACCCAGGAATGCGATCGCTTTGAGCCTGCACGATGAAAAGCAGCTAAGTGATGCTTTCCTAAAAGAGGTTTCAAGGCAGCTTGGATTAAGGATTCATCCAGGGGTGCATAATAATAATGCCAACTGAAGGATCTTACAAACAAGTTAAGTCGATCTTCAGT
>NZ_DASQZC010000252.1:0-3598 GCF_035638895.1 Nostoc sp. | reverse complement strand
GTTGAACTATACGTTAATCAACCAATCTAGTTTTATAAGGTAGGATTTATACCAATTTTAGATTTTTGATTGGGTAATGGTAATTGGTAATTAGTTTTCTTTCTATCTTTCCCATATTCTCTTGTTCTATCTACCAATCTTCCCATTTGCAACCATGAAAAGTAATCCTAACTTGTCAGGAAATACCCCAGGTAATTCTTATTTCCTACCTATAGCTTCCTTAATTTTCTCGGTTGCTATGTTTTTGTTGGTAGGTCGCGCTGTTGCTAATAACGCTGTTCTGCGTTCCATATTTTCCTGTCAAGCACAGGGTTTAGGGGGAGCAATACCTACGATCGACGTTTGGTATCAACAAGGAACAAACTTAAGCTTTATTCAGACTGGAGAAGTAATTAAAAAAGTTTGGTTAAACGATCCATCACAGGTAACTATAGACTTTGATGGGCCAGTATGTATGCAGTTTGGTCAAGACTCTAATAGTAGTGGAGGAGATTGTAAAAACTCCTCAGCGAATGTAATTCAACTCAGACGAATTCAAAAACTAAATATTCCTGGGCTTCCTCCCACTAGCAACACACTTTTAACAGTTGTTACCGAAGGACAAGGTAGAAATAAGTTGTATACTTTTCGAGTGATATATAAAACAGATAACCCTGAATATCACACTTTAGCAGTTTTTGCCGATCCTTCTGGTCAAGAAGGAGTTTGTGCTAATGTTCCACAATAAATTTCTCGCAAAAGTACCCGACAGCGAAGACAACTGAACTTTCCCTCCACAAAAAGCGCTGAAGCCTACCTATGTCTGCATTGTGGCTTTTCAAAAGGCTTGCTCTAATTGATTGCTTATTTATAAAAATGGAGGGAATTAGAGCAATACGTTTAGGTTAGCCTCAAAAACCATAAATTGCGTGGGTTCGGTTCTAGCTTGCTTCCCCTATAGGTATGAGGTGAAACCCAACTAAATCAATGAAAATGTTGAATTACCCTGCAAGAAGCCCCTTTGGGTCTACGTTCCTTAATCCAAGCGTATTGGGTTAGAGAGAATCTAACTCTTTGGGCAGTTTTCTTTCTTTATAGACCAAGGTTATGCTAAAGGTTAAGCACTACTGTAACTTAATCGATTGATAAAAGGCTATGACTCAACTGATTAATCGACTTAGGCATTTTCAGCCTATATGTTTATAAATCTTCAGATAAAAACTAACTACAAATTCCAAATCTGTGTAAATATAAAGAAAAGCTTAAGAGGTTACAGACTCATGGTCACTGCCAAAATGATGCAACAGCTTTGGGCTGTAATCGAGTCTACCCACGTTAGCACTCTGCTCCAGTTTGACGATGCTGCTTTAGTACAAGTGCTTCTGCAACAGTTAAAAGCGAAGCAGGCTATTGATCCTCAAGCAGATAGCACTCTCAATACTTATATAAAATCTAAACTGCCCCTCATTCGTGATACGGCTGAAGGCCGATTATCCTTTGGACAAGGCAGCAATCATTAGCACTATAAATCAAATCATTGCTCACTGCCAAGCATACGCTCAGAGTTCAAACAGTTGAATATTATGAATAACTGGCTAGTAATTGCCCTAGTAGCTTATCTAATTGGAGCAGCGATTGAAGGGGTGACTACAGCCAGTCAGCTATCTCATTTAGTGCCAGAATTAGCTAAAAACACACAAGCTCACCCTTCAGATTCTGCCACTGAATCTAGTTCCACTTGGCGAGTTGTGGCTGCGATCGCCTCAGTAACTATATGTGGAGCTTTTTTATGGCCTTGCCGACTTTTCCACCGTTTAATTAAAAGCAAAGTTAATTCGTAAGCTTAATCCTCATCTGTAGAGTAAAACTGTTGGGCATAAAAACGGGCATATCGTCCTTCCTGAGACAGGAGAGAGGTATGTGTACCAGCTTCAACCAAATGTCCATGTTCTAGTACGAGAATGCAGTCAGCCCTACGAACGCTGCTCAAGCGATGGGCGATAACAAACACGGTACGGTTTTGCATCACTCGCTTGATCGCTTCTTGAACTAGTGCTTCTGACTCCGAATCTAAGGCAGAAGTAGCTTCATCCAGGATGAGAATTCGAGGATCGTTGACGATCGCTCTGGCGATGGCTAATCTTTGGCGCTGTCCTCCAGATAGGTTAACTCCGCGCTCGCCAACCCAGCTATGATAACCTTGGGAAAACTGGGTGATGAACGAGTGAGCGTTGGCAATCTTTGCTGCTGACTCAATTGCTGCCAAATTTAATTCTTCTTGACCATAACCAATATTTTCAGCGATCGTTCCCGAAAAAAGGGTAATGTCTTGGGGAACAATGCCAATTTGATGACGCAAACTTGTGAGTGTGACATCGCGGATATCAATATCATCAATTAGAATTTCACCCGCCTGGGGGTCATAAAAACGAAGTAAAAGGTTAATTAAAGTCGATTTGCCCGCCCCAGAAGAACCAACCAAGGCAATGACACTACCCGGAGAAGCGTGCAAACAAAGATCCTTGAGCACTGGCTCGTCGGGATTGTAAGCGAAATTGACATGACGATACTCTACCTTGCCAGCAATTCGTGGCAGTTCCTTATCATTCGGTTTTTCAATTAAACTAGGCTGCTCTGCCATCAATTCAAAGATGCGTTCGACGGAAGCTTCGGTCTGTTTGTACTCGTTGTAATTGCTAATCATCATGTCGATTGGCTGAATCAGTAAAGCCACAGCAGCTAAGAAACTGATAAACCCTTGAGTAGTCAGTTGCCCCTGAGAAATCTGCCATCCTCCTAATAAAAACAGCAGTATAATACTAACTGCTTCCAAAAAACCAACAACGGGAAACTGAATGGATTTGAGTTGTAGAGCGCGATACTTAGCTTGGCGATTGATTTCTGCTTCTTGATTGAATCGCTTTACTTCATATTCTTGTGCTGCAAAAGCTTGAACAACGCGAATTCCGCTAAATACTTCAGTTAGCATCGCCGACAAATTGGAAACTTGATTTTGGCTCTGGCGAGATAGCACGAGTAATCGCTGACCAAATTGCCCAATCAACCAAGCCATTAAAGGAGCCAAAATCAAACCCGCAAGAGTGAGGGGCCAATTTAGGTAAAGCATGTAAATGGGAATCGCAATTAACTGCAACAAATTGGAAAGAAACTGATGGGATAACTTGTCTACAATCTCGCCTACGCGATCGATATCTTCAGTCAAGCGATAAGTCAAGTCTCCCGTCTGTGTAGTTTCAAAGTAATCTAATCCAAGTTTGTGCAGGTGAGCATAAACCCGCTTACGCAAGTTTAAAACCATGTTCAGAGTAGCAGCGATCATAAAGACATTCTGCCCGTATTGACAAAGCCCTCGAACAAAAAATACCAAAGTGGCTAGTCCGAGCCAGTAGGCAATCTGGTTAACATTTCCCTGACCAAGATAAAAGGCAACCTGACCTGCTAAATGGGGCACTGCTAGGGTGAATAACACAAATCCCAAAATACAAGCTAATCCCTGAATTAACAGCGGCCATTGGGGCCACAGATAAGGCAACAGTTGCCAGTAACTAGAGCGGACTTTCATAGGTAAGTAAGAATTCAGGAGTCAGGAGTCAGGAGT
>NZ_DASQZC010000251.1:0-41583 GCF_035638895.1 Nostoc sp. | reverse complement strand
TTACAAATACCCGTGTTCTGCTAAGAATGCGGGTGTGATGCCATCTATACTAGTTTCATCAGTGGTGGTGTGTGAGTTTCCAGGGTAAACAAATTTTTCGACGTATTTGCCGAGAATATCCCCTTCTAGATTTACTAAACTCCCAGAAACTAAATAGCGAAGATTTGTATCGGCGTATGTGAGGGGAATTACCGCTACCTTGAATTGAGAGAGTTCTGGCTCATAAGCAGCTACAGTAAGACTGATGCCATTGACAGCTATGCTACCTTTGGGGACAATATACCGTGCGATCGCCTCGGATGCAATAAAGGTCATTTCCCAAGAACCAGCCGTTTGTTCTGCTACTAGTAATCGACCAATGCCGTCTACATGACCCATCACAAAATGACCGCCAACTTTACTGCCCACCCTTAGCGACGCTTCTAAATTTACATATCTCTGTTGCGTTTGCTCACCTCCCAACGTCGTGCGGCGTAGAGTTTCCGGTGAAGCCGTGGCAATAAAGCCGTCTTTTAAAACTTTTTCAACTGTCAAGCAAACACCATCTACTGCAACACTGTCACCATAAGCCAAATCTTGCATAATTACTTCACCCGAATGGCTTACACAAGTAATTTGCCAAGAATCGCCCTCTAAGGGTTTCATCGTTCCTAATGCCTGGATTAATCCTGTAAACACGGCTTTTTTGTCAAACTAACTCTATTTATTGCCTACTTTTGCTTGAAATCAATTGGTAATTGTCACAGAAATTTCCAACATCCAAGTATATTTTCTGACTTTTTTTCGTATAGGAATATTAACACATTAGCATCCTTCACAAGGCATACTTGGGTAAGAAGGTTATTGTCGAAGAAGACCAATTTGACTTACTCTGGTTTTCACCACAAGTTCGGAGTTTAATAGAAGCAATTATAGAGAACGAATGCTTATGTTTATTACTGTCGCAAAACTGTCTAAAAAGGGGTACTATTTGTTACACAGCATCCAAGGCTCTCGAAGCATTGTAGAGGCTTAGGCAATGATTGAAATGAAAGTCGCTGGCATAGCATTAGATGCCATAACCCGCAGCCCGATCGTCCTTTTGAAAGATTCTTCAGATCGGCGGGCTTTGCCAATTTACATCGGTCAGGAACAGGCTAGGGCAATTATGGGTGCGCTGGAGAATCAAAAGCCTCCCAGACCCTTAACCCACGACCTGATTGTGAATCTTCTAGAGACTTGGAATATGACTCTAGAAAAGGTGATCATTCATTCCCTGCAAAAGGATACATTTTATGCGGCTTTAATTGTCCAGCAAGGCGAGGTCAAAAAAGAAATCGATGCGCGTCCTAGCGATGCGATCGCTATTGCCCTCCGTACAAATACTCCTATTTGGGTAATGGAAGAAGTGATTGCTGATGCTTCTATCCCTGTTGATCGTGATGCAGATGAAGCCGAACAGCAAGCCTTCCGTGAATTTATTTCCAATCTCCGTCCTGAAGATTTGATCAAGCGCTTTGGTAATGACGACAGCTAGGCAATTTTAGATTTTAGATTTTAGATTTTTTCTTGAATCTAAAATCCAAAATTCAAAATCTAAAATTGAATGACTCCTAACTCTTTGTTAAAGATGCAATACCGACGCTTTGGGAAAACGAATCTGCGCCTCTCGGTTTTTTCTCTGGGAACAATGCGCTATTTGGCTTCTTTTGAAAATGCCCACCAGACTATCGAACAAGCCTTAGCGCTAGGAATTAATCATCTAGAAACTGCCAGAGGTTACGGCAAAAGTGAGGAGTATCTTGGTAGGGCACTAAAAGCTGGGTTGTCAGTACCCCGAACGAGGCTTTATATCACTACCAAAATCTCAGCCACAGCAGATGCTGACACCATGCGTCGGTGCATCGACGAATCCCTAGAACGATTACAGCTAGATTATTTAGATTGCTTAGGCGTTCATGGCTTGAACACCTGGCAACATTTAGAGTGGGTGCAAGCCAAAAATGGCTGTATGCAAGCTGTAGAGGAAGCTGTTGCTGATGGTAGAGTACGACACGTTGGTTTTTCCAGCCACGGGTCATTAGAGCTAATTCAGGCAGCAGTAAATACAGATTATTTTGAATTTGTCAATCTGCATTATTACTATTTTTTCCAACGGCACGCACCAGCGATTCAACTAGCTGCCGAAAAGGACATGGGCATTTTCATTATTTCCCCTGCTGATAAGGGAGGACGCCTCTACACACCACCCCAAACTCTAAAAGACCTGTGCTCGCCGTATTTACCCTTAGAACTAAACTATCGCTTTTTACTTTCTGATAACCGTATTTCTACTTTGAGTATCGGCCCAGCAAACCCAGATGAATTAAGGGAACCTTTGCGAATCGCTGACGATGATGGAGAGTTAACATCAGCCGAAAATTCTGCTTTTGAACGGTTAGAAAATCACCAAAAAGTTGCTTTAGAAACTGATAAGTGTAGTCAATGTTATGCTTGTTTGCCCTGTCCAGAAAATATCAATATTCCAGAGGTATTGCGGTTAAGAAATCTTGCAGTGGCATACGATATGACTGAATATGGGCAATATCGTTACGGAATGTTTGAAAATGCCGGTCATTGGTTCCCTGGAATGAAAGGCAACCGTTGTACAGAATGCGGTGACTGTTTGCCTCGGTGTCCAGAAAAGTTAGATATTCCACCTTTGTTGGAAGATGCTCACGAAAAATTAAGTGGCAAAGCAGGTAGGAGATTGTGGGGTTGACACTCTCCGGTCTAAAGACTTACTGTGTACACACAAGTCGGAAAACCTTATCCACATTGGTTTGAATCTGGTAGGGTGCGTTATGGACATTAGTCCTAATGCAGCGAAAATCTGAGATGGTGCGTTAGTAGGGTCTTGACTTTAAAAAATTAGAATTGGGATATCCACAAAGGAAACAGACAGACATATAACGATCCCAGTCAGTGGCTGCCAGAATCTTGAACTCAGCACCAACAGTATTCTTCAGTCAGCTGCACTGGGCGTGTTAGACTGCGACCTCCAAACTCATTCTGATCGCCCCCAACATAGTTGCTCGCCATCTTAACTTATCGCCTCGATGAATCCTCACCTTTGACCTTCTGCACAGGTGTCCATTTGAATACGTCTGATGATGGTTGTTGATTTGAAATCAGCTTACCTTCAATCGCAAGCTTACCCGTCCCTGTTACATAAATCTCATAGCTTTTGACAATCCAGTAAACTGCAAATACAACAACCCCAGATGTTTCAACCCAGAAAATCGTTGCTCTTACCCCTGAGCCAGGGGGGATAATTAATGTCAGCAGAAGAGTAATTAAGGGAATAGCGATCATTGCTAAACCCAGTAATTTATATATCCTTCCATACTTTTTTCTGTCATATTCTTTCTTCATTAGGTCTGGCGTAAGCGTATCTGATGCTAGGCAAATGCAAACATACGCAATAGAAAGGAAAAACAGAATTGCGAAAGTACCATGTAACGACCATTTGCTACATGAGGTATCGCAGTTCCACTCCATAGGAAATAGTGCTACTCCAACAAGAAAGATCCCAGCACCATTTAGTGCCCAATCTTCCAAAAGTGAGTAACCTTTATAGAGACATAAGAAAGCCCCAATTGCACATAGGATACCAACAAACAAGTCTCTTGTAGTACCACCTCCACTGTGATAGTAGGCACTTATTGAATCTTGAAGCTGTAGGTTAGAGCGACTATGCCCTACAGCCCATAAAGAAAAGGGCAAGATGAGCGCAAGTCCCCCTATTCCAATGCGAAGGTTAGTATACGCAGCAAGAATATGATCTTGCAGATTTTTAGATTTCATTTACTTCCTAATTTCTGAAAAAGATTACAAAATGTTAGATTGAGAATAAGACGTTTACAGCGCTTCCGCCTATATGCAATACAGTTTTCCTTTTGCCCCTGTCCTATCATAGCTTTCAGCTTTGAGGATGTACCTCATAGCCGCCGGAAGTGCTGTAATATCTAATTAATAGTTACACTTTACTTTTTAATCTTCCTACACTTAAGCTTTTACTACAAAAATTTATCTTCCAAGCACCGCACCCAAGCCTCTAAAAACCAAAACTCTCAATAGCCCTAACCATTAATCAAACCGACTCAAACACCCTAGTGCGTTAGCCTACGGAATAACAACTAGTTTTTAGGTTTCAACTTCGGGGTTTTCAGCGAACATTCTTAGAAAAATGTAAAATTAATAAAGATTTAATAGAGTCAGGAAGATCCGCCTAAGCTGGGGTATCTAGCGGCAATAAAGATGAAGATTAAAAAAAAAGAAATATCCTGCGTCAATCACTGACGGTTTTCCGCTACAGTGGACGGGCTGTTAGCTTAGTATGGACTACTAGCCGATCGCTTACTATTCTTCTGGCTAGTTTAACAATAGTTGCTGGTCTTTTACCGGCGGCGATATCCTACATCAGTAAGTTAATTGTGGATGCAGTGGTACTTGCCTCTCAAGTTCACTCACAAAACAATGGTTTTGTCAATATTTATCCTTCCCTATCTTATGTAGGATTAGAAGCGATCGCTGTAATTTTATTAGCAGGCAGTCAACGGGGAATCACCATTTGTCAGTCGTTATTGCGGGCGCTAATGGGTCAGCGAGTGAATGTACTCATCTTGGAAAAGGCGCTAACACTTGATCTTAGGCAGTTTGAAGACTCAGAATTTTATGACAAATTAACCAATGCCCGACGAGAAGCATCAGTTCGTCCGCTTTCCTTAGTAAACCGCACCTTTGGGTTAGTGCAAAATGCCCTTTCCCTGTTCACCTACGGTATTTTGCTAGTAAATTTCTCAGGTTGGGCGGTGGTGGTGCTGATTTTGGCAGCTATGCCTGTATTTATTGCCGAAACAAAGTTTGCTGGAGAAGGCTTTCGCTTGTTTAGTTGGCGTGCGGCAGAAACTCGTCAACAGCATTATTTAGAAAATTTGCTAGCAAGAGAAGATTTTGTCACAGAAGTCAAACTCTACCAACTGGGAGAGATGGTGTTAAGGCGTTACCGCAACCTGTTTGAGCAACTCTATGGCGAAGACCGCGATTTGACTCTGCGGCGAGGACTATGGGGGTATCTCCTGGGTTTAGTCAGTACTGGTGCTTTTTACCTAGCTTATGCTTGGATTGTACTGGAAACAGTGCGAGGTAAGATTTCCTTGGGAGATATGACAATGTATCTCACTGTGTTTCGCCAAGGACAGTCTACTTTCTCCAATGCCCTCACTTCTATTGGAGGGATGTATGAAGACAACCTATATTTATCAAATCTCTACGATTTCCTGGAAGAAGAAGTACCAAAATCTTGGGGTAAGGCAACCATTGGTTTAAATCCTCAAGATGGTATCCGTTTTGAGAACGTATCATTTACTTATCCAGGGAGTTCCAAACCAGCGTTGACAAACATTTCGCTGCATTTGAAACCCAGAGAGAAACTGGCAATTGTCGGTGAAAACGGTTCTGGTAAGACTACCTTAATCAAACTACTTACCCGACTCTACACCCCTGACTCTGGGCGAATTTTCTTAGATGGCTTGGACTTGCAAGAATGGGATGTGGATGTATTGCGGCGTCGGATTGGTGTGATTTTTCAAAACTTTGTCCGCTACCAATTCACTGTGGGTGAGAATATTGGGGTGGGCGATGTAGAACATCTCGACAACAAAACCCGTTGGCAAACTGCTGCTGAAAAAGGGATGGCGCAATCTTTTATTGACCAATTACCCCAAAGCTTCCAGACTCAACTTGGTCGTTGGTTTAAGGGAGGACAGGAACTTTCTGGGGGACAGTGGCAGAAAATTGCTCTGTCTCGTGCTTTTATGCGATCCCAAGCAGATATCTTGGTGTTAGATGAACCAACATCGGCAATAGATGCCCAAGCTGAGTTTGAGATTTTCAATCATTTTCGCACTGTTACTAAAAATCAGATGGTACTTTTGATTTCCCATCGCTTCTCAACAGTACGAATGGCTGACAAAATCGTAGTTATAGAAAACGGGGAAGTTATAGAACAAGGAACTCACGAAGAACTGTTACAGCTAGGAGGACGTTATGCCAAGTTGTTTCTGTTACAAGCAGCCGGTTATCAATAGGAAAAGAAGCTAATAAACTTGGTTGTTTGTCATAATCTATGCTAATTGGGTTAGTTACTCAAAAAAAACAGCCATGTATGTAAAAAATTATTGGGTCTTTAATTTACCAGAGTGTATCTATTTGAAATTCGCTTTAACTAATCTCCGCTTTTTTAAGTACCGTTTTTTTGTTTTGCGCCGTAATTTCCAATTGCGTATGCTCATGACAATTGAGCCAAAGTCCCGACTGGCAAAGGCTGTTGTTTTATTCGCACTGTGCCAAATTGTATCCGCCTCAGCTGGTTCAAGTGGAGATATACAGCGATCGCAATATCGATCAAATAGCTAGCGTGGGTCAGGATGATAAACTATTCCGTGTTGATTCATCAAAGCCAATGAAAATAGCTTGTAATAAATATTTACAAAACTCAGAAAGTTATTAATCAAATGCTGAACTGGAGAAAATCACGATCGCAGATTCTGTTAATGTATGCGCTATTGGGAGCGATCGCACTGGTGATGCTCTTTCCTTTACTGTGGCTAGTTAGTACAGCCTTGAAATCGCCTACAGAAAATATTTTGCAGTCGCCACCACAGTTATTGCCTGCCTCACCTACACTAGATAACTTCTTTAGTGTGTGGAACTCTTTACCTTTTGGACAATATCTGTATAACAGTACTTTGGTGTCAGTGCTGACTGTGGGCTTAAATCTGCTATTTTGCGCTTTAGCTGCCTATCCGTTGGCAAGATTATCATTTGTCGGGCGAGACTGGATTTTTGTAGCGATCGTCTCTACGATTATGATTCCCTTCCAAATCGTGATGATTCCCCTTTATATTTTGACAGTCCAGTTGGGTTTGAGAAATAGTTATTTAGGAATGATTTTTCCGAGTTTAGCCTCTGCCTTTGGCATTTTTCTGTTGCGTCAAGCTTTTATGAGCGTACCCAAAGAGATAGAAGAAGCGGCTCGAATGGATGGCAGTTCGGAGTTAGGTTTGTGGTGGCATGTGATGTTACCAGCAGTTCGCCCAGCATTGGTAACTTTAGCTATTTTTGTATTTATTGGTGCTTGGAGTGACTTTTTATGGCCTTTAATTGTTATCCAAGATGAAAATTTATACACTCTTCCGTTGGGAGTCGCAAAGCTAGCCGGGACATTTTCCCTTGACTGGCGATTGGTAGCTGCTGGTTCAGTAATTGCGATCGCCCCAGTATTATTACTATTTTTATTTTTACAACGTTACATTGTACCCACAGAAACTGGTAGTGGGGTTAAGGGTTAAAGAAGAATTCAGAACAAGAAAGTGGTAGATGAGGGAAAAATAATTAATGCCCAATGACAAATGACAAATTCAATAAGCCCCAGTCTTTTTCAAGACTACCCCAATAGTTTTAATAATCAGACTCAGGTCATAAGTTACAGACCACTTACGTTGATAATCTATATCCATCTTGACAATGGTTTCAAAATTTGTAATGCTTGAACGCCCATTAGCTTGCCATTCTCCAGTAATACCTGGTTTGACTCGCAATCTATCCCAGTGGTGTGGATCATAATTGCTGACTTCATCAGGAGTGGGTGGACGAGTACCAACTAAACTCATGTCCCCTACCAGAACATTCCAAAATTGGGGAAATTCATCTAAGCTAGTACGCCGCAAAAATTTACCCACAGGAGTAATGCGAGGATCGTTAACAGATTTAAAGATGTGACCTTTGGCTTGATTTTCGACCAAATGCTTGAATTTATCGGCATCGACGATCATTGAACGGAATTTCCAGATGCGGAAAGTTTTTCCGTTTAAACCACAGCGAATTTGGGAATAAAATATTGGGCTTGGAGCATCTATAAAAGTAACAATTGCTACAGGAATTGCTATGAAAAATGTAATTATCAGCCCCACAATCGCTCCAACAATGTCAATTAATCGTTTTCTCACGCTTAAGGTTGACGGGTGGAAAGGCTGTTGCGAGCAATTAACTGAATAAAGATAAAGATGATTCACAACGACTAAACTTATCTACAACAGGACTTTTTGAATCAGTAGTGTAGACATGAACATAATTATTAAATGATTTTTATTGATTTTGTCAATACTACTGAGTGTTAACATACACAAAAATTAAGCAATATAAAAACCGAAAACCTAAAGTTTACAGAATCTTTTAATTAAGGTAGGAATTTGTAAAATTACAGTATCATCTCATAAGCTAAAAAAGCTAGTGTTATGGATATACTACATCCAAAGCATTACAGTGTTGAAAGTTGAAAGCTCATCAGGATGTGACCGACTCAGAAAGACACATGAACCTATCCCACTCTTCTAATAATCTCTACTTCTTTTCGGAAAATGTGCTTAAAACCTTGATTTTTCGATTTTAGTTCTCAATAAGCTTAAGCTTTGTAGCACATATATTATTAGTAGGATAGGTTCATCCGTAATGTAAGTAAAACGGCGTAAATAATTAAAGGTATGTAGTCAGGACTTTAGTCCTAAAAGAAGGGCTAAAGTCCTGACTACGAAATCGATTACAATAATTTTACATTACTTAAAATAGTTCAATTTATTCGCACCGACTTACTTACTAATCTCAATGATTAACCTCTAAAGCGAAATTCGCTAAGTATGCTTCCTCCAGTGATTGCTGATTACTAGCCTTGATTGCATCTAGATAGCGACGCAAAGACAACAGTTGTTGGGAATTGGGACGATATGTGAGACTCCCTTGTTTTTCAAAAAGCGGTGCTGTAGCGATCGCCTGATAGTCAGGATTTTCTTGCGAACTCTGAGTTAGCCAAGCCGAATCTGTAACTGAAGGTATCAAACCCGAAGGCAGTTCACCTTCCAAAAAAGCCAGCAGACGTTGCTGACAAGTGCGAGTATTGATCCTACGGCCCTCAAATAACTGGATAACTTCACCGAAAGATAAGGGTCGATCTGGTAGCAACCGCAGCAATTCTGTAAATAGGAAATAATCAGTGTATTGTTGCCTGGGTATATCTAATATCTGGGGATGCAGAGGCAGCATCGCCAAACCATAAGCAACGCGACTGCAATTAGGAGCGCCGTTTTCGCCAAGATATAAATCTTGAATAATCTTAGCGCTGGGGAGTTTTTGCCGTAGCCAACGATTCACCGTCCCGACACAAGCCACCCCACCAGTCAGGATAGCTTGATTAATGGATTCTGTGGGGATGCCACGAGCTACCAATAACTTGTTGAGTTCTCGGTTCAGGCGACGCACAAAGGGGATAAATACCTGGCTTTCTAAATCTCGTCGCTGCAAAATCCACTGCTGATCGGCTAATTCTAAGGTAAAAGACTCTTCGTGTTGCAAAATCAGCTTTAGAGCTAGTGCGGCATCTAATACCGCCTGTCCCAGCAGGGAACTTTCTAGACGCTGCTGGAGGCGAATCCGAGCGGTGATATCTGGCTCTCCGACTCTGGGTAGTTCTAATGCTTCCAACCCTAAACTCTGCCAACGCATTTGGTCTAAACCGGGAATTGACGGTTGCCATTGCCAAGCATTATTGGCAGTAGTTTTGCGTAGGCCTAGCCCGCCGCAGGCATCGCTTTGTATTTCTTGGCGTGATTGCCGAGATTTAGGTGGCAATAGCAACTGGCAGATTATATCTTGTTCAATTCCCTTGCCAGCATAAGCAAAACTGTGGAGCATGAAATCATTGTATGTCAATTGCTGCAATGTTTCTGGGAGATTGACCAGCAGCATTTCTGTGGCAGTTGCCCCAATGTTAATCACAAGGGTATTACCAACAATGGGATTTTCGCTGGTTTTTGCCGGATGAGAACCCTGATGTTGGCTTAATTTTACTTGCTCACCGTTAGCAGCATCAAGTTCTGGGAGTAGACTAGCGATCGCTTCTTCGACAAAAAAGACTTGCTGCGGATGTTGGATGAGTTTACTGGTAAGTAAAGCTGACCGCACGTTAAAGCGGTATTGTTCCGACCAACTAGATGGACAGGTGCAAATTACACCAGCAATATTATTGATAATTTTGGGGAAATCTTGTTCGCTGATCCCCATAGCAGTAGCCATTAAACTAGGGGTGGTACAAGTTTTTTCGGATTTGAGGGTTAATAGTAGTTTAGAGAGCGATCGCACAATCCAAATCAAAGGCCCTGCCGAAAATTCATTTAATTGCAAAACAGGTTCCCATTTTTGCCGTTCACTCTTGTAGGGAATGGCTACTTGTAAATAGGGCTTCAACTGCGCCGAGTAGAGATTATTTATCGTCGCATCTGTTGTTGTCCGTGTTGCAGGAGTGTTGGCGCGATCGGGTACTTTATCTTGGGCAACAGCCGCAGGTGCAGTCCGCTCATGTACTTCGATACTTTCGTTTTCTCCGTGGGGTACAGAAGCTGTAGGCAGATAAACCTCTGTTGGTAAACGAAATGATTGCTGAAAGGAAGTTGTTCCCGGCGGATTTTCTGCTGACCAGTAGATAGGATGTACAACAAAAGTAGAGCGATTTAATAATGCCGCAGAAATTCCTGTTGTACCTAAATCAATTCCTAAATACCAGACAGATTCTAGAACATTGAGTGATTCTGGATTGTTGATGGAGTTGGAAATTGGAGGTAAAGAACTTTCTTCAACAGGAATAGTGACTTCCTTTTCTTGTTCAGTTTCTATCTGAGGAACTGCTGAGGTATTTTCTACTATTTGGAGATTTTCTGTTGGCGGCTCAGGGGAAGTTATGGGAATTATGTGTAGATTTTCATCAAGTAGTTCTGAGAAAATATCCAAGTTGGTAGCTGGCTGCAACTCAGAATTTAGCTGTAAATCAAAATTAGCTAAATCCCGATCTAATTGTTGCAACTGTTCTTCATCTAAAGAAATATCAAGTACGGCTGGAGCCTGATTTGACTCAACACAAAGCAAGTTTTCTTGTGGCGAGGCAGCAATGTAGTCATCTGAAGACAGTTCTGGCTGATTATCGTTAATTAGTACTTCCGGTTTGGCAATCGCAATTTCTGCAATTTCCGCTACTTCGGGAGTAACTGGTGCTGTAATTATGCCATTATCCTCAAAAAATGACACTTCCAGCAGTTCCTGCTCATTACCTGTATCAGGCAATAGTTCAGTTAGAGTATTAATTGTATCAGCGCTAGCTGGCTGATTGCCGATCTCCAAGCTGTCTATTGCGCCAACTGCTTGTGGAGTAAAGCTAACAAGCTCTATATCTGTATCTTCTTCAAAAAATAGTTCTTCCTGTGAATCTGATAATGCTGTAGTTTCTACTGGAGTCTGTTGGGTTGTTTCTGGGTTAAAGTTGCCCAGATCGAACAGATCCGTCGTATCTGCTGTTACAGCTTCAGAATCCACAGTTGGAGAGACAGATGCGCCCTCAGCAATGTTTAACGTTGATTCTGAGGCTGTGGAAACTTCAAGACTTGGATTATTAACATCACCAGTACCAAACAAGCTGGCGTAAAGTTGGTCTACTTCATCACCAATTAACGCAGAAATATCTTGCGGTAATTCAGTCTGCTGGAAAGATTGAGACGAATCTATACCAAGCTGCAACAGCGCTGCATCTAAATCTTCTGTAGTGTTAGTATCCTGTTGGTTAGGATCAATTGTGAGTGAAGATGTTTCTGGCTGTATAAGCTCTAAGGATTGGGGTGCAACTCCAGCAGAAATCTCGGCGGGGTCAGTTAATGATGCTGGTGTATCAGATTCGACCTCAAGGAAAGATGGTTGGGAACTAGGGGATTGCTGCTGCAAATGCTGGGTCAAATTGTTGAGAAAGCTGGCCATCAATTGTTCGCCTTGCATCCCCTGACTATGCATTCTTGCCAATGCTTGCGACAGGGACTCGTGATAAGTATTAATGTTGCGCTGTAGTGCTTCAAATACTACATTTACAGTCCCATCTAGTGACAATAAACGTTGATCCAACTCCCTGGCCAGGTGAGTTAAACGTTCCTCTGAGTCTGGTGATTCTAATAACGGTTGAGTTGCAGAGATTCCTGGTTCTGAGTTTGCACTATTTGCTCCTGAAGTGGCGGAATTTTCCCGCGTCTGTGTTAGCTGTGGCGTTAAAGTTGGCACAAGACGACTCATAAGTACCTGTAAAAACTCGGTAATCATCTGCTCCTGGTTTGTCAACTGCTGCGCTAAGGAGTAATTTTGCAATCGCCTTTGCTCTAGCTGCCTAATTTCCTGTATGAGAGCGCCTCGCTCTTGCAAGAGCAATTCTAATTCCGATCGCAATGGCTGGATCAAGCTCGAAAATTCACTTTTTAATTGTCCTACCCCAACAGTACTCTGTTCATGATTGGGTTCGGGTCGGGGTAGTGGGTACTGATTATAACCTTGCTCAATAAATTTTGTTAATAAAGGCGATCGCGGTTCTTCAGAAGACTCATTTGGGATGCTATTCTCTAATGCTTCTTTTTCTTCTAGCCTTACCAAGAAGTTGCGAATTCGTTCTAAAACTTCTTTAGGCTCTTGCGCCTGACCAGACAGAAATCTAGACATACGCTTGCCACCACTGGCAAGTAAGTTGTCAATGTCTGCGATCAGCTTTTGAATTTCGTCTGCACTGGAAGTCACTTTTGTTACCTTACTTAGAGATGTATGTCAAATAATCTGACAATTACTTTACAATCACCGATAGGAGAAGTTTTGAGTGGCAGAAGCCGCTTTCGACTTGTAACTGTCATTATGTTATGGATTACTGCGAGTCGTGGCAATCTTCAGTCAGCCTTTGTGTGAAAGCTTAGTTTTACAGATCATTAATTGCCTATTTTTGAAAATGGCTAAAATACCTGAGCAATAATTTACTCCCTTTAGTATCATTAATGTTGTTTGCCTATATTATTGTGAACTAATCAAGTTTGCAGTGCAGCTAGCCCCTAAGCAATACAACCGTCGGCTATAAACTACTTTTTGCAAAACTTTTACCCCGTTTAAACTTATAGGTAAAGATTATTTAGAAAAAGGTTCTTGTCGCTTTCTTATGTAGCATAGTTTAGTTTTCTTTTTGAAAGGGAGCTGTGCAATGATAGCTTAGGCTGAAAATGGCGCTCTTGTTTGTTGTGTGTATATATATAGCCGCTTGAATAAAGATGTCGTAATGGAAGACCGATATAGCTTGCAAGCACAGGCTAATTCCTGGATGATCATGTCGTCAGCTCCCTTTTTTCAAGGGTTGCCAGAAACTGCTGTAGAATCAGCCCTCATCCATCTTGTTACCCGCACTCACCCAGCCAATCAGGTAATTCTGCTGGAAAATGACTGGGGCGGTTCTGTGTATTTTATCTTGGACGGATGGGTAAAAATTCGCACCTACAATCTGGAGGGAAAAGAGGTAACACTGAATATTCTTGGTAAAGGGGAATTGTTCGGTGAAATGGCGGCGCTAGATGAAGTGCCTCGATCTACAGATGTGATTACCTTGGCCCCAACGGTAATTGGTAGTATGCCTGCTCAGGATTTTGTCAAGTTACTTCAGATAGAACCCTTAGCGGGAGTTCGATTGGCGCAACTAATGGCACGACGCTTGCGGCAAGTAAATCGCCGATTGCGGTTGCGGGAATCTGATAGTCAGTCACGGGTGGCAGATACGTTGGTATTTTTGGCAGAAGGACAGGGAAAAAAAGGGCAAACAGGAACCGAAATCCCCAATTTACCTCATCGGGAATTGAGTAGTTTGAGCGGACTGGCACGGGAAACTGTAACAAGAGTGTTGACAAGGCTAGAAAAAAAAGGCTTGATTAAACGGGATCAAGACACTATTTGTATTCCCGATTTGTCAGCCTTAGAAAGAATGATCGTTTAAAAACTTGTCAGATATGAGTATTTTAGATTCTTTGCCAGATGAGCCAGAGAAAGATCCATTGCCTGAGCCTCCAACTCCCCAAAATCATTGGTTAGACAAAGAACAGCAGTTAATGCCTCCTCAACTCAAAGCTGATGCGCCCTTAAGAATGGTAGAAACAGCATTTTTAGCAAGTGCCGCTAGCTTAATTTGGTTTATTAATTTCTACTTTCCCTTAGGGCCAGTTTTGCGGATATTTTTTCCGGTACCGATCGCTTTAGTTTATCTGCGTTGGGGCAGGCGTGCGGCATGGATGGCAGCACTCACCTCCGGGTTACTGCTGATGGTACTGATGGGGCCAGCCCGCAGTTTGCTGTTTGTCATGCCCTACGGGTTTATGGGCGTGCTTTTAGGAGCAACATGGTATCGTCGTCGTGTTCCTTGGATTACTTCTATCACCTTGGGTACACTGTTGGGTACTTTGGGGGTCTTTTTTCGGCTGTGGTTGCTGTCTGTTTTGTCAGGTGAAGACCTATGGATTTATGTAATTACCCAGGTGACTGAGTTCATAGAGTGGGTATTTTTTAACTTGAGTTTGTTAACGAGTCCTAGTGTGTTTTTAATTCAAGTGGGAGCGATCGCTTTAATTCTACTCAACAACTTTATCTACCTTTTTGTGGTACACCTAGCAGCATGGTTGCTTTTTGATCGTTTGGGCAACCCCATTCCCCCTCCACCACGCTGGGTACAAGTCCTCATGGATTATGAAGGATAGTTATTAGTCATTTGTCATTTGTCTTTGGTTAAATGATAAGTCCTAACTAATACCCAATGCCCAATTCCCAAATTCGCATTTATACGCAAAAAGAACAGGGTGAAGAATGGCTACGACGGTATCGTGGCTGTCTACCCGTATTTGCCTGTGTTTTAGGATTTACTGAAACTGGTTTAATTCCAGGTATTTCAGCAGCCGGTCGCACTCCAGAGGATCGGAAATATACTGCTTGTGCCGATGCCGAGTTTTTGTATTATGGCTCAGAATATAAAGCCCAATATCCCTTACCACCATTAACGGCCGGGGCTTCACCTGTGCTGATTTCTCGCGCTGTCTTTGAGTCACTAAAAATACCAGTTCATTTGTTTAATGCTGGTTTACCCCAGCCTCCGGCTGTGCCAGTAATTGATTTGGGCGGCACAGCTGCTCGGTGTTTAAGTAGTGGTGCTGCTATGGAAATCACAACTGTACATCACTTGTTTAAACAAGGGCTAGTTTGGGGCGAACGCCTTGCTGCCAATAACCAACATAACTATGTGATTCTCGGTGAGTGCGTCGTTGGAGGTACTACAACTGCCCTGGCAATCTTAACTGGTTTGGGTATAGATGCTGCCGGAAAAGTTAACAGTAGCCACCCTATTTGTAACCACGCGCAAAAGTGGGCACTAGTGCAAGCTGGGCTAGAGAAGATGAGGGGGAGCAGAGAGCAGGGAGCAGGGGGAGCAGGGGGAGATGAGGGAGCAGGGGGAGAAAATTTTACTTTGTCCTCCTCATCCTCCCCAGTTAACCCCTTGCAACTCGTCGCTGCTGTGGGTGATCCGATGCAAGTGGTGGTAGCTGGGATGGCGATCGCTGCTAGTCGGAGTTGTGGTGTAATGCTCGCTGGTGGGACGCAAATGCTGGCGGTTTATGCGCTGATCAGTGCGATCGCTCAAACTTACGCCTTATCATGGCAACCTGAAGAAGTAGTTGTAGGCACAACTCGCTGGGTGGCAGAAGATCCTACTGGTGCTACAGTTGACTTAGCTCTCAACTTAGAAAAAGCCAGCTTAACTCAGAGTGGAAAAACTCCTCCCCTATTAGCAACTCATCTAAGCTTTGCTGATTCTCGTTATCCCCAACTCAGAGCTTATGAGCAGGGCTTTGTAAAAGAAGGTATGGGCGCTGGAGCCGCTTGCATAGCCGCTCATCTTAGTCAAGATTGGCAGCAACACCAGCTTTTGGCAGCTATTGAAGCCCAACTTGAACGGCTAAGTACAGCATCTCATTAATTCTTAGCGAATTAAATTCGGCAAGATTCCGCGCCCCACCAAAGTTATAGGCGGAGGTTTCCTCCGATGCTACTTCTCTGTGCGTTTAAACAACGCTACAATTTTACGCAAAGCTTTACTTAGCCAAATCAACAGTTAATAATCTAATCGTTATTCAAATTGCATCTGCGTGTTTCACGAACTTTTGCTCTCAGGAAGCCAGAAACTCTTGACTTCTCTGTGCGTAAGAGCGTCTTTCTAACAATTTGAACTATGCAACTTTGCTTACCTTCTTGTTTTTCAGGAGAATTATCTGATGAAATTAGTAAAAAAGCTTGGTATTGCTACCGCTAGTGCTGTCATCAGTATTACTGGTGTCGATGCATCTTCTGCGGCACAAGCTGTACAGCTATTTGATTTTCAATACTCTTTTCCCAGTGATGAAGCAAATGGTACAGGGATTTCCGCTAGCGGCACTCTTACCACCACCGATTTAGATCCTATAAAAAACAATTACACAATCACAGAAATAACTGGAACAAGGACGATTCAAGGAATTTCCGAGACAATCATTGGAATACTCTCACCAGGTACATACGGAATCAATGATAATCTGTTGAATGCGAGTACGCCCCTGTTAACTCAGAACGGTCTTTCTTACCTGGTTTCTGGAAGCGGAGAAGACGGAAATGGAAACGTTAACGTATTTTATAGTAGTTTCAATGAAGGTTATTCAGAGCTTTCAAGCGATGTAGATTATGGCAGCTTTAGTGTCGTACCACGTCCTGTTCCCGAACCCTACACAGTAAGTGGTTCATTGGTTGCTCTTGGTTTTGGCTGGTGGATGAAGCGAAAGCAAGCAGTAGCTTCCCAGAAGAAGCTCTATAACAATATCTATCTGTTAGATTCATAGTGCATCTGCAATCTAGATTGCATTAAAAAAATGTGCTTGCTATCCTACTTTTACAGTAATACCAAGTCGCGTTCATGATATGTCACTAGACGACTTGGTATTAACATAGGATATTAGCTGTAACTAAAATTAAAAACTTCCAGGATTGTCATCAAGTGCTAGCAAGAAATTAATTAGGTCTGTTTGCTGGTTTGAATTAAACCCAGACTGCCTATCTACGTAGAAATAATGACCAGTGCCATCAAGGTTACTACGCACTAAACTAGGGTTAGCTTTGTTAGCTTTCACAACTTTTGCACGAAGATCGCGATCAACTAAGGCACGTAAGCTACTAGCTGGATCGGCAGGTATACCTTGACTGAGAGTGCCAGAAAGCCCTAAGCCAGTCTTGTCAACAACCGCGATTCCATTTGAGTCAACTTTTAGACTTCCTGCTCGTACTGCTACACCACCATCATGCAAATATGGTGCGCTTAAATAAAGACCACGCAAGGAAGTAGTTTTGTAACCGCCTTTTGGCAATATACCTTTGGGTAGAGTCGTAGGACTATCGGAGATACCCTGCGTTGGTACATCTAGCACTTCAGCTTTAGCGGGTATGGGAACTGGAGTGTTAAAAGTGTATAGCTTGGGTGGTACTAACAAATTACTCACTCCCAAGCGAGATTGGGCACGAGCGGGGTTAGTACGAATTTCATCAATTGGATGAATTTGATTGTCAGTGAAGAAAGGTGGAAGATGGCAAGTTGCACAATTAGCTTTCTCAAATACTTTTGCGCCACGCTTAACAGAATTGCTGTTCAACGCTTGCCAGTTTTCCGAAGTCTGGTTGGCAGGTGGTACTAAGCTATTTTGGAAAGCAGACATGGCGTTGCTAGCAAATAAGAAAGTTCCACTGGCGATATCACTGGGCTTTCCAGTATTCGGGCTAAAAACCAAACCGTTGTAAGTAAATAAACTGGGGCGCAGGTTTGGGTAATTTCCTGTGCCAGGAGCAGGAACTTGGTCTTCTAATTCTGCTTGTGTAGGATTCGGTGCAAGCTTCCGCAGCCATTGTGAGGGTTTTACTATCACTCCTTCTGGTAAGCGTAGGCTGGGAGTGGCAGCGTTTTGCAAAAATGTACCAATATAAACCTCTGGATCAATACCAAGGGTTTTTGCACTGAGTTGAGCAGCTGCCGACAGATTGATTTCCGAAGAGTGAACACCATTGTTGATAGTACTCAATCCTGCAAACGGGCCGACAGCAAACTGTCCATCAGCCCCATAAGGATGATCCTTAAAGGTGAAAACACTAGGGATTTGAGTAGTGTTTCTAATACCATCTGGTGAACTCTCGAAATTACCGAAAGGTACATCTAAAACAGCATCATCAAAGGCTTTTTCAAACTTTTCAGGATCAGGTAATTCTACTTTATTACCTTTACTGTCAATAATCGTCTTGCCATTGCCTTTATATTGTGGGTCTAGAGGGTTAAAGTTTAACCGTGCAAACCCTGCGGCTGTATTTGGTGATAAGGCAATCAGTAGAGGCGTGGCAATTTCGCCATTAGGTACTCCTAAAAGACGTTCACCTTTCTTTGAAAGGGATATGTGGCAACCAGCACAACGAAGGTCAATCTGAGATGTATTTGTTGTTCTGTTAACTGTGATTCCCAGCCCAACGGGAAAAGACCCTCCCTTTTCCATTTTTAAGCCTGTATTAATGACACTTCCTTTAGGAAAAGTTTGACTACCTAACGCTATATTCTTCTCAAGAATAATTTGTAAGTTCGTTGTCGGTTGACCTTGCAACTTAACTATTGCTGTCTGTAATTCTGGCAAAATTCTAGCAATGCCAAGTCCAAAACCAAATACCCCTTGCAAACCAAATGTGTCGCCAATCTTCCGGTTGAAGAATATATCTTCACCTTGGGCAATTAATTCCTTAGTAATTTTAACTGCCCCTACCCGTTGATAGGAAATGGGGTTATTAGGATCAAGTCCCTTATTTGCAACTACCCCTGCTGCTTCTTGAGGGCTAAGTAGTTTGCCGAAATAGTCGTAGTAGCCTAGTGGTTGAGTAGGAGCAGGTTGCAAAAGGTCAATCTTAGCGAAAGCTGTCTGACTCGTCATCAACCAATTTGATAACAAGATGCCAAAAACACTAATGATAAAAACGCAGATTAATAAGAAAAGCTTGGTTTTTGAACCATACAATACCCTAAAAGCACCAGTCTTAGGGTTATTTTTTTTTTGTTTCATAGTGAGGTACTCACTAAAAGCTCTAACGTAGATATATCATACTCTTACGTAAATATATGTAATAATGTGTTTAAGTTTTTTATCAATTTTATGGCTGGACTAGTTGCTTATACTTAATAAATATATAAACCTATATTACTAATAATATTTATTGCTACAAAGCTTAAGCTTATTGAGAACTAAAAACTAAAAATTAAGGTTTTCAAGCACATTTTACGGAAAGAAGTAGGGATTTTTAGAATAGTGGGATAGTGTCATGGACATAAAGCCATGATTTGGCATTGAATTTAAAGGCTTGCCTTCCCTACCTCCAGCCATTTTTTTAATTCGTTGAACTCAGGTTAAATTTAATGAATTCTCTCTCTGAGTAATTGTTCTTCTAAGGCAGCAATGCGATTGTATGCTGCTGTTAATTGCGCTGTAAGTCGTTGTATTTGAATTTCTGGTGTTATGTTATCTCCACCTTGACGATGCATATCTAGATAAATGCCATCTATCAAGACATCCTTGTGTTCCATTTCTGAATTTAAATTGTTACGTCTGAACTGGTAGCCATCAGTTGCGCCATTTTCCTGATAATTATCCTTACTTTGTGTATTTGCTAAAGAACACTCTGAAAAAGCTTGAGTGACTTTACCATCAAGCTGCTCAATTACTTGGCAGAGGGCATCGAGTTTTTGGCTTAAAGTCAGGATTTGCTTCTGTAATGGCTCCATTTAATACCCTCATCCGTACATTTTCTATATGTTATTCAATTTACTCCCAACCTTAACGATACTTATGGATTATTTAAGTATTGATAATTTTTGGTGGAAATGTGACATTTAAATCATTACTTAAAAATACAAGTAAAATTTAGCTATAAGTACTAATGAGGAAAATTATGAAGATAATTTCATTTTTATATAGCCATTTGCTCAAAAAATCGCTATTTTGATTCAAATAGTCAAAATTATCGGTATTGCCAAGACAAAATACCGTTAATTTTCTAACTACAGCTTTTCACTTAGTCAGCCTCTGGTAAATCTCTGCTTAATATTAGATATAATCTAAAATCTCAAAATCCAAAATCAATGGATCGACGGTCTTTTTTACTAAGTACAAGTACACTGGCACTTTCACAACTGCTTTTTGGCTGTGGTGGAAACAACCAGACGCAACTAAAAGTACAGTTATTAAAAGGTTCTATACCTGGTCAGGTGGTTAATCAGTTCCACAAAGGTTTGCAGCAACAGGTGCAGTTAAAGTTTGCTCCGGTTGAGCAGATACAAGGTTTATTTCAGCAATTACAAAATTGGCAGCAGAAACCAAAAGCCACTGATGAGCAGGCATGGAGACGCTTTATACCCTTTATGCAAGGTCAAAAAACAGCTGATGCAGACCTGGTGACATTGGGAGATTACTGGCTAAAAGCAGCTATTGAGCAGAAACTGATTCAACCACTCCAAGAGGTACAGGGAAACCAATTAAAGCAGTGGTCTGCTTTAGATGAAAGGTGGAAACAACTGGTAACGCGCAACGACCAAGGTAACTTGGATACTCAAGGGAAAGTATGGGGTGCGCCTTATCGGTGGGGTAGCACAGTAATTGTTTATAACCGTGACAAGTTGCAAAAATTGGGATGGACGCCCAAAGATTGGAGTGATTTGTGGCGAGATGGATTGCAGCAGCACGTTTCGCTACTCAATCAACCACGAGAAGTTATTGGTTTAGTCTTAAAGAAGCTAGGAAAATCTTATAATACAGAGAATCTTGACCAAGTACCAGACTTGGAAAAGGAATTACAGACGTTAAACAAACAGGTCAAGTTCTACAGTTCCAATAACTACTTAGAACCTCTAATTATGGGAGACACTTGGGTAGCGGTTGGTTGGTCAAGCGATGTATTGCCAGTTCTGGGACGTTATCCGCAACTTGGTGCAGTTATTCCCCAATCAGGAACAGCAATATGGGCAGACTTGTGGGTACGTCCCGCAGGTATTACTACTAAGAGTACTTTATCAGATCAATGGATTGACTTTTGTTGGCAACCAAGCACAGCTAAACAAATTTCGGTGCTGACCAAAAGTAATTCGCCAATTTCTACAAATATTGTCGCTTCCGATATCCAAGAACCATTATGGAGTTTGTTAGAGAGCAATCGCCAATTTTTTAATAAAAGCGAATTTTTGCTTCCCTTACCCCCATCAATAATAAAACAATACGAGTCTTTATTCGCCAAAATTAAGGTTTAATTGGGAATTGAGAATTGGGAATTGAAATTTTCCCATCTCCCTCATCTCCTCCAATTCCTAACTCCTAACTCTTAACTCCTAACTAGAGTAAACGCTCTAACCCTATCTTGTTCTTAAAAGTCGTTTGAATACTGCATAAAGCTGGACTTGTACTAAAGTTGCAAGTGTAGGTTGCCAAGGGTTCTTTTTGATAGTTAAATACCCGGACATTATAACCAAAGTTACGTGCAGCGCTACCCAAGCGATTTACGAAGTCGTAACGCTGTATAGAGTCTAGTAAGCTCCAAATTTGCTGATTCACGATCAAGTCTACTCGTGCAGGTTCTTTTTCAGAAGTTGGATATGCTATCCAATTATCCAATAGCTTTGTCTCAGAGTTTTGTTGTGCCCACCATAAACTGGGAACGGTTAATCGTTCTGGGTTTATGGTGTTAGCTGTGATTACATAGTCTTTTGGTTTGGTCAATAAATCTAGTTCCAGAGGTGCATTAGAAGGCGATGGTATTGGGCGGGTTTGCGCTAGCGAAGGCGGGACTAGTAAAGTGGTGAGGCTAATGGTTAGTAATAATGAAAGTAATCTGTGGCGTTGGCTACGCCCGCCGCAGGCATCGCACAATTTAGGTATATGCATAGCTGATACTAATTCGTAATTCGTAATTCGTAATTCGTAATTAAGGCAATAGTAAAAATTCGCACATTTTAAAGTTTAATGGCAACGATGCAAATTCTTCGATAGTCTGCTATCCAAGTTCCTTGTTGATACAATATTGGCTTAAGATATTCCTCAACGACGCGAATTATTTGTATTTGTTGCTCACTAGAAAGTCCTGCTAAAAAACTGCTGGCGAACATCCCAATCCAGTTTGCCATACCTGCTTCTCCTTCTGCTAAAGGAGTCGGACGAGCGAAAAGCATGGCATGAATGACATCAAAGCCTTGGTGTTCTAGTAAGGTGGCGTATTCACCAATACTAGGGAAATACCACGGATTTAGGGCTTGTGCAGGGATATTGATTGCTTCTAAGGCGCTTTCTAAAGCTGTGGCGATCGCTTGCACATTTCCCTTACCCCCAAATTCTGCCACAAAACGGCCTCCGGGCTTTAGGGATTGATGGATGGAAGCGATTGCATTATCTGCTTCTTTCACCCAATGTAGTACAGCGTTGGAAAACACAGCATCCAATGGCCTGTCTACTTGAAAGTTTCTAGCATCAGCAACATTAAAGTGGATATGGGGATAGTTTTCTCTGGCCTTTTCGATCATCGCGGGTGCAAAATCAACTCCCATGACTTCAGCACCAGCTTGGGCAATTTTTTCGGTGAGTTGTCCAGTACCACAGCCAAGATCCAAAATGGATTCTCCTGGCTGAGGGTTGAGGAATTTTAGCAAGTCCTCACCATACTGCCAGACAAAGGCGTGTTTATCTTGGTAAAGAGCAGCATCCCAAGAATTTTTAGGTATTGAAAGATTATTCATAAGTAGTGAAATTACAGTGTGTTGATTTGCTGATTGATGACCCCCTGATCATCACAATAAAAAAGATTTTTAATTATGTCCAATATATATTTTTACCTTAACTAATATTTTAAAGATATGAGTTTAAGTAACAGATGGAATTACGGCACTTGCGCTACTTTGTCACCTTGGCCGAAGAATTGCACTTTGGACGGGCGGCGGGTAGCAGCCGAGATGGGTGTGGCGATCGTCCCAGCATCTTTGCAAAATTTGCAACGGATTGGGGTAATTTATAAAACTTTAGAAGAACCTACGCCAAAAGTAGCCATTGCAATGATTTGGCGAAAAAACGAGACATCGCCAACTGTGTTGAAGCTTGTGGAAATAGTTAAACAAGCTGCCCAACAGTGGTGAATAGGGCAGCAACAATTATTACCGCAATGCAGACACTCCCATAGGGCCACGAGTTACGCCTAATTGATTTTGCAGTTTCAACTCGCGCCAGAGTTGGGAACCTGTAATCTCACCTTGCAGTAGTTGAGTATAGCAATGTATTGTTTTACTCACTTGTTCTGGTGTTTCATTCACAAATTCGATGCGAAACTGACGTAATCCCAGTTCTATGAGGCGCTGTACGTACTCAGCTCCCGTTTGAGCAGTGCCGTTAAATACAGTATTGCGACAACCTACATCTGCTTTGAGGACATGTTCGCTACCAACGCGATCGCGCAATTTAACTTCCTGCTTTTCACAAGGTCGTCCACAGTTAGTGTAGTCTGTACCTGTCGATAGAAAGGCACAAAATACACAATGCTCCATGTGAAACATCGGCATGTGTTGATGGATTGTCACCTCAAACCACTGGGGTGAGCAACTAGCGAGCAGGTCTTGTAGTTGGGTAATATTCAGGTCATAGGATGCCGTCAGCCTTTCTAAACCAAAGTGTTGCTGAAAGTAGTCTGCTGTTAAAGGATTAGCAACGTTGAGCGAAAAATCTGCAATACAACGGTCTTGAGCAAAGAATTGCAATTGGTCATAGTTGCGTATTAGATAGCCATCTGCTTCACAGGCACGTACTTGCTGCAAAATCCAATTTTCCCCCGGTTTGGTAATTCGGGGAGGTGCAACCCAGATAGTAGGGAGTGGGGAGTGGGGAGTGGGGAGTTGGGAGTTAGGAGTTAGGAGTGAAGAATTGTCTGCTTTGTTTTTTTGCTTTTGTTGGCGCACCATTTGAACGGCTTCTCGGTAGGCGCGGGGGTCTTCAAATTCACAGTATAGGGTTTCAATACCAGCTTTCAGGGCAGCTTGGAGTTGCTTGAGGTTTCGTACTAAAACGATGAGTGAGGGAGATGTAGCTTTAGCTTCCCGCAGGGTGGGAGATGAGGGAGATGAGGATGGTAGTAAGTCTTGGAAAGAGACATCAGAACGTAATTGCCAGCGTTTGGGTTGACTTCGCAATTCTTCCAACTGTGCTACGATTTCCCGCCGCATTCGGTTCAATTCACTGACGGGTAGCATAAAAGTACCACTGAGGTGGTTAGTTAGCGTTCCCAAACAAAAAGGTGTGTTACCGAGACGACCGAATTGTTCTTGTAAACGGTCTGCATCTAGGGGTTTGGTGTGTGCCTCCACCAGCGAAATTGCAGACTCTACTTGGACAATATTACCGAGTCGATCGCGAGCGATCGCAATTAGTGGCTGACCAATTTCTCCATAAACCTCTACATCAATCGGACGTTGAAATTGAGGATTCTCGCCTGCAAAACTCTGACGTAGTTGCTTATCGAGTTCTGGATCGCTGGTTTTCCAAATGCGATCGCCTATACGCACTCGGCGCAGGTTCAAATCATTTCGCCCAAATGTCAGCATGGTTTCTTTACCTTTGGACACCACAGCATAAACCCGACCGCCTTCTTCCTTCGCTTCTGGATGACCGCAATCAAATACTATTCCATCTCCAGGTTTTACAGGCGCTTCCAGTTTGACTGTTACCTGTTCGTTGTGAATGCGGCTGACTTCACCCAAATAAACCCCACGTTTTTTACCAAAGCGGGCGTGAACTAGTTCTTGATTATTAATCCCGCCAAACCAACCCATGTAGAGTCCGCGAGAAAATGCCATTTCTAAGTTGTAATGTTCTTGATCTAATTGACCTCTCCCCCGCTTTGCTTCGGAGAGGGGAGCTTTTATTTCCCCTTCCTTTGTAGGGAAGGGGGTTAGGGGGTTAGGTCTTTCCAATTCCGTCATCACCTCATCTAGGGCTTGCCGATAAACACGGGTGACATTAGCAACATACTCTGGAGCTTTCAAGCGACCTTCAATTTTGAGACAAGTTACTCCTGATTTCACCAAATCGGGCAAAACATCTAAGCCTGCTAAGTCTTGAGGGCTGAGTAAGTATTTGCGTTCTTTTAAATTTACAACTTCCCCATCGGCGATTAACTCATAGGGCATCCGACAAGCTTGGGCACATTCGCCTCGATTGGCAGAACGTCCGCCTAAAGCCTCACTGGTCAAACACTGACCAGAATACGCTACGCACAAAGCACCGTGAACAAAAACTTCCAAGGGCAGTGAAGTTTTATGTTGGGCAATTTGCTGCTGAATTTTATTGATTTCCTGAAGAGAACATTCACGCGCCAGCACCACTAATTGACAGCCGAGGGACTTGGCAAATTCCACCCCAGCCGCACTGGTGATGGTCATTTGGGTGGAAGCATGGATGGGGAAATCGGGCGATAGGTGACGGATGAGACGGCATATACCTACATCTTGAACAATCACCGCATCCACACCTGCTGCAATAATTGTGCGGAGATATTGCTGCGCTTCTGCTAGTTCTTTGGGAAATATTAGTGTGTTGACAGTGACATAACCCTTTACGCCGCGACGATGCAAGAATGCCATCAATTGGGGTAAGTCTGCCTCAGTAAAATTTTGTGCCCGCATTCTGGCGTTGAAGCGATCTAAACCGAAGTAAATCGCATCTGCCCCATTTTCCACAGCAGCTTTGGCACAGTCCCAATTACCTGCTGGCGCGAGTAGTTCGGGACGTTGAAGGGAGGGTTGGGAAAAAGGGCGTAGGCGTAGCCCATCGGAGATATCGCTTTTCATCAGATTTAGGATTAAGTAGCACCATAGTGATTTTATCGAAGTTATTGAGGGATGGTGGGGAGGGAGCGATCGCTATTCAAAATTAACAGGAGTTCGATAATTCCTGATTACTGCTTTTAAGTATTTTCCTAAATAATGTTAAATCTTATTTCTTATATATTTTAGTAATTCTACGGTGATAGGTATAAATTTAATCAACTTATTATATATTAAGGATTTTAGCAATTTTCTAATCTAAATTTTTAGAATCTTTCAATTAAATACATTAGAAAATATATACAGATTAAAGTATATGGAACAACCATTGGTATCTATTGTAATTGCAACATATAATAGAGCCTCAAGTTTACGTACCTACACTTTTCCAGCGATCGCTAAACTCAACTATCCAAATTATGAGGTAGTAATAGTTGATGATGCCTCAACTGACGATACAGAAAGCTTTCTAAAAACTGGTAACAAGAATATAAAAAACCTTCTTATTCTACGAAATAATCAGAACAAAGGAGCTTGCTTTTCTAGAAATCTCGGTGTTGCTCACACCAAAGGTGAGATTGTCGTTCTGATGGACGACGATGTGAGTCCATTCCCTGATTGCTTTAATGAATTAATCAAAATCTATACAGAAGACCCAGATGTGATGACTATTTGGGGATGTATTTACGAACATGGTGGCTTTGGTAAAGGAACAACAACATTTGGCACTGGTAGCCTCTGGTCATTACGACGAGAAATATTTAATAATTTTCGCTTCGATACAAATCTTCGATATTTTAGAAGCAGTGCTTGCGACGAACACGAGTTAGCACGACGAATACAAAAGAATGGTTTCAAGATTATTAAGGCTCAAGCAGTCAAAGCAGATCATTTCCAAGCTCCTGCTGAAAACAGAATTTGGAGAGGACTAGGCGGAGATTTGAATTACCTTTATGAAAAGTTGAAATATGGATCTATTCTCCAGTACTATGGCTTGTTAATTCTTGGATTTCTATTGATAATCAAACGACTAGTTACAAAAGCAGAGTTGAATAAATATTGGGATAATCATCCTTATAATCAAGTTTTACAAACACCAAATCGTCTATTTATATTTATCAAAAAGCGACAATTTTCTCTAGCTGTAAAATGGTTATTTTATATTTTGATAGATATTCCGTTCCGAGCTAAAACGAAGGAAATAAGCGAATCCTTTACTAAAGCCTACAGCACTAAATGGCCTGCATAATCTCGCCTGTCTTCTGCTGAATTTATCAAGCATTGTCAGAATTTTTAACTAATAATTCCTGTAACTGTATCTGAGCTTTGGGAGATAAATAACTTTCTGCCAAAGCTTGCAATTCATCTAGATTTAAACCAATCAATAATTCCAAGTCTACAGATAAGTTAGTTAGCTGTTGATAAGTTTCTAAATCTAACAGTACTCTAACTTTTTTTACCTCTGCATTAGTGACATACTGAACTGAGTCCGATATGGCTTTACTTGAGAATTTGATTAATTTTATCGTAATCTATCATCAATAATAAAACATTTGATGATGTGTCTTCACCATCTTGAATCCTTCAGCCTTTCTGAGTCAATCCGGTTTCCGTAGAAACAGCTTGTAGTGGTTTATCCCAAGGTTCACTAAGTATTTCAGACAAAAAGGCAAACTCAAAGACAATTCCGATAGTTGGCTTTGTTTGCCATTGCGGTAAACTGAGCAAGCGATCGTAATATCCACCGCCATAGCCTAAACGATATCCATGATAGTCGCAAGCGACACTAGGGACAAGAATCAAATCTACTTCAGCCGCATCTAAGATTGGAGCGTCGGGGTGTGGTTCAGTAATGCCATAAGCGCCGCTTTGGATAGAATCACTCGGTGTCCAAAGATGCCAAGATAGGGATTTTTTATCAATGCAGCGAGGAAATCCCCAACGATATTTGGTGTTTGCAAATAGTGGACTGAGATCGGGTTCTTGGCGAAAGCTGAAATAAGCGAGTATTGTTTTTGCTTGGGTAAACAAAGTAGAGTTTTGTAAATGAAAGCATAAGCGATCGCTTTTTTCTCTCCACTCTTGAACGGACATTGATTGACGAGTTTTAAGTAGAGTGCGCCGTAGTTCTACTTTATTTAATTGATGATTAACTTTGTCCATAAAAATTTATAGCGTCAAATAAATAAGCTGGGCATCGCCCAGCTTAAGTACTCTACACTCACCAGCACATTGTTATACAGCGTGCTGACGATACCATTCAATGGTATTCTTTAGCCCTTGCTCAAAGCCCACCTGAGCCGTGAAATTAAAGGCTTCCTTTGCTCGTTCAGTATCTAAACAACGACGGGGTTGACCATTAGGCTTGTCAGTTTGCCAAACAATTTCACCCTTAAACTCCATCAATTCGCAGATTAGAGTTACTAAATCAAAGATGGAGATTTCATAACCTGTTCCCAAGTTAACTGGTTCCGATTCGTTATAGAATTGAGTTCCCATAACAATCCCCCGCGCTGCATCTTCTGAATACAGAAATTCACGAGTAGGACTGCCATCACCCCAAACTGGGAGTTGCTTTTCTGCCTTAATTTGGGCTTCGTGAACTTTGCGAACTAATGCTGGAATAACGTGAGAACTTCCTGTGTCAAAGTTATCTTCTGGGCCATATAAATTCACTGGCAGTAGATAAATTCCATTAAAACCGTACTGCTGGCGGTAAGATTGCAATTGGACTAAAAGGGCTTTTTTAGCAATTCCGTAGGGGGCGTTGGTTTCCTCTGGGTACCCATTCCAAAGATCATCTTCTTTGAATGGCACCGGGGTAAATTTAGGATAGGCGCAGATTGTGCCAACACAAACAAACTTTTCTACTCCCGCTTGATAGGCAGCGTGAATTAGCTGCGTACCCATAATCAAGTTATCGTAGAACAACTCAGCAGGTTTTTCACGGTTCAGACCGATACCCCCAACATGAGCTGCTAGGTGGATAATTACGTCTTGCTGGTCAACTGCGCGTTGGCTATTTTCCCAAACACGCAAATCACAATCGCGCGATCGGGTTACTGTAATTTTCTCACGTTCAGCCCCTGCTTTACACAGTTGATCTATCACCTGACGACCTAGAAACCCCGACCCACCAGTGACAAGAATGCGTTTATTTTTTAATTCTAAGCCGGTCATATTTTATCCTCTGTGGTGCAAATCAGAAGTGCAAAGCGCCCAGTTGTTGACGAATAGTCGCAATATCTAACGGAAATTGCGAACCATTTCCATTGGGTGAAGTGTGACCCACTGCTTGTAAATCTGCTTCTACCATTAAGGAAACTAGTTCTTCAAAGGTTACGGATGGTGTCCAGCCCAACTTCTGGCGTGCTTTGGTAGCATCGCCAATCAATAACTCTACCTCAGATGGACGAAGGTAACGCTCATCAAACTCTACATAATCTTCCCAATTGAGATTTACGTAATTAAATGCCAGTTCCAAAAACTCACGCACCGAGTGGGTTTCACCAGTAGCAATTACGTAATCATCTGGCTGGTCTTTCTGCAACATTAACCACATTGCTTTGACGTAATCCTTCGCATAGCCCCAATCTCGCTTTGCATCTAGATTACCCATGTAAATTTTTTTCTGCTTACCAGCAACGATACCAGCCACTGCTCTAGTAATTTTGCGGGTTACAAAGGTTTCACCCCGTCGTGGTGACTCGTGGTTAAAAAGTATGCCATTACAAGCAAACAAATCATAAGACTCACGATAATTTACAGTTTGCCAGTGGGCGTAAACTTTGGCACAGGCATAGGGACTGCGGGGATAAAAGGGCGTTGTCTCAGTTTGAGGTATTGCTTGTACTAAACCGTACATTTCTGAAGAACCCGCCTGGTAAAATCGCACCTGAATTCCGGTACGGTGTTGATAGTCCCGAATTGCTTCCAACAGACGCAACGTTCCCATTCCGACAGCATCCACCGTGTATTCTGGTGAATCAAAGCTTACTCTCACATGGGATTGAGCGCCCAGGTTGTAAATCTCTACTGGCTGGACTTCTTCTAAAATGCGTCGCAACGTCGTACCATCTGTCAAATCACCATAGTGAAGAAACAACCGCACTCCCTCTTTATGGGGGTCTTCGTAAATGTGATCAATGCGGTCTGTATTAAAGGTAGAAGTCCGGCGAATAATGCCATGAACCTCATAACCTTGTTCCAACAAAAATTCACTTAGATATGAACCATCTTGACCAGTAATACCAGTAATCAACGCTCGTTTCTGTTGCGTCATGCTTAATTATCCCTTATTCTCTTTGATTAAAAAGTTACAGCCAATCTGATACAACCTAGCAGCTAATTGCTCAATTGCCTAATGGGAAACCTACGAGTTATTGTTGTTCAGAGACTTTCTCCCTAAATAGATATACTTAATAAAAAGTAATTTAACACGTAAGTTCAACCTAGATATATCAAGATTGTTTAAATATATATATTTTTCTTTTCCTATATAAATCAAGATTCTTTTTGTATACGTTCTTTGTTTGTGAAAACTTTATAATGTAATAGTTTTTATGAAGATTGAATAAAATAAATATTTTAAATTAGACTTTTGCCAAAAATCAGAATAAGAGCAAAGCAAACCACAGATATACACTCAAAAAAGTCTAAGTTAAGTAGGAACGCATAAATTATAGATAACTATATAAATAAAGAAGAACAATCATTTAGTCTTAGACAAAAATTGGTATTTAGGGGCATTAACTGCCCCACAGAATTGGCCCTAAGTAGTTACTCAGTATGCCCCGTTATTTTTGGGCAGAATGACCACATCAACAGTTTTCAAGATGATCCATAAATCAAGCCATAAATTCCTAAACCTAGCATAATGCAGGTCTATTTGGACTCGCCGAGGGTAGGGAATATCATTACGCCCAGACACCTGCCACAAACCAGTAATTCCTGGACGGATTGTTAAAATCTCATCAATGTGACAACCGTATTTTGGTAGTTCTTCTGATACCAAGGGTCGAGGGCCGACTACACTCATGTCCCCTTTTAAAACGTTCCAGAACTGGGGAAATTCGTCTAAGCTAGTAATTCGCAAAAATCGACCAATTTTGGTAATCCGGGGGTCTTGTTTCAGCTTAAAACTGCTTTCAAATTCTTGTCGCAATTCGGGCGATGTTTCCATCATTTGCATGAGGATTTCGTCCGCATTGCTTACCATTGTTCGGAATTTAATACAATTAAACGTTTTGTAATTTTTTCCTACCCGTTCCTGGACATAAAAAATTGGGCCTTCTGAGCTGAAAGCAATCAGCAAGGCCAAAATTAAGTAGACGGGCAAGAATAAAATTAACACCGACAGCGAAAACACTATATCGAACAGTCGTTTGGCAAACTCTCCGTTTAAACCCTGAAAAGATAAACCTTTTGGTTTAACTTTTGGTGTTTTCGTTTTTAGACCGCGTTTTAAGAAACGGGTAGACGTTCTGGTGTCTTGCCTTACGCCTCGCTTGCCGGAGAGGAGTGAGCTCTGGGCAGTCATCATACTCCTTAATAATCCACACCACACATAGTCCCAATATTAAAGCCAAAATGAGGTGCTTCTGGGGGAAATTGCCAAAAGCCTAAAAAAATAAGCCGTTATTCAAGACCATCATTGCAAAAATGGTCTTTTTTCGTTGCATTTGTTTACAAAATCTAAATAACGATCTGCAAAAATTTGCGGTGAGAACTGCGCGGCGTGCGATCGCATATACTCGGAACTGAACGAACCCTCATACACTTCAAACTTTTCTACTGCCTCCACTAAAGCCGCCTCTGTTTGCGTCCTGAAGAATATACCTGTCCCTGTATCCGCACAAGAGCGAATATCTCGCACTGTTTCTAAAGCACCCCCTGCACCGTAGGCAATGACTGGCGTGCCACAGGCTTGTGCTTCCACTAGGGCAATACCAAAATCTTCACAAGCTGCATATACAAACGCCTTAGCCCTAGACATATATTTTTTTACCACATTATCGGGTTGCCATCCCAGTATTTGGATATTAGAGTTTGCCATTTCACGAATCTTGTTCATTTCATCTCCTGTACCAATAACGACTAATGGTAGTTTTAGTTGATTAAAAGCCTTGACAATCAACGATATTTGCTTGTAACTCACTAAACGGGAAACTGTCAGGTAAAAGTCCTCTTTCTCAGACAGAAATGGAAATTCCGCAATATTCACTGGTGGGTAAATGACTGTTGCTTCTCGTCGATAGCAACGCCAAATCCGCCGAGCTGTATGTTGCGAGTTAGCAATGAAGTAATCAACGCGATTGGCACTCAATACATCCCACTGGCGCAAACGATGTAATAAATATCGCGTCACCCACCCAGCGAAACCACTACCCATTTTGCTGTGGCGCAGATAATCAAAAGTCAAGTCCCAGGCATAGCGCATAGGGCTGTGACAGTAGCAAATATGCATCTGTTCGGGAGTGGTAAGAATTCCTTTGGCAACAGCGTGGGATGAAGACAGAATTACGTCATAATGCCGCAAATCAAGTTGTTCAATTGCCAAAGGCCACAAAGGCAAGTATTTTTGTATACCGTTGCGGGCAGATGGAAAGTTCTGAAGAAACGTCTTGCCAATTTGACGCTTATATAAATAACTTTCAGGATTACTGGATTCAAAATCTATGAGGGCATACAAATCAGCATCAAAGTGATTCAAAATTTCTCGTACAACGAGTTCTGAACCACCGGTGGCTTTGGGTGTCAGCCACTCATGAACCAGAGCATATTTCAAGGGCACAGCTAACTTGAATGAATTGAAATTACAAAGGGCAACTTGATGACGTTAACTGAAAAGTCTTCCCCTGTGATTAATTAACGGGAAGCGCCCCAGATTAGCACATAAGACGCAATCTTACCTTAGAGGTTCCAGATGGATGCTGCAACCTGATAATCTCAGAGGGGGGAGTGAGGAATGGGGAGTGGGGAGTAGGGAATGGGGAATGAGGAATACCAATAGTTTTTTTCCCTGCCTCCTCTGCTTTTCCCCTACTCCCTTGACAAAAACTGATATAGAAATGGTGAAATTATGCGAATTTTAATTATGGGTGGTACTCGGTTCATTGGTGTCTATTTGACTCAACTATTAGTGGAACAAGGACATGAGGTGGTGCTGTTCAATCGGGGAAATAGGCCAGCACCTTCTTTAGAGGGAGTAGGACAAATTATAGGCGATCGCACTGATGCTACTCAATTAAAGGCAAAGTTATCACAAGAAAACTTTGATGTCATTTTTGACAATAACGGGCGGGAACTTACTGATACTCAACCACTGGCGGAGATTTTTCAAGACCGAGTGCAACATTTCGTCTATATGAGTTCTGCGGGAGTATATCTCAAATCTGACCAATTGCCCCATGTAGAAGGCGATCCAGTAGATCCTAAAAGTCGCCATAAGGGTAAACATGAAACAGAAGCTTACCTGACTCAATTAGGATTACCTTTTACTTCCATTCGTCCTACTTATATTTACGGGCCTCGTAATTATAATGAGTTGGAAGGCTGGTTTTTTGATAGAATTGTGCGCGATCGCCCTATTCCCATCCCCGGAAATGGCTTGCATATAACCCAGTTTGGTCATGTAAAAGACTTGGCACTAGCAATGACTAAGGTTTTGGGCAATGAACAAGCCATAGGACAGATTTATAATATATCTGGCGATCGCTTTGTGACTTTTGATGGTTTAGCCCGTGCTAGTGCTGTAGCGGCTGGCAAATCACCTGATGCTGTAAAAATCGTCCATTACGACCCGAAAAAGTTTGATTTTGGCAAGCGCAAAGCTTTTCCGATGCGGGTGCAGCATTTCTTTGCTTCGGTGAACAAAGCACAAACAGAATTAAACTGGCATCCTGAATATGATTTGATTTCTGGATTACAAGACTCTTTGGAAAATGATTATTTGGCTAATGCAAAAGACAAAGCCGAAGTAGATTTTTCTGTAGATGAGGAGATTTTACAAGCTGTTTAATAAAAAGATTCCCACTTTTTGGATAAGTTGGGAATCTAAGCCTTATTCCAAAGAAAGAATCTTTTCTTTTACCTGGAAAAGACGCAATTCATCGCGTCTTTAGGTTTTCCTTGAATAGGAATAATATTTTTATTGCGTAGCTACCACTAAAATTACTTTTTGTAAATACTATTGTTGGTTGACAAAATGAACAAGTTGCAATATCCACTCCATAATGTTCTAGAAGCCAGGGCCCGCTTAGGTGAAGGCCCCATGTGGGACTCTACCCAAAACCTACTGTATTGGGTCGATATTTTTAACCATCGGGTGCATCAGTTCAATCCTGCCACAGGAAAAGACTTGTTTTTTGAAGTGGGAGATGTTGTAGGTGCGATCGCACTAGCAGGTGCAGATAGATTAATTATGGCACTGCGCCATCACCTGGCATTCCTCAATACCCAGACAGGTGTAGTTACCCCCATTTTGGAAATTGAAGGAAATTTACCAGATAATCGTTTCAATGATGGTAAATGTGACCCTCAAGGACGTTTTTGGTTCGGTTCAATGTGTTCTTTGGAAAAACCCCAAGCTAGCCTCTATCGCTATGACAATGATGGTTCATTGCATGTAATGGAAACTGGATTGACTATTTCTAATGGTTTAGGGTGGAGTCCAGATCAAAAGACATTTTACTTAACAGATTCTCCTCAGCAAAAAATATATGCTTATGACTTTAATTCAATAACAGGAAACATTAGTAATCGCCGAATTTTTATTGATTTAACTCATGAATCCTTCCATCCAGATGGATTGACAATAGACAGTGAAGGATATATTTGGTCAGCTATGTGGGATGGATGGTGTGTGATTCGTTTCAATCCCAAAGGTGAAGAGATATTGCGGATAAAGCTACCTGTGCAAGTGCCAACTAGCTGTACTTTTGGCGGCGAAGATTTGCAAACACTTTACATTACCACTGCTTCAGTTGGACTCAGCCAAGCAGAGATCGAAAAAAGCTTTTACTCCGGTGATTTGTTTGCTCTCCAAACTGATGTTACTGGATTACCTAGTTATGATTTTTGATAATTATCGCAATTTACAGATAATTAAACTATTGTGCTATGTTTTATTCTCTCCACAGTGCCACTTGCTGTTTAAGTTCTTTCATATCTAAATAATCGCTAGCAAAAGCTTTTCGTAAAAGTGGATGAGGAATAAATTGATCATACTTTTGAATTTCCGGTGCTTCTGAAGTACTGAGTAAATCTTCTGAGGTTATTCTTTGCTCACATAATGAAGCAATTTCGTGATGAAGATATTTAAATTTATCCTTGCCTAATTTAATTGTTAAATAATAAGGATTTACTCCGCCAATACTTGTAATTTCCAACGATTCTCGACAGTAGGAGTTGAGTAATCTTTCTAAAGTGCGGTAAGCAACCGTACCCATCCAAGGAAAAATGTAGCATTTACCTTTTTCTAATTGCAAGATATTTTGTTTATCCAATCCTATCTGCTGCACCAGTTGACGAACTTTACGTAAACGTTGCAAAGCATTTTTTTGCAAATAGCTGTACTCGACATTTTCAAATAGAACTTGTTGCATTCGTTGCAAAACCTTGGTGTGAATAGTACCACCACTACCACGCCAATAAATAGTAGCTTTACCCTCGGCTTGTTTAACAAAAATAGCTTTCTTTTTAAAGTCAACTTCTACGACTTCCCAAGTTCTCCCAGCTAAAGCAAATTGATTTCCAACAGCAGGCGGCGTGACGATACTACCAATTTGCGATGCACCTTGCTTAACAATATATTCTTGCTGTTCAGCAAAGACAGCATAAAACTGGAACTTTCTCACAATCTTTTCTCCTGCCAAACCCAGGATTAATTTACCTTGCTCAGTATGCTGAATATGACCAATATCAATTAAATAGCGGAGCAATAGTCGAAAATCTTCTTTTAAAATAGCAGCAAAGGGCGGCAAGCTAAAAATTTGTTTAGCTAAGGCATTAGGTGAAATTTCCCCTGCTGCTGTTAAAATACTCATTGTTTGGTGATAAAGCAAACTCAAAGGATATTTAATTGGTCTGATTGGTTCAATCCATTGTTCTTCTAAATAAAGTTGAATGATAGCAATAGACTGCAAAAGTTGCCAAGGTATTTGCTCCGGTAAAGAAGCTTCTGATAATGGTTTCTCTTCAGAACAGATAAAGCGCATATCAGCAGCTTCACCTCTTCTGCCACTACGTCCTAAGCGCTGTAAAAAGCTAGCTACAGACAAGGGTGATTCTAACTGAATAACTCGCTCTAAATGACCGATATCTATGCCTAATTCTAAAGTTAGAGTAGCGGCGGTAACTGCTGGATTGTTAGGTTCACGCATCGCATTTTCAGCAGCTTGCCGCAAGCTAGCAGATATACTCCCATGATGCACATGATATATATCTGGTAGCCTTTGTTCTATGGCAATTTGCCGCAAAGATGCTATTACAGATTCCGTTTGCGTGCGATTATTAGCGAATATCAGACATTTGCTAGATTGGCTGAGGTTGAAAATATATTTTTCATAAGCTGTTGCCTCTGATTCATCTACTTCATCAGTAATATAAAAATGTTCTACAGCTAGTTTAATTTGGCGTTTTATGCCGTCAGTTTGCGGTGTAATCACTGCCTTATCTGTTCCTGAACGCAACCAATCTTCAGCTATTGAGTAATCACCAAGAGTTGCCGACAAACCAATCCGGCGCGGTTGCTTTTGCGTCAACTTTGCTAAACGTTGTAATTGGCAAATAATTTGACAACCGCGTTCGGAACCCATAAAGGCATGAATCTCATCAATGATGACAAATCTTAAATCACCAAATAAGCGGAGGAGGTCGTTATTTTTATTGATTAACAAGCTTTCTAGAGATTCTGGTGTAATTTGGAGAATACCTTGAGGGTTTTTTAAAAGTTTGTTTTTTCGAGTTTGAGAAACATCACCGTGCCAGTGCCAGACTGGAATATCTGCTTCTTTAAGTAAGTCGTTCAGGCGCTCAAATTGATCATTAATTAAAGCTTTGATGGGACTAATATATAATATCCCTACAGTTGCAGCAGGGTTGGCATGTAATAGAGTCAAAACTGGGAGAAAGGCTGCTTCTGTTTTACCCGCAGCAGTTGCAGCAGTAACAAGCAAATGAGCATCGGTGTCAAATATAACTTGACAAGCGGCAATTTGAACTGGCCGCAATTCAGTCCACTGGTGATGATAAATATATTCCTGGATGAAGGGTGCAAGTCGGTTAAAAGCATTGCTCATGTTTTTATGAATAATTGGATTAAAGAATCAGTCACTTACTTGTAAGATGTGATGGGCAATTAAATAAATCTCTTAATTAAGTAGTATTTGGGAAAATTTTGTCAATTTTTCCTCCTATTGACTCAAGTCAGATTAACATCTGTCAGTCAAACTTAAGTAATAGACACAAGTATATAATGAGGCAAAATCATGAATAAGTATAAGGAAGTATTACGAGTAGTTCTTGCTATATGCATCATTGTGGTTGGAGTGACACATTTTCTTGTTCCAGGAGAATATGCCAAAATTGTGCCGCCGCAACTACCTTACCCTTTAGGATTAGTTTATCTCAGTGGTTTTTATGAAATTTTGGGTGGTGTCGGTTTATTAGTCCCGCCTGTAAGTCAAGCTGCTGCTTGGGGACTTCTTGCTCTTTTTATCGCTGTTTACCCTGCCAATATTTATATGGCGGTTAATCTTATTAAGATTGAACATATACCAAATTCACCTTGGATACACGTAGTCAGACTTCCCTTTCAAGCAGTTTTAATTGCTTGGGCTTGGTGGTACACAAAATCTTATGATGGGGAAAAACAAGCTTCTATTATTCCCAAGTCGGTCATTCCCAAAGAACTAAAATTAAAATAAGTGCGTTTTTTTATATCTGAATTATGCGCGTTACAACTTTGTTTGGCATAACACTCTTGTTAGCAGTAAGCATTGGAGGAGTTGCTGTTCCGGTGACTCAAGCGGTGCAGCTTAGAGATGGTACAGTCTACTTTGTCCAACCGCCAAAACTTGTTAAAGCGACAACTACTTATAAAGATGTGAATGTTTGGGGTGGGACTTATTATTTTACAATTAACGTGCCGGAGAATGCTGGAGAATCGCTCCAGAAGGTAACGATCGCACAGAAGGAGGGAGCAGAAAACATCGACTACAATCTTAAGGATACCCGCGCATTTGTCGGAACTCGCGAACGCAAAGAATCTCGGCTAACACTAGGCCCAGTCACAGCAGAACGCAAGACACGAACTGTTACTGTAAATTTTGAGCCACCTGTGACTCCGGGACAGACAGTTACAATCGCCCTCCGCCCTGTGAGTAATCCCAGCTTTTCTGGTGTCTACTTATTGGGTGTCACAGCGTTCCCAGCAGGTGAGAAATCGCACGGGCAATTTCTCGGCTTTGGACGGTTTCAGTTTTACAGCAATACAAATAGCTGGTGGTTTCCATAAGTATTACAGTAGCTTGTTGCGAAATTGCGTAGGCGCAGCCCAACCCAGGCATCGCAAATGCAAATATTTATCCCCAGATTATTTGTAAATTTAAAATAAATCCTGGTAAAATACCTTCTCCTGATAATTCTTGTGGAGATGCTAGTGTTTCTATTGGTTTACCAATACGATAAATTTCTACCTGACACATTTTCGGATTAATTAACCAGCCTAATTTAACTCCGTTATCGATATATTCTTGCATTTTCGCTTGCGTTTCTCGCAAACTATCACTTGGTGACATTAACTCTAAAACAAAATCTGGTGCGATCGGCGGAAACTTTTCTTGTTCTTCGGGTGTAAGTGCATTCCATCTCTCTTTTCTTATCCAAGCTATATCAGGAGAACGGTTTGCACCATTGGGAAGTTTAAAGCAGGTGGAAGAATCGAAGCCAACTCCTAGTTTAGTTTGGCGATTCCAAATCACAAAATCTGCCGCAATTTCAAAATTACGATTTCCAGTTTCTCCGCCTGTCGGTGGCATTATTAGTAGTTTTCCCTCTGCATTGCGTTCAAATTTGACTTCTGGGTTTTCCCGACAGAGTTGATAAAATTGGTTGTCGGTAAGTTGAATGATGGGGTTCAAGTTGACGGTGATAGCTGTCATGGGGATTATCTTGAAGATGACATCAACTTTAGTTAAATTGTAAGCAATCATGAGTCAGAATATTGACGCAGCCAGGATTTCTATTATTATTCCGACTCTTAATGAAGCAGAGAATATTAAAAAAGCAATTGCAACTACTCAACCTAATACAAATATAGAAGTAATCATAGTAGATGGTGGCTCCAAAGATGACACCATAAAAATAGCTCAGTCTTTAAATGTCAAAGTTATCTCATCCTCTCCCGGTCGGGCTGTGCAAATGAATACGGGTGCTGTAGTTGCTACCGGCGAGATTCTGCTGTTTCTCCATGCAGATACCTGTTTACCCACTGGGTTTGATGACATGGTTCGCACAGCCCTACAACAGCCTGGGGCTGTAGCTGGTGCATTTAAGTTGCGGATTGATGCATCACTTTTAAGTTTACGATGGGTAGAGTGGGGAATAAATGTGCGATCGCATTTTTACCAAATGCCCTATGGCGACCAAGCAATTTTTTTAACAAAAGCAGTATTTCAGCAAGTTGGCGGTTTTCCTGAATTGCCTATCATGGAAGACTTTGAACTTATGCGTCGGTTAAAACGCATCGGACGGATTGTAATTGTTCCCACACCAGTTGTTACCTCAGCCCGTAGATGGTTACAAAAGGGAGTATTTAAAACTACTCTATTTAATCAAGTAGTAATTATTGCTTATTTACTCGGCGTTTCACCTAAGCGAATTTGTCGCTGGTATCGCCGAGAAAAATTTAAGAGGATTTAAGCTGTTTCTCATATAAGTAGTATATCTTAGGGGCAGTAGATTCGAGCCTCAAAAGGTCAACATTGAGCCTCAGAAGGTCAACATTGAGCCTCAGAAGGTCAACATCGAGCCTCAGAAGGTCAACATCGAGCCTCAGAAGGTCAACATCGAGCCTCAGAAGGTCAACGTCGAGCCTCAGAAGGTCAAACTTATAAAAATGAAGAAGCGTTTATTAAATTCCAAACTCAAAGTACTATTCATAAGTTGCCTAATTGTCACTGTGATAATTGTCGCTAAACAATTCAACTTTCAGGGACTTTTACAAACCTCAGTGATTTGGGTTGAGAGTCTTGGCGTTTTAGGGCCTATCGCCTACATAGTCATTTACAACTTGGCAACATTACTGTTTATACCAGGTTCCCTCTTAACACTCAAAGGCGGTTGTCTGTTTGGAGTCTTTTGGGGGTCAATATATGTGCTAATTGCTGCAACAGTCGGAGCAACCTTAGCTTTTATCATTGGACGCTACCTTTCGCGGGATTGGGTTTCCCGACAAATGGAAAAACACCCTAAATTTAAAGCGATTGATTTAGCAGTTGCCAAAGAGGGATGGAAAATTGTCTTGTTGACTCGCCTCAGTCCCATTTTTCCCTTCAATTTATTGAATTATGCTTTTGGAGTAACACAGGTTTCTCTGAAAGACTATATATTAGGTTCCTTTGGGATCATTCCCGGTACTGTGATGTACGTTTATATTGGTTCGTTAGCTGGTAATCTTGCCATGATTAACACCTCTTATCAACCAACTACTCCAGAAACTCAAGTCTGGCAATGGGTAATACGAGTAATTGGGTTGATTGCTACCGTTGCTGTGACTGTGTATATCACAAAAGTTGCTCAAAAAGCATTAGCTCAGAGTGTGGCATTAGAAGAAATAACAACCTATGACAAAATTAACAATAATTCAGATATTTAAAAGTATTAATATCAAAAACTTACAAAAGTTTTTTAGCTTAACTGTATTAATATTACTAATATTGGCGAGCGCTTTCGCATTCAACACAGACCCAGCTTTAGCACAAAAATCTGCAAATCCAAATTCTTTCAATCCTCAAGCCATTTTACGGAACTCGTTGCAGTGGATTGATAGCCTGGGTGCGCTGGGAGCCATAGCTTTTATTGCTCTTTATATTATCGCCAGCGTCGCTTTTTTCCCAGGTTCTATTCTCACCTTGGGGGCTGGTGTGATTTTTGGTGCAGTTTGGGGTTCTCTCTACGTGTTTATCGGTGCAAACCTTGGCGCTATTGCTGCTTTCCTTGTGGGACGTTATTTTGCAAGGGGCTGGGTTGCTCGGAAAATTGCAGATAACAAAAAATTTGCCGCCATTGACCAAGCGGTTGGTAGAGAAGGATTAAAAATTGTGCTGTTAACGCGACTGTCCCCAATATTTCCTTTCAATTTATTAAACTATGCCTTTGGCATCACAGGAGTTTCACTTAAAGATTACTTCATCGGCTCTGTAGGCATGATTCCCGGAACCATTCTGTACGTTTATATTGGTTCCCTTGCAGGCAATCTTGCCATGATTGGTACTGAGACTCAACCTACCAACCAAACTTTACAATGGGCAATTCGGATTTTGGGTTTGATTGCTACAGTAACTGTGACAGTTTATGTAACCCGGATTGCACGCAAAGCTTTAGAAGAGGAATTATAAGGGCGCACAAATTGTACATTTTTATTGTGGTCTATTCAACTGCAAATTGATCTAAATTATCAATCGTTGAAATGTTTATAGGAATCGTATTTGATTTTTGAAATTATCTACGTGGGCGGGGAG
>NZ_DASQZC010000250.1:0-2367 GCF_035638895.1 Nostoc sp. | reverse complement strand
TTCCAAATAGCTTCTAACTGAGATGTGGAAAAGTCTGGCTGTGCCTTGCTCATCACCTCAAAGAGTTGTTTGGGCGTGAGCGATAAAAGAGCGATCGCCATTTCAGCCACCTGCACTTCACCAATGGCGTTGATATTGGTGATAGAAGCTGGTAATTGTTGTTCTGGAGGATGCCCCTCGTTTCGCACTTTGTCTGGAAGAATTTGAGTGCGAGTTCCCAATCCCAAACTCTGCTGCTGCTGTTTTAGTTCCTGGGTAACAGATGTGGGCGGTGCTGCTTGGGGAATCGCTTCCATTTGATTGAAGGCTATTTGATGCCTCTTGTCTTCTGGTTCGCCCTCGATGTAACAGACCGCAGAAAATGGGCCCGTTATTATTCGCACAATTGCAAGACTCCCTTTATGGGGCCCGCCGGTGATTTTTACTCGCTCGAATTCCTTGGGAGTCCAACGCTGAGATTGCACTGGTTTGTTTGGGGGTTCTGGTTTCACCAGCTTGTAAGCTGCATCCACTCCCCTTGTCCTTGAAAGCAGCTGCTTAAGTTGTTCGTGCTGCTGATGGCGCACAGTGCCAATGGGTGCATCGGCAGTTTCATCTAAGGTTTTCACGCACACAATGGCGTGTTCGGCGTTTACCCCACTGCCAAGCCCTACGCGCTTGGCGATGATATCGCGGGTCGTCCCCTGCCCCTGGTTAGGGCGGCCTTGTCTATTTTTGGCATTCTCCTTCTCAATATCAAGCCACGCTAGGTATTCACGAGATTTCTGCTCTATGCTCTTTTCCCGGTATTCATTGCCGGAGAGTAACGCAGCGATCGCCTCTGCACTTGTTGAAAAATTTTTCACAATCACCGGAACTACTTTTATCCCATTCTTTAAGCAAGCTAATCGCCGCCTGTGTCCGTGGATTACTGTGAAGCGTCCATCGCTTTTGGGCGTAATTGTGAAATTCTCCTGCAAGCCATTGGCAGAAATTGATTCAGCAAGAGCCGTTACATCCTCATCTTCCCCATATATTTGGGCATTCAGTGGATGCGGATCAAGTAATTCTATTGGTATCCATTCGACATTTATTTGTGGTTTTGTTGATGATGCAATCACCACCACCACCATCTGTTTTTCAAGTCTTTTAGCTGCTTCTAGAGTTTCAATTCCCTCGATTAATTCCCCATCCTCTGTAATAGTAATGTCGGGAATAATGCCATCAGCTTGAAAGCTTGATATAGCTTTTGTTACAGCTTCTTCATCAGTTGTTAAGTGTGTTGGAATCCTTATATCATGGGGGTTCCGCGCAAGAAATTTTTGTGTCATAATTCAAGTGTCTTAATTTTAATTAATTTTTATTAACCGTCTAGCTATCAACTATACGGTTAATTTTTTGTTGACTTTTTTTGGTTGCCGCAATTCAGGCGGCAGAGATAATCGAGTATCACATTTTTCAATGTGAAACTGATATCTAGGAATTTGGGAATCGGGCGATCGCACATCTCGCACTTCATAATCTTCACGCCCTTTTACCTTGAGTCTGAGAGTGCCATTTCTGACCATTTCTCTCAGTTGATCGGCTGATTTTAATCCCAATAAAGGATAAGCCTCTTCTGTGTCGTACCACTGATTTTTATGTTGAGCGCGAAGACTTACTCCTAGCATTTCTGCCAAGATTTCTTTGATTGCATCCCTGATTTGGGATTCAGGAATGAGGCGATCGGTTTTGTAAGTCCCTGGTTGCTCCATGTTTGTATGCGTGTAGTAGATGCACTGCTGTTTTAGCTTCAGGCGCTTTTAAGCATAGTTCGTACCTCTGCTGGCGCTTTTAACTGCATTTTTTCGTGCTTTTGGCGGTGGTAATTCAGGAAAAAGTCTTTGAGGGCAAAGACTATGACAGCAGACTGGGGTACACCCATCTCTTTGGCGATCGCAACCAGTTCGTCTTGTACTTCTGGTGCGGCATCAAAAGATTTTTTAATCGACATACTACTGTTTTAGTGGTTATTTACCAATTATTAATTTAATAGTAATAATACTACAAGGTTTTGTAAAGTGCCGTCCGTAGTTAACAAGCCTTGTAAAAGGTGCATTATGATATGTGGTTAGCAATTCGACAGATTTTGATGGATGAGCAAGCAAGGAAACGCCTCGCGGAAATAGTGATTCAAGCAAGGGGAGAGCGATCGCAGAGCCAATTCGCGGCGGACTTGGGCGTGAGTCTTGGCGCGGTTCAAAATTGGTTAAAGGGGCAAGGAATGCCTTCTGCCAAAAACTTAGAAAAAATTGCTACGGCGGCCGGGATGAGTTTGGAGGAGTTGTTTACTGAAATTAATGGAGGTGAATCGGAGCAAGTTTATCGCCCTCATGTGGCAGAGGATGT
>NZ_DASQZC010000249.1:0-19662 GCF_035638895.1 Nostoc sp. | reverse complement strand
TAGTTATTATTTTCTCCTGCGATCGTGCCAGAAACATGAGTGCCATGACCATTGTTATCTAGGGTGTTGTTGTTTTTATCAGAGAAGTTCCAGCCGTAATTATCATCAATATAGCCATTGCTATCATCATCAATACCGTTACCTGCAACTTCCTTGGTATTCGTCCAGATATTATTTTTTAAATCCTCGTGATTATAGTCAACCCCAGTATCTATAACAGCAACAACAATGCCTTTACCTGTGTATCCCTGTGCCCACACTTCCGGTGCTTTAACAAGGTCTGCTCCCCAATTATTGCCGCCAAGATCAGGAACATCAGCAAAGGTATTCTGACCAATACCTCTAGCCACTGCTGCTGCTCCATTAATCAAGCCATAGCCATTTGTGGAGTTATAATTTTGAGTGCTAAAAGTATTAGAGTCACCATTATTTAGCAACTGCACATCAGCATCGGCTGAGTTATAGCTACTACTTCTGCTGAAGTTTAGGCTGTGGCTATTTTTTAGATTAAAGCTATCTAATGAGGAAATTGAAGTGACATTTAGCTGTTGATTTGACAACACATTGTTATTAACATCATCAATCAGCATAAGTATTTTCTCTCAAAGATAGTAATTGTTTTTTGACAGGTTGAAGCTTTAAAATCTTTACAAGAAGATAGATTTTAATGTGGGAATAAGCCTCATTGTCAATAATTACTATGAAATTTCATAAGAAAATGCTAATTTTATTACCAAAAAACCTTATGGCAAGTGTGGTTTTTATTAAGAGTAAATTTATCAATTGAATCTTAAATATCAATACAGTTCAATTAAGCTTTATTTTCTCCCCCTGCTTCCTCTGCCTCCCCTGCTCCCCCTGCCTGCCTTAACAGATAAATTTCCTTAACTGAACCGTATTGTCTTAAATATTTGAGGTGTATTAATGGAGACTAACGCAATGAGAATAAAACGTTATGACTGTTACTACTTTTAAAACTGCTGCGATCGCTGTCTGTAAAATTATTTACACCACTCAGCCTGGAGCAAAAGTAATTATTAAAATCATCAAAATTAAAATGGCGAATGGAGTTATGCTCCATTCGCCAAAAACTATACTTAAGCCGCTTTTCAAACGTTTATCTTTTATGTAGCCACAAGCTTTAAGTTAGTTAAATATTTGCTTGCTGCCGTTGATATAGTGACCAATACAAACCCTTTTGTTGCAACAATTGTGAGTGAGTACCACGTTCGGCAATCACGCCTTGCTCCAATACCAAAATCAAATCAGCACGTTTGAGAGGGGCAAAGCGGTGAGCAATTAAAAACACGGTACGATTCGCAGAAATTTTTTGCAGGTTTTGCAGTACTTGTTGTTCAGTTTCACTATCCAAAGCACTGGTAGCTTCATCCAAAACTAAAATCGGCGCTTGGGAAAGAAATAGCCTTGCGAGGGCAATACGTTGTCTCTGTCCACCAGATAAAGCGGTACCGCGTTCACCCACATTGGTTTCGTAACCGTAGGGTAATTGACTGATGAAGTCGTGGGCTACTGCTAATCTTGCCGCCTCTACTACTTGCTCTGCGGTAATGTCGGGACTACCGAGAGTGATATTTTCCAAAATAGTACCGTTGAATAAAAAGTCTTCTTGGAGAACTACACTAACTTGTTGCCGCAGTGAGGCTAAATCGGCACTTTTTATATCAAAACCATCAATAAGAATGCGTCCTGATTCAATTTGATAGAGGCGTTGCAATAGCTTAGACAGAGTACTTTTACCAGAACCGCTACGTCCGACAATGCCAACAAATTGTCCTGGTTCGGCATTGAAAGATATTCCCCGCAGAATTGCTTCAAAGTTCGGCCGGTAGCGGAAAAATACTTGCTCGAAGGTGACTTGTCCTTTGAGAGGTGGTAAAACTAGACCAGTTCCCAGTTCAGCTTCTGGGGAGACGTTGAGAATATCACCAATGCGATCTACAGAAAGTAGCACTTGTTGGAGGGTTTGCCACAACTGTACTAAGCGCAAAAGTGGGCCTGTGACTCTACCAGACAGCATTTGAAAGGCAACTAGTTGTCCGATTGTAAGCTTTTGTTCTATGACTAATTTTGCGCCAAACCAGAGAATCAGTATAGTAGACAAATTGGTGAGGAAGTCACCAATATTGCTGCTGATATTGGAGGTAGTAGAAGCTTTAAAACCTGTGCGAATAAAGCGAGCAAATAAGCCTTCCCAGCGATCGCGGGCTACTGGTTCGGCTGCATGGGCTTTAACAGAGTGAATTCCGGTGATTGTCTCTACTAGAAAGGATTGACTATCGGCACTCCGGTTAAAGGTTTCGTTGAGCCAGTTACGCAGAATTGGTGTTGCAACTATCGTTAAAGTCGCAAATAGCGGCAGTACTGCTAAGGCCACAAAAGTGAGTGGGATATTATAGTAAAACATCAATGCTAGGTACACCACAGCAAAGATGCTATCCAAAATCACAGTTAATGCTGTACCTGTGAGAAACTGACGTATTTGTTCGAGTTCCTGGACTCGTGCTACTGTGTCTCCAACGCGCCGCGACTCAAAATAAGCTAATGGCAGTCGCATCAAATGGCGAAATAGCTGTGCTGATAAACTCAAATCCAGACGACGAGCTGTATGGGTAAAGATGAATAGGCGCAGAATGCCAAGTATGGACTCAAATATGGCTACAAACAAAAGTGCGATCGCCATTACATCGAGAGTCGGCAAACTCTCCTGCACCATCACTTTATCAATAACGACTTGCGTAATTAGTGGTGTTGTTAACCCCAAAAGCTGCAAGGTAAAAGATGCTAACAATACTTCTGTGAGCAATCCCTTATACTTCCAAACTGCTGGGGTAAACCAACTGAGGTTAAATTTTTCTTGCTGGGATATAAGTTCTACTTGCCACAATCGCCCATCCCAAGACGCTTCAACTATCGACTGCGGTAAGCTTTCACAAATGCGATCGGGATTTAGAGGGTTAGCGATAATCAAGCGATCGCCTTTAACTCCATAAGCTACCACCCAAGATGGACTCTGGGGCGAGTCAGAATTCCACAGCAGTAAAGCTGGAAATGATAACTGTCGCAACTCACCCCAACTTACTTGTAACCGCCGCAACACTAACCCTAACTTTTCTCCTGCTTCCACAACCTGTTTTGGGCGTTGTCCTCTGAGTTGGCGCTGCACCCACTCCAGTTGCACAGAATTTTCTAACTGTTGCGCCACCATTGTTAAACAGGCAGCAGCAGTGTTCCAGCTAGCAACGAAAGGATAATTTGAGATGATCAGATTGGCAGCCGGAAGTCCTCTTTGGGGTTGGAGGCTGTGGGGGCTAGAAGTTCCCTCTGAGGCTGGCGCTAATGAAGGAGTGGAAGAAAAGGAAAATGTGTCTTTCTCTCTCTCCACATTCACTGGTAAAACTTGCCAGAATTCCTGAATTTGTGGGTTAGAAAATTCTGCCCATAGCGCTGTATGCCAACACACTACTACTACTTCTTTACTAGCAGCTACAGCTTTAAGATCCCCAGATAGCTTTTGGAAATCACCAAACCAATCCCCCACATCTAGGGCGGCTATTGGTTTACCAACCCCCTCTTCTCGTAAGCGGACTTTTCCAGCCACAATTAAGAATTGGTAACCACCAACATCGTTTGACCAGATTTTCTCTCCAAGACGATACTGACGAGTTTGGGACTCATTTTCCAATCGGGATTGTTGTTCGGGAGTCAGCCAACATAACGGTGGCTGATTCCAAGGCAAAGAAGCTAGCACTTTTAATCGTAAAGATTCATTATCCAGAATATTTAACTCACTTGTAATTTGACTGTCAGTTTTTGAATTTTCTCTGCTAGCCATTTCTCAAACAACTCATTTTGTAGTGCTTGGTTTAGTTGAGTATCTTCTAAAGACGCTGGCAGAAATTGTTCTACTCGAAACAAACCATAAGGTCCTTCTCCTTGGGGAGAGTCTTTGCCAACGATTTCTATTGGGCCGATCAATTGTCCGGGACTAGCCACATCAATAGCTGCCCGTAATATATCCGGCATACTTCCTCGGCTGACTATTCCCATCATCCCGTTCACAATTCGGTCATCTGAAAGGGAATACTCTTTAGCTAGTTGCTCAAAACTACCTCCTTCTTCAATTTGAGTTTGTAGTTCGTCTGCCAATTCTCGATTATCAACAACGATCCGAGAAAGTACCACCCGATCCAAAAAGATTTTGCGTTCTATAAAATATTCTTGGAGTTTTGCTTGGGTCACTACAGCTTTTAGCTTTTCTAACTTGTAACCAAAAGCCACCGATGTGTGAAAGGTAGCGTAATCTGTGTTGTTGGCTTTTAACCATTCTTGAAAACTTTGGGGGTCAATCAGTTGATTTTTTAGCCTAAAGTCAATAATTGCCTGTTCAGTTATTGCTGTACCAATCTCAATATCGTCTCTTGTTCGGATTTCTTCTTCAATTACGTACTGGCGGAGAATATCTCCAATGAACTGTCCCAATTTTCCAGAGGCTTGCAGGTACTTTACTGCTTCCTCAATAGAAATTATTTTGTCATTGATTGTCAAAAATGATAAAGATTCCATGAAATAACTATGTGAAAATGGTTAAGCACTCATAAGACTTTTAAATTAAATCATATAAAAAGTATTTGGTCATTGATGATTAAATATGATGAAGATTTTATAAACTAATTACATCTAAATGGTCAAAAAATTATACAACTAGTAAATAAAATAATTTTCCATAATTAGTTTTACGGTCTAGTGGAGACAGAACAGGATTTAAAATATCAGTTATAAGCCAAAATATGTTGTGTAACCAAATCTTTATAAATTCAGCGAGAGCATTGAAGTTACATAAAAGCAGGACTGGAGCCGCTTACCCTTTGGGTGACGCTCCGAAGACAGTTAGTCGCTTATGGGGGAAACCCTTGCGCTCTAGCCTCTCGTTTTGGAGAAAAACTTCGCTAACTCAATACAAGCTAATCGTTCTGGAAATATGATGATTAGTTTAGATAGGCGAAAATAAAGTAAAACATATTAAGAATTGTTTATTGTCAGTTACTTACATAACCAAAGTTGTAGCAACTGAAGGCGGAACCTTAATAAGTAATCCTTTATTCTCACCTGTCTACTTAATTATACTTATCCATGTCCAGGCGAGTAGCACAGCCGCGATCGCACCGATTAATGTATTAACAATGTTTACGACCTCATTAGTCAGCCAAGTATACTTAGATTGCAATGTTGCTCCAATCACACTTTCTAAGTTAGTGGCAATAAATGCTGCAAGTACACACCAAGCTACTCCTAATAGATCAATTAAACCAACTCCCCAACCAACAAATGCGATCGCTACAGAAGCCACAATCCCAGCTAAAGTCCCTTCCAAGCTTATCGCTCCTTCTGTACCGCGAGGCACTGGTTTGAGTGTAGTAATTAGAAAGGTGCTTTTACCATAGGCTTTACCGACTTCACTAGCAGTAGTGTCAGCTAGCTTGGTACTGAAACTCGCTACATAGGCTAACAATAATAGGGACTGGGGATTGGGGATTAAAGATTGGGAACTAGGCACAAATCCTGAATTTATTATCCCTACTCCCAATGCACACAGCGCCCCAGTCAAAGCTGAACCCCAAACATTTTCTGGGCCTCTTGCCCCAGAACGCTTTTCGGCAATTCCTTCAGCCTCCTTCTGCGCCATTCCGATGCGGGTAACGCCAGAACCAACGAGAAAATAGAACATTACTACTGCATATCCTTGCCAGCCTAGAGTTACCCAAATTAGGATGGCCAGAAACCAGGCGTGGAATAATCCAGCAGGGGTAAGCAGCTTTTTCGGAGCAATCCAAGCTAAACCCAATAGAATTGTGTTTAATCCTATCGCCACCAACCAGGGATTAACAGAATCAATTAAAGATGACATCAGCAATTAATCAATGAGTAATTTTGTCTGAATATCAACAGAATAACTAATTTGTTACCCCTAGCGCTTAATTTATGGTACCTCCGCAGCTAAAGTAATATATTTGTATTATTAACTAAATTTCGTAGACATCACCCTGAAACCTGAGTGTAAAACAACAAACAATGTCCTAGATATACACTGTAATATTGACTAAAGAACGTGGATTAAACAAAATGCAAAACTTCTGTTTAGTTGAGTGGACTCTTCGAGTGCGTAACATACTCAAAACAATTTCTAGGCTGAAGTGGTACTCAGTCCCCAATCTTATTCATAAGGATAAAGGATATAAGTTAATGCCAATTAAAACTGTGTTTAAGTTGACCACAATCAAGATTTAACAGCATAAATTATAGATAGCATCAACTACTAGTCTTTTCCACACAAGCTATGAGCCAAACTTTATTCCATCTTGCTTTCCCTGTAACTGACATTGCCCAAACAAAAGCATATTACGTGGATGGCTTGGGCTGCATTTCTGGCCGTGAAAACCATCACGCCCTGATTCTAAATCTCTACGGTCATCAATTAGTGGCTCACGTCACCAAAGAACCCTTGACACCGCAACACAGTATATATCCTAGACACTTTGGGCTAATTTTTACCCAAGAACGTGACTGGCAAGACTTACTAGAAAGGGCACAACAACAACAGCTACTTTTTCGTGAGGAAACCAAAAACCGCTTTGTTGGCTCTCCTCTTGAGCATCGCACTTTCTTTTTAGAAGATCCTTTTTATAACCTTATGGAGTTCAAGTATTATCGTCACCCAGAGGCGATTTTTGAGAGTTACGAGCATACGCAAATTGGGGATAGGACTTGAGAAATTCGTAATTCGTAATTCGTAATTCGTAATTCGTAATGACGCTCCTACGGACGCTCGTTCCTCGCTAACATAATTCGTAATTAAAGATGAATAAATCCAGGGTGGCAAGCATTCTACTTACTGACTGGATGCTTTTTTAAGTAAGGGCAGCATAATATCCTCTACTAAAGCTGCTTTAACTACTGCTAAACTCCTGGGGTCTGTTAGCATCCAAGGGTGTAGAGCAACTGGTACTATGACTTCGCTTCCTACGGACATTTGTGAACTATTCGCTGGGACAATCATCAAATCATAAGGTGTCCAGATAGATGTAAAGTTTAGCTGTTTTAACATCTCAGCATCAGAATTTAAATCCTTAAGAAAAATGCTGTCAGGGCGCATTTGCACGCAACCAGGACGCCAGGAACCATAAGCAACCACAGTTCCATTATGGGGCGAAGAAATTGTGATAAACCTCTGTACGCGGTTAATTCCTCCCAATCGCTGGACATAGTAACGGCTGACAATTCCTCCCATGCTGAAGCCTACTAAATCCAGACATTGTTCTGGTGCAAAAGTGGCTGTAACATAATCTGCTACTTGTTTTGCCAACTTATCAAGACCTACATTACCATTGTTAGGTACGAGATCCAGGGAATATACAGACCAACCCTGTAGTTTTAACTGAGCCGCCATTTTATGGAAAACTGCCTCTGTGTCGTCAATCCCATGTATTAACAAAACGGGATTGCGTTGTTGATTTTTAATGTTCATTGACAAAATCTGGCTGAATTAAGGGGTATATTTCACTTTTGTAGGTACATACTGCTCTACAAACTGAAGCTGTTGCTTTTCGGAGTCTTTAAAATACATTTTTGCAAAACTGAAATGCTCCCAAAGATACTTCGTATAAAATTTAACTTATAGCCAGCGCTATTTGACAATAGGCTATTACACTCCTCCCACTGGTTGAAAGTAAAGCGCTTGCTTTTCTCCAATCAGTAATTTCAAATAAATAAATATTAATTTTTGTAAAGCCAGGTTTCAGAATCTTGCTCTTAGTTACAGTAAAATTTAATAATTAGTTCTCGGTGTATACAGGTCGCAAGTGCTTGCAAAAGAACATTTGCCCTATAGTTTTACTACAATGTTGATTAAGCACAAACCTATAAGGGTTGTCATCACAATGAGGTGACACGAAGTAGAAAATGTAACATTTTGTCGTAATTATTAACAATTACGGTTGAGTTTCAAATATAAAAGGTAAAAGGCAGGAGTAATTGTAATGGATTTTATCAAAAAGTTAATTTCAGGTATTTTGGATTTCGTTACCGGACTGTTACGAGGAAAGAAGAAAAGCAACGGCTATTTCTTGGAATTGGACGAAGCCAAAGATGCTGCTAAAGATGCTGCTCAAGAAGTAGCATCAAACGCAAAGAAAGTAGCAGAGACAGTTGTATCGAATGTTAAGAAAGTAACGGCACCAGAAGCGCCAGAAGCATCCAAGCCAGCTTTATTGAACGGAACAAAAACCGCCGCAGCTAAGGGTAAGGAAAAATCAGTAGCTAAGGGTAAGGAAAAATCAGCTAAAAATCCCAAACCACCTGATGTTACGCTTGTCCAGACTGCTGAGGGTCTTAAAGTTGAACCTGGCAAAAATGCAAAAGCCGCAGCAGCCAAAGTCCTCAAAGAGGAGCCAAAAGAAACTACCTTTGCGCCTAAATATCTTGCTCCTTCGGCTACTAGCTCTAATGGCCGTCGCCGTCCAGGGGCAAATATGAGCGCTTATCTAGACATGGCACGTCAGGTTAAAACCCCTGGTTAAATCAAAGAGACGCGAAATTTCGCGTCTCTTTCGTGTCTATCTACTACCGATGAATTAAGTGTGAATACGCAATATTAAGACAAGTTTACCAGTTGTAGATAGGGGAACTCTCCAAAGTAGGAGCGATCGCTTAATTTTCTCCAGTACAACTGCATTTTTTAGGGTTGGTTAGATAGTTTATTTGTATAACGAATTGGCATCTTTAACAAATACCAATCCACTATATAAATGAAAAGCTGAGTCCCAATTAGTCTCTTCTCTACGCAACAAATCAATGTGAGACTTGATATAACTCAGCATTTCTGTTTGATCTAATGTTGTATCTGCAAAAGATGTGAAATCTGACCAGATTTGAACTTGAGGCAGTTGCTGGTTAATCCAACTCGATAAACTATTCCAATTAATTCTGATTGTATTTTGGCTAGCTTCGGGAATAATTTCTAAACCTTGTTGAAATTCATAACCGTTATCATAAAGTCGGAGAATGCAACGTCTACCAGGTATGTGTAAATCACAAAACTGGGCATAGTCTTGTGTTTGAGTTTTCCGTTCTAGTTTACCGCGCACATCACGATCTACTACTTCCTCAAAAATGGGCAACAGTCCCACTACTCTTGCTGTAACTTCTGACCAATCAAAGGTGAGAGAACCTAGTTGATTTGTCTCATTACGGCAAACAACAGTAGCTTGTGGAGTAGATTCTTGGAAATATTTGACTTGATAAACTTGAATTTGCTGAATTTGAGCTATTGTTGCCCAAAAGCAAGGAATGCCAGCCTGCTGTAACTGTTTCCCGTAAAATTTTAGTTCTCCTACTTGGCCAGTGCGGTAGAATCTCCAGCCACGACTTGGTAGTAACAGCCGTGCAGTGTAGGGGTCTAGCTGCATAATTTGGGCAAATTTTCGAGAAGCTTCTGTTTTGAGTTCGTTACTGAGTGGCTCTAAAACTAGTACGCCAAGTTCGGTGTTATTCGCTTCGGCTGTTGCTTGGGAAATAGCTCTTTGTCTTTCTTCTAGTTCGATTTCTTGTAGCCGTTGCAAACCTTGACGTGCGAGCGTCACTATTCTACTATTCCTCGTATCTTGCAGCAGTTGCCGATAAACTTTTTCCGCATCCTGGGGCTTTCCAGATACTTCATGCAGTCGACCGAGATAAAATTGTACCCAAGGATGTTCTGGCGATTCTACTAGCAGCTGTTTGAGTAATTTAGCAGCTGTTTGATAATCTTTATGCTCAAAGGCGATCGCAACTTGCTCAATCATGTTTCAATCCACTGGATCAATGTCTCGCGCAAAATCATTTTTGCGTGAGCTATAAATCATTTATACTTCACAACTTGCGGTAATCAAGGATAATGCTACTACTGGGGCTGTAACTGCTCTGAGGATGCGGCGACCAAGGGAAACAGGTTGAAATCCAAATGCGATCGCATTCTCGATTTCTTGTGTTGTCCATCCTCCCTCTGGGCCAGTAGCAATGACAATCTCCTCAGAGATGCTATTCAGCACTTTGTTTAAATGGGGATACTCTCCACGAGCCTCGCAAATGTAACGGTGACTTATCTGATTAGCCGTGACAGCAGTATTAAAAGTAACAGGCTCTAAAATTGTTGGTACGAATGAGCGCTCTGATTGCTCGGCGGCTTCCGCAGCGATGCGCCGCCAGCGTTCGAGCTTTTGAGGACTAGGATGAAGCAAGGTGCGATCGCTCAATACTGGTGCAATACAAGCTACTCCCAATTCTGTACAACACCGTACTACTTCATCAAATCCATTGCCTTTGGGCAACGCTACCATCAGCGTAATTGATACAGGTAATTCAGTTTCTACCAAAAGCGCTTCTAAAACCCGTGCTTGTTCCCCTGCTAGCTGCGCCAACCACCATTTTCCTTTACCATCCATTGCAATAAAGCGATCGCCTTCACGCAAGCGCAACACACGCCCCAAATAATGTTGCTGTTCTTTGGTGAGCAAAATTTGCTCTTGTTGGAATTGGGAAGGTGCGATCGCAATTCTTTGCAGTTGAGACATTTTTCTTAATAAATTATTGCCCTGCTGTAGATATCTGTTGTCTAACCCAGGTACGGAAAGCACGAGTTGCTGTTATTTGTCCAACTTTCTTGCTTTCTTGGATAAATCGGGGAATCTCCGTCACCAGCACAGGCGCAAAAGTTGGAGTGCGATCGCTTTGCGAGTATTGCCCATTATTAAGGGCGTAGATTCTCAAGACATTTCCGTTATATCGCCAGAATTCTGGGACTCCCATTGAAGCGTAAAGAGCTAACTTGTCTATTTTGGATCTGGAATATTCCACTTCCAGTACTATATCTGGTGGTGGATCTGTATTTAGGTCAATACTTTCTTTGTTGCGGACTAACAATTCATTTTGGATATAGTAACTACTGTCCGGCTCGCCTCCTCGTTCCAAATCATCCCGCGTCATAGTCAACGAGCCAGCACTTTTAACTTCTAAACCAAATTCTTCACACAGCACAAGAACAAAACCTTCGATGAGACGGTTTGAGTTCTCATGCGGCATTAGCGGAGTCATAATTTCTACTATTCCGTTGTCATAAGCTAGCCTTTTATTTCGCTCAGATCCCATATCTGCCAGCATAGCTTTGAATGTTTGCCAGCTGATGTTTTGCAGCACATCCCTAGTTTCTGCAAATTTTGCTGTCGTAACCATATTTCAGTTTTCCTGTGGATGTGTCACCGAAGAGAGCACGGGAGGCGGGGGAAGAAGAGAAGCAGGGGGAGAAAAAAATACCTCCAAATAAAGTTTGCGCTCCTCTGCGCCCCTACCCTACGGGAAGGCGTACCCCTACGTACGCGTAGCGTCTCGTAGAGAAGTGCCTATGCGTTTAAACTTAAACCCTCAATTGGCCACGAATTTACGAAACTGTGTACTAAGTGACTTACGCAAGAGACACAGATGGATTTATCTGTGTCTCTCTTTGATTTCTATTATCTTCAATTTTTCGGCTTACGAAAGATTCTGGAAGTAAGTCTCTAGCGCTTCAGTCACTAACTGAGTCATGGGTTTACCTTGGCTTTCTGCTACTTCCTTCAACTTGCTATAAACCTCTTCTTTCAAATTCACCCGATGGCGCGATTTGTTTGCAGGATTAGCGCTGTTAGGATCGTAGCTAGCAGCAAACTCGCGGATGGCATCAAAACCAACGCGATCGCAAAAATCACCAAAACTTTCCTTCGATTTCCGAGATTTTTTAAAGTAAACAAAAATCGGCTCTAAGAAGCTGTCTAAATCATTATGGTGCAGCTTCTCTGTATAAGGTTGTGCCAGTCGAGTCTGATTTGGCGAACCCCCTAACCATAATTGGTAAGATTCTGGAGCGCTACCGACAAAGCCCAATTCTGCTAAGTAGGGACGAGCGCAACCATTGGGGCATCCTGTCATCCTTACCACAAAATGCTCATTTTGTAAACCTATTTTATCTAAAAGGGCGCGAACGCGCTCCAAAATTCCCGGTATTGCTCGTTCTGATTCGGTGATTGCCAAGCCACAAGTGGGCAAAGCCGGACAAGCCATTGCATACCGCACTAAAGGTTCGATTTTAGTAGGGTCGTCTACGACACCGTAACGGCTGAGAATGTCTTGAATAGCTTGCTTGCTATCTGGTTCTATATCGTAAAAAATCAGGTTGTGGTTGGCACTCAAACGAATGGACAACTTGAACTGCTCGACAATTTCCCGCAAAGCGGTTTTTAGTTGAAACGAACCTTCATCCTTGATTCGACCATTGTCAATGGAAATTCCTAAGAATAGTTTGCCATCACCTTGTTCATTCCAGCCGAGGAAGTCGTAATATTTAAACTCTGGCAGTGGTTTGAAGGCTTCAATTGATTTACCGAAATATTCTTCAACTTGGGCACGGAATTTATCTAAGCCCCAATCGTTAATTAAATATTTTAATCTGGCATGACGACGATCGGTGCGATCGCCATAGTCTCTCTGGGTAGCAACAATCGCTTTCACAATGTCATAAACGTCATCTTTCGCCACATAACCGATGGGGTCTGCTAACCTAGCAAAAGTTTCTTCTTTACCGTGAGTTCTACCTAGACCACCACCAGCAAAAATATTAAATCCTTCTAATTGCTTCTTTTTATTGGTAATCACTACCAACGTCAGGTCTTGAGAATACAAATCAATCGAATTATCCCCTGGCACTGTCACGCAAATTTTAAACTTGCGAGGCATATAGTACGTGCCATAAATCGGTTCTTCGTTGTCATGGATAATTGTGCCATTTCCATTGCGCTGTCGCGCTGCCTTCACCTCTGGGGCTTCTTCAGCACTAATTGCCTTTTCCCCATCTAACCAAATTTCGTAATAAGCACCTGTTTGCGCTGTCAGCAAGTCAGCAATATTCTGGGCATACTCCCAAGCATACTGATACTCTGGGCGATTCTTAAAGGGGGCTGGTGGTGCCATCACATTTCGATTAATGTCACCGCAAGCTCCCAAAGTTGAACCCAGGTTATTGACAATTGTGGCAATTGCTGATTTAAGATTCTTCTTTAAAATTCCGTGCAGTTGGAAACCTTGACGGGTAGTTGCTCGTAACGTCTGGTTGCCATACTCATCAGCTATTTTATCTAAAGCCAGATACAGCTGCGGCGGTACTAAACCACCCGGATTTTTTGTCCGTAGCATAAACTGGTAATCTTTTTCCTGTCCCTTGGTGCGATTGTCGCGGTTATCCTGTTGGTAAGAACCGTGATACTTCAAAAGCTGCACCGCATTTTCAGTAAAATGGGTAGTGTCTTGAAGGATTTCAGTTGCTATAGGTTCACGCAAAAAATTACTATTTTCTTTGATTCCTTCTACTTTGGAAGGCTTACGGGTTGCGATGGGGGAAGGAGCAGATTTAACCATTAGACTTGTATAGTATTCTCAATAAAGCATTACGTAGACGCCGAATCAGCACCCTTCGGCTATTTTATCCCCGGTAATCCGGCCGGAATAATGAGGAATAATTTAATTTTACCACGGCAAAAGCAGGCTTTGTCAGTGATGTAACACTTAACAAAACCAGCTTTTTGAAGTAGTGAGTTTTAAGTGCTGTTAGCGGTAGCGGGGCGTTTAGCCCGTCCTGAGTACTTAAGTAAAGTATAAACTGACTGAGGACTCAATAATCTTTTATTTGAAGCGATAGCCAAAACCGCCGTTGATGCTAACAGCAGGAGTATCGCTATTTTGGTAGGCACCAAGCCCGACTTTGGCGTTAGTGTAGACGAGGAAATTGTTAGCAACTTCTGATTCAACACCAGCACCTACCACTATTGAATCTTTATTACCTATAGGAGTTGGTGAACCATCTTTCTCTACAAAAGAATAACCACCAGTTAAATAGGCATTAGTTTTATTAGCGATAGGCACATCCACAGAAAGTTCTGGGATAATAGCACTTGTCTTATCACTCCAAAGGACATTACCGCGTGCAGAAAATGGTGTAGTTCCTAATTTCACGCGACCTGTGACATTACCACCAAATGTTGCATCATCGTTGATACCTTGCCCGCCACTGGTAACACCACCTGCAACACCAGCACCAACATAGCTAGCATCAGTACCTTTTTTGGTTTCAGCAGAAGCTTGACTAGCTGATAGAACAAGAGGAGCAATTATTAAAGAAGATAATACAGAAATTGTCATGAGAGACTTGAGTAAACGCTTCATATCTTTTACCAAATTTTGTATTTTTTACTTGTATATTCCAAGTCGAAAATTGTATGAAAATGTTCCAAATATTTACCAGACTTTATTGAATGAATGTTGCTATTGATGCTTGACGTTTACAGGTTAACTACCCGAAAAATCAGAAATAAGCTGTTATAATTACATTCAATGTCTTTTCATCTGGGTTCTTTGTTCCAAAAATAGACGCTTTTAAAACTGGCACAATATTTGGAACTAAAAATAAGTCGGAAAATGGTAAATAAAATACCCAATTAACAATTTTTACCGAGCTTTTCACAGATGATGAAAAGTAGGCTGTAGCATCCGTTGCAACAAGCTATAGAGGGAATCTATAAAGTTAATTTTGAGCAATTCTTGTGGAGATTGAATAATGCTAACCGCTACAAAAACGTTGTCTGGTTTGATGGGTTTATGTGTCGGTGATGCGTTGGGTGTGCCGGTGGAGTTTACTAGCCGCGCTGAACGAGTCAAATCTCCAGTGACAACGATGCAGGGTTATGGCACATGGAATCAACCACCAGGAACTTGGTCGGATGATAGTTCATTAAGCTTTTGCTTGACAGAATGCCTTTGTAGGGGGTATTCATTGAATGCCATAGCCAATTCCTTCTGGCGCTGGTACAAGGAGGCTTACTGGACTCCCCGTGGCGATGTCTTTGATATTGGTGAAACTACCCACACAGCAATTATGCGCCTTAAACAGGGAGTTGTTCCCCATCAGGCGGGTGGTAAGGTTGAGAATAGTAATGGCAATGGTTCTCTGATGAGAATCTTACCGATGGCTTATTGTCACAGAAAGTTAACTTTAGGCGAATTGCTGGCGCGGGTGCATGATGTTTCGGCGATTACTCATGGCCATGCGCGATCGCAAATGGCCTGTGGCATTTATATTAGTATTGCAGTGGCGCTCTTAGAAGGGGCTAACCCCCAAACCGCTTATCTACAAGGATTGCAAGATATCCAAACAATTTATTCTGTCCGAGAATTTTTGTTAGAGAAGCCGCATTTTGGCAGAGTTTTCAGTGGTGAGATTGCCAAGGTACCAGTGGAAGAGATTAATTCTGGTGGCTATGTGATTGATACCTTAGAATCATCCCTGTGGTGTTTGTTAAATAGTTCGTCTTATTCTGAAGCGGTGTTGAAAGCTGTTAATTTAGGCGGAGATACCGATACTACCGCCGCCGTCACCGGTGGGTTAGCGGGAATTTACTACGGCGTGGAAAATATTCCCAAACAATGGATGAACCAAATTGCTCGTAGACAAGACATTATTTACTTGGCAGAGCGTTTTGCAAGGGCCGTTTACAGCTAGTAGTCTGTCAAGCGAAGTTTGAAGAGTAAAGAAGGGAACCGCGAAGTACGCTAAGGAAGAAGGAAAGAAGAGAAATTGAAGAATTTATCTATTTGTCAAAGTTGATGTGACAGACTATTAGTTTGTAATTTTAAATTATACGAAGAGTGAGGAGTTAGGATTTTCATAACTCCTCACTCTTTACTTTTAACTTGCTGAGAAATCCACTGTAAGTAGGCTTGAGAACCAGCAACAATTGGTAAAGCAATAATTTCTGGCACTTCATAGGAGTGCAATTCCTTAATTTTGGCCTCCATTGCCGGAAATTGCGCCAAATCAGTTTTAATCAGTAATTGCCATTCTTGCTCTTTATGCAGTTCTCCTTGCCAGGTGTAAATTGAGTGGATTGGTAACAGACTTACACAAGCAGCGAGTTTAGCTTCCACAAGGGCATTTGCAATTGCTTCTGCCTCTTGTATGTTGCCAGCTGTCACCAATACCACACCATAGCCAGCCGGTGTCTCCATGACCTCTAAACTGTCGTAGATAAGGAGTAGACCTGACCATCAATTAGCAGTCGGGTGATGCCCTTAGCTTGCAAATGAGTCCGAGCCTTATGCAGCATTTTACTATCAGGAACTTTAATCACGCGATCGCGCTTCGTAGAAAAACGCTTGGCGACGCGATGATTATCAAATACCGGCAGAGTTCTTTGCTGGGTTTCCAGGCTAGGAATTTGCCCCAAATCACCAAAGTCTTTGAGAGGACGGGTAATTAATTCCGAAGAACGGTCAATGACCAAATAGCAAGTTTTTGGCAAATTAGCTATCGACAGAGGTAAAACTTGAACTGATGCTTCACCTGGTCTACGTTTTGTGACTAAAGGTCTTTCCTCATCCAGGTCATCATCATCAAAATCTTCTTCCTCAAAATCGTCATCTTCTAAATCATCATCTTCTAAATCGTCCAAATCCTCCGATTCGTCGAGCAAATCTTCACCCAGCATCTGCGCGATGACAGCCGCTCCTGGATGTTCATTCTTTAGTGGTGGGATAGGAATACTGACTATTTCCGGCGGCTTTGGCTCTGGAGTTTCTAATTTCTCTGGGACTCGGAGCTTTGGTTTTTCCGTCGCCGAGGGGCGTCGCCGCACCCGTCTACTAGCAGCGAGTGACTCCGCCGTTTCCTCTGAGTAAAGCTCCTGCTCTACATGAATTACCCGACGTGGTAGTGGCTCAACCTTTGGTACTTCCACAGGGTGGCTCTCGATGGGTGGAACCTCTATCTCCGGCTCTGGTTGAGTCAGCAGAGGTAACTGCTCGTAACTTACCTGCGCCCTACCCTCAGGAGTTCTCGCAGCCCGCTTTAAGGAGACTAAGTATTCATACTCATCTTCTGGCAAAGTGCTTTTGAGCAGGCGACTAATTGTCGAATTACTCACACCATAGCGGTCTGCCAAAGTTGAGGTTGTTTCGGCAGTCTCTCGATATAACTTAAGAATTTCTTGCTTGTCAGAATCTGTTAATTTTCTCACGGTAGATACCAAAAATCTTTACTAAGCTCGTTTTCGTCCACTGGTACGCCGCGTTCGTCTTAGTGATGCGTCATATTCTAAGACAGCGCCCATGCCAAATAACACTCCACTAAATACCCAAAACACTTCTAATATCTCTCCACTTTGATAATTGGGGCCTTGGGCATATTTAAACCACATATCTGCAATGTAAAGCGAAAAGGCCGCGGCTGCAATCATTCGCCAAGACTGGGAAACTCTTCCCCCCCAAAAGGCTAGTAGCAGAGTGGTAGCAATAATTAACAGAACCACATCGCTAACTACGTAAAACCAATTCAAAATAGCGACTAACAGTTCTGAGGGTGTTTCCTGTTGCATAGAAATCCACCATGCCAACAAACTACCGAACACAGCAATTGCTAACACAATTAGCCACTGCCATTTTTCCAGATTAATTCGCCTGGAAGCCACAGCTAAAATCATGCCTGCGCCAAGTAATAGATAACTAACTACAAAAAATATATCGCCTACAGACACATCCGGTTCATCTTTTAAAACTATTTCCGTATAGCCGAAAATTATCCCCCCGACGAAATAGGAAAGCATACCTAAGCCAATCAAGAGCCAAACATTTCGACCACTGACGATTTGTGGACTCAGCCAGTTCCTCAAGCATAAGATACCGGCAGCCAAATAAGCTAAAGCTTCAAAAATATTTGTGCCAATCACATACCACTCGGCTCGGCTTTCTATGCCATCTGCTCCGGGAACTTTGGCACTAAACAACAAAAAGTATAGCAGTGCCAGTACGGCCCAGCCAATATTAGCTAAGACAATGTTCTGAGTGGTGAAAATAGATTTAGAAAGGAACGAATTCTCGTAAGAGTTATTCATAAGACTTGACTATGTAGATGCTCTCTGGCAGTATTTTGAGTTAAAGGACTGTATATCTAGCAATGTGTCTGCTAACTAATGCACAATCAGACACCAAAAGCAAGTGCCATTGGTAATAATTTTGTTACTGCCATAGTTTACACAGTGGGGATTGATTTAGCCAACTGAGAAACAGCGATCGCTCGGCTTCTGGCATATCTTCTAGCTTATAAATCACTTGTTTGGTAAAATTAGCATTGCCAAAATAGCCCTTTCCTAATCGATGCAGTTCTTGTAACAAGATCACTACATGATTTTCTTGCCAATCAGGTATTTTGGCTGTTGGTAATGGATTAGTAGATACCAAATATTTAACTGCTTCAAGGGTTGATGCTTGGGGAAATTGTTTCTGCTTGAACACCTCCGCAATATCTTTTTCAAATAATGCAGCTTGCCTAGCACCTAAAAACTCTTCAATGTCGATAGAAACACCCTGCAAGAGCAAAATACTGGCTTGGATTAAAATCGCCGTTTTGCCATGACCACCTGTGTCACTATCCAGTTGCTCTAAACGGATTTTACCCCAAACACTAAACCGTTCGGGTTCTTCTAGTAAAACACAGGCTTTACCTCGGTTATCCGTTAATTCTCTCCATAAGGCTCTAGCTTCTTCTTCTTGACTAGCTTTGAAAACACTAATCAAGCGAAAAGTCTGCCCTTGATAACTGAGAATCGGCACCTGCTGATCCTTTTTTGGGTGCTGAATGCTTGATATTTCAACATCCTGCCGTTTGAGAATAAACATGGCACTAGCAAATAACTCCTCACAGGGGCACTCTTAATATGGAATATATAATGGCATTTGGCAGTATCGGCAAGGCTGAAATTACCTAGCATACTGTGGAAATGAGCCTAGCGATCGCCAGTTCTTTCCCGAAGGTAGCCGCCCATAGGAAGGTGGCGTTAACAGGCAAATAACCCTTTGACAACTCAATATATCTAAACCAATACTCCATCTGTTTCGTTTTCGGTGTAGATTAACTAACTAGCGACTTGCATCTTAGCCTTGCTAATAGTAAATCTGCAATTTTCGATTGCTTCTTGTTACGTGAAGACGATATAATAGTGTAGGTGACTCCTCCAGGAGCCATTATTTTGTTTTGGGCGCGTAGCTCAGTGGATAGAGCCACGGATTTCTAATCCGTTGGTCGCAGGTTCGAACCCTGCCGCGCTCGTTTTAACTTAATACGAACCTTAAAGAAGCCTTTTTATGGTAATTTATAAAATAGGCTTGAGAGTTCATATAAATGCATCACACAAAAGATAAGGGTGATCTAGCAGCTGCTAAAGTGATAGCAGATTTAGTCGAGAAAGAATATTCGGTTTTTGTACCAGTAGTAACTGAACATGCACCCTTTGATTTGATTGCCTACAAAGATGGCAAATGTTACAGAATTCAAGCTAAATACAGTTGTGATGGCACACTGAAAAATAAAAGCAATTGGGCAGACAAGAATGGTTGTCATGAGAAAAAGTACAAATCTGATGACTTTGATTTCTATGGTCTTTATTTGCCAGATATAAACAAAGTAGTATATCCATCAATCAAGTTTGGCGGTTGCGGTATCAGGACAACGCCGCCTAAATCACCCAATCCTTTTTA
>NZ_DASQZC010000248.1:0-9844 GCF_035638895.1 Nostoc sp. | reverse complement strand
AGACGCACATTGTGCAATCCAGCATTATCGGTACAGATAGCAATATCTACCCCAGCTTCAAAACAACGGTCAAAAACTAATTTGAGTTGACGGATATCCTGCAAAGTACCAGTTTTCAGGTAAGTTGTGGGGCAAACCTCTAAACACTGTCCGCGTTTAGCCACATCATTAAGTAACTCTGGATACAGTAGGGGAATTTGGATGCCGTGACCGATTCGCATGAGATAGGGTAACAGTTCAGGGTAACAGCCAGCAGTGGTTTCATATAGATGTCCGGTGGTCTTAACGCCCTGCGATCGCGCATAATCATATAAGCTAATCCATTCTTCTAAGCGATCGGCATAATAGCTATCACCCCCCGCTACATCCACTGCACAGACATACTGCTTATTTTGTGCCGCCAAATCAACAATCGCCTTGTTCACCTCATAAGGTAGGCGCGTGTGCATACAGAGAATTTGGCTAGTAACAATAGGATATTCTGGCTGTTGGCTAGCAAGTCCTACTACTTCCACAATTTCTGTCATCTTGTCAATTCTTTCGGATTGACTCAGATGCTCAGGTGTCCGCAAATAGGGAGTGTAGCGCAGCTCTAGATAAGCCAAATTTTCAAAAATGTAAGCACCCCGCACTAAGCGATAGATAAAGTAAGGCAAAGTCTCCACAGTTTGCACACTTTCTACCAGGGTGTGTAATTCTAGATACTCATCCAGGGTGTTGCGTGGACGGGTGTAAAAATCTTCAAATTGTGAATAGTCAGCAAAGCGAGAAATCAACTCCGAAGAATGTCGCTCGAAATATCGCCATAGAACTCTTGGTACGACCGACCCGCCTAGATGTCTGTGTAATTCAGCATATAAAGCCATAGTGGTATTTTTATGTAAAAATTTCATTAATTGTAACAAAAACATAGAAGGAAAAAATTTGGACTCGAAAAAAATTAGCTCCAGAGAAATTGGAGCAGAGGTTTCCCACCATCTGGATTTTTCAGATGAGGCTTCCGGCCTAGAGGCTGCGCGAAGGTGGAGATTTTATCCTTATTTTCTGAAAATCCAGCATTTATATAGCGTTTTGAGCATAAATCAACTTGACATCATCAAGATTAAATTGATAAGATTAAAAACTTTAATTTTTTGTGCTATACTTAAAGAAACATTGCTATTGTTAAAGAAAGCGGAATATAACAATATATTTTTCCTTTAACGAAGCAAATTCCTGGCAAGGTTGGTATTAATTGAAAATTCAAGCGTTGGAAGTCAAGGCTGGCGATCGCATTATTGCTTACTGCAACAACAAAATGCAAACCTGTAAGGTAAAACGCATTTTAGATCCCGGTCAAGCTAATATCACACTATCAGTATTTACATCTGAGAATTATCGCGGTTGCTCAGTTTCATCTATAGTCCGCTTTCAGAGCAACGCCTTAGTTGATTTGGTAAGTTAAAAACCAAGTAAACTTCAATCTCAAAAATATCTCTAGCTATTGTCCAGCCTCAAGCTGGATATAGTTATTTTAAAGGTGCGATGCCTGGGTTTGGCTACGCCTATGTTGTATTAATTCTTGGCTGCTTTGTCTATCTTTTCACTTCCTGGGAGTTCATGTTCAATTAGACCACGGGCGCGATCGCTAACTTCCACTGCCAAAGCATCGTATCCTTTTGATGGGTCTTTTTTGTGCACTTCCATCAGCAGATCGGTGTAGAACTTGTAGTAGTTTTGGACTGAGGCAAAGTAAGAAGCGCGTAGTTCTTTGTTAGCTATTTTGGTGCGTAAATCTTCAATGATTTCAATAGCTGCTTGAATATGTGTTTGGGCTTGTTTTAGATTACCGCGATCGCGTTCTAGAAAAGCCATGTTAAAGAGGGTGGTAGCTTCTCCTCCCTTATCTCCCACTGCACGGCTTTTAAAAAGAGGGGCTAAGAGTCTCTTAAAGTCCCCCTTTTTAAGGGGGATTTAGGGGGATCTAAAAAGTTAGGGGGCTAAACGAGTAGTTTGAAAACACCTGAAGAATATTTATCATGAGGTACAAGAACCCCGACTTTTTTGAAAAGTCGGGGTTCTGGGGATCTGATTGAGCAATGTTCGCTCTACAAAATTTAGAATAAGATGAGGTTTACTAATTCTTTGGCAATGGAAGTTTTAAAACTTACAACTAAAATCGATGAATCAGGATATTTAAATCTTAATGTTCCAACGCAGTTAGCGGCGGTTGAAGTGGACATTGTAGTTGTTTTGAATCCAGTTTCGTCAGAGGAAAAGCAGCAACCTAGTTATGATTTCTCTGATTTGGTGGGGCGATTAACTTGGCGGGGAGATGCGGTAGCAATGCAGAGGAATCTACGCGATGAGTGGTAATCGCTACGTGTTGGATACGAATGCGATAGTAGCTTTGCTTCAAGAAAATTTTCAACTTATTCAATTACTCCAAGATGCTGATTGAATTGGAGTTTCAGTTATTAGCAAAATTGAATTTCTCGCGTTTTCTGGGCTGAGTCAAGAGGATCGTCAGCTTTTTGAGCAGTTTTTGCAACGAGTTGAGGTTGTCAATTTAGTGGCGAGTGATGCTGTTTTGATTAAGAAAATCATTGAAATTCGGCAGCGATATCGGTTGAAACTACCAGATGCAATTATTGCAGCAATGGCGATCCAAAATTCAGTAAGTTTGGTGACTGCCGATCAAGAGTTTGCGAAGGTAACAATTTTAACAGTAATTAATTGGTAGCTCTACCTTTTCCTTGCAGTGCGTAGGCGTAGCCCGTCGTAGACATCGCTCCCAAGCAAAGATCACAACAAGTAAAAAAAAGTCAAATAAAAATTATGTAGCCTGATCGCCGCAATGCTCAAGCGATAAGTAACAGAAAGCTTTGGCTATTTTTTTATCTAAGAGCGATATCTACGATGCTCATTGAGCTTGTTGTTCGCGTGGTGGCTTTTGGTTAGTTCTTTTTCACATCACGAGCCATATTGAGAAAGTAGTCGTCAACTTTGGCATTAGAACGACGGCGGGTAGTGGCGGAAATTTTAGGAGTGTTATCCTGATTCGTTTCAATTTGCTCTTTTGCAGAAGCTTGTTTTATAACTTGCTGCTGCTGATCAGATTCCAAGAAATAACCAGAGCTATTGAATCCAAACAGGTTGCCAAAAAAACCAAAGAAATTTCCAAAGAAATTGGAAACACTTTGGAATAAAACACCAAACAAGCCTTGAATCCGAATGAACAAGTTCCGAACAATTTGAGTTAGACGAAACATAACAGCACCCTCTATGATTGCCTATTATCATTGTGACTTAATTCCAATGGGAGAAATGGTGTTATGCAAAAAATCTACCAGGCATAGGCGTGATACCATTTTGGATTGTGGATTTTAGATTTTGGATTGGAAACCGCTTAGTGTATCTGGGTTTTCTCTGTCCATCTGTCGCAATCATTTTAAAATTGGTATGAGAGCAGCGAAAATACAGCAGATTTAAAGTTGGTGAGGTAGACAAGCTAAGTCTGTTATCCAGGTATACAGCGTGTTTTACTCCTAAATTCTGTATTCTGCTGTATATTACAGGTTACATTTTAAACATTTATACTTGGCACTACTAACCCGATAACTGCGTCAACTATTTTGCAGCTAAATTACTGTATCAGTTTTCCTGGTGCAGCAATTTAATGTTGATATGGAATTAAATATAACCAATTAACCTCATTTAGTAAGCAGAAGTAATGGCAACTCAGTTCTGGGAAAAAAGCATAAAAATTAATGCTACTTTAACTAACTTACTATTTAAGCCTGTGCGTAGAGGCTTACTTTTATGTCGCAGCAAGCTACGTAAAGCGTCTTGTAGTGCGCCTAGTCGCCTTATTCATCAAGGTTGGTGGCTTTTAAGAAAGCGTCTGCTGCCATTATTATGTCTGATATCATTCGTTGCAGTATTACTACTCAACACTTTTGCCCCTGCTGTTGCCCAACTACCTCCTCAACCTCGTCAAGAAATTCGGGGGGTGTGGCTGAGTGGTAACGATTTCAGCGTTTTTAGAAATCGCTCAAAGGTACAAGCAGCCATGAGCCAACTGCGGCAGTTAAACTTTAACACTGTTTATCCAGTAGTGTGGAACGATGGCTATACACATTACCCCAGCGCTGTGATGCAAAAAAAGGGTATTCCCTTCTTTTTCAAGGGAACAGATGGACAAGATGTGATTGCAGACATTATCAGCCAAGCTCGTAGAGAAGGGCTATTAGCAATACCCTGGTTTGAATTTGGTTTCATGGTTCCCCTAACTTCGGAACTTGCATCCCAGCATCCAGATTGGCTGACACAAAAGCGGGATGGGACTCAAACTTCAATTAGTGCTGCGGGTGAAGTAGCGTGGTTGAATCCGTTTCACCCGGAAGTGCAAAAGTTTATCACCGAACTCGTGATGGAAGTCATTACTCAATACGATGCTGATGGCGTTCAATTTGACGACCATACGAGTTTACCTGTGGATTTTGGTTACGATAAATACACAATTAGTCTATATACTCAAGAAACTGGCAATCCTCCCCCGCCCAATCCTCAAGCCCAAGCATGGATAAAATGGCGGGCAGATAAAATCAGCACATTCATGGTAGACCTCTATCAAACTGTGAAAGCCAGAAAACCGAATGCCATCTTCTCAGTTTCTCCTAATTATTATGATTTCGCCTACAAGCTGCAACTGCAAGACTGGCTCAACTGGGTACGGTTGGGTATTGTCGATGAGTTAGTCATGCAGGTGTACCGCAATGATTTAGAAAGTTTTATTGCTCAAATTACCCGCCCAGAAATTTTAGAAACACAAAAAGTCATCCCAACTGGTATCGGTATTATGGCGGGATTGCGAAATCGCCCAGTTTCCATGCCACAAATTCAATCCCAGGTAGAAGCAGCGCAACAACGCGGTTTAGGTAGCGGCTTTTTCTACTACGAAAGCCTTTGGGATATCGCGCCTGAACCAGCTGCACAACGACAGTCAGCATTTGCGGCTCTTTTCCCAAACCCAGCGTTGCGCGACATCTCTCAAAATACACCACGCAAGCCAAGTTTTGATACCATCTCCCTACCTTTATACACAAAACCTTCCCTCGGTCAACGGGTTCGCGGCTATTTTCTAGAAATGGCGATCGCAGGTGGTAAACCAAAGCGTATCTTATTAGATACAGGGTCAGCAGGGCTGCGAGTTCCCAAAGAGTTTTTAGGCAATGCCCCTATTCGCAGAACGGGACAAAATATTAAGGAAGTATTAAGTGATGGTACTATCCTGGAGGGAGAATTAGTTTATACTAACATCCGATTTGGTTTGCTTCCCGCCGCAGAACCCGTTCCGGTACAGATTGTTACTAGTCGCCAATGTACTGCCCAAAAGCCTAATTGTTCAGCAAAGAGTGGTGTGCCATTTTCCGGTATTATCGGTGTCAACTATTTTGAAAAGTCACTTCCTTATAATCCGTTGAGAAAATTACCAGGCAATCTGAGTAACGGATTTATCGTAGTTGGAAATGGTGGTAGTAACAAAAATGGCAGCCTAATTCTCGGTTTAACTGCTGACAATCAAGCAGGTTTCAAAATGGCTGCTTGGAGTAAACAAAGCGAAATTAATGGTGTACCCGGTAATAGATGGGATTCTCGATTGAGTAAAGTTTGTTTAACTCTTACTGGGAGTGCGGCTAAAAATTCTTGTAATGGCACAATGATCGCTGATACTGGAACTATTAATGGGTCGACTGAATTCAAGTCAGCTTCCACAGCAGGTAAACTCAAACCAGGAGTATTGCGCTCAACAAATGCTTTGAAAGTAGCAATTAATGGCATTTTTGATTACAGTCTTACACCAGGAACCCGCGACGGATTTAATCGCTGGAATTTAAGTATCTCGCCACAGGCAGAACTTCCTATATTTGTAAATACTGGCATCGCATTTTTTGATAAATACGATGTCCTCTTTGACCAAGTTAATGGAAGACAGGGTTTTCGGAGTCAGCGGTAAAAGGGAAGTAAAAAGTTGCTCCCTCAACACTAATGATACAGACCACTAATAGTCTATCAAGGGAAGTTTGAGAGGTTTAAACAGCTTATTATTATAATTTCTGCCCTGCGTAAATCGATCGCACTTCGCCGTTACGGCGGATAACGGCTTCACCATTACTCACATCTACTAATGTCCAACCGCTTGAGCCGATACTTTCACCCATATTGATGCGGCGAGTTACGCCATCAATTTTAAATAAAGCGGCAGATTTATTGCCTAACTCAAGTAATCCTTCTAAGGTATTACTCGGAGCATCTGCGATCGCAACTGCCGGATATACTTGTTCTTGGGTAATAGTTGGTTCTGACTCTGGGGCGAGGGCTGCACGTAATGCAACTACTGGTAATGCAGGTAGAGGGCTGGGTGTTTGCCGCACGGTAATCGGTACAGTTTTCGCAGCTACAGGTTTAAGTTCGGGTCTTACAGCCGCAGCTAACATGTTGACACTTACAGGTTTGGCAGCTTGTCGCACTGTATTCAGGGCAGTTTTCACAACATTCGGTTGAGATCCTTGTAACGCACTCGTAACTCGTGGTAAAAGTGTAGGACTACCAGGAATAGCCGGCAGGGCGTAGCGCATTGGCGACGGCGCTTGATAAACGGGAACGTAGATGCGCTCAACAACGCTTCCAGAACGGTTGGGGGCTGGTGGTGTATTGTTAGCTAGAAGTGGAAGTGATGGTATACCAGTTGTTTGCTTGTTACCAAAGGCTACTTGGTTAGTATTTGCCTGACTGGAAAATCTTGAACTGACAGATTTTCGATTGGGAGTTTCTCCTTGCTTATCTATAACTGCCAGCGATTGGAGCATGTAGTCAACCAAATCTGCCTCTATTTCTACTTTTGTTGGCAACTGTGACTGCGGTTGTGGCACTAGAACAGCTGGCAGGGTCAAGTTGTTATTTGATAGATATACGACTCCAGACTGTACCAAGTAGATAGTACCAGCGATCGCCACGCCTAAAGTTGTTCCCACCATCAACAGTTTGCCCAAAGTAGAACTACTTTTCTGACGCTTTCTACTAGCTCTTTTTACGGTGGCAGTGTCAAATACAACGGTACTCAAGTGTTTGTGGTTATCTTGAACAACTGACTGCACTGGCTGGTTCAGTGTGTTCGGTATAATCTGCGGTATCCCCATAACTGTTTGCAGCACATTTTCTGTAGGCGACTGGCGTTGAGCTTGGGGAGAAACCCCAGCAACAGACTGGTTCCATTTGTTCTGCCTACTGTGCCTAACGGTTTGAGAAAGTAGATTACCACTAACATCCAGAATGGAGTCGATATCGGCAAAGAGTTCATCCATTAGACCATCAGCATAGTTTTCTATCGACCAAGGCTCGTTGGCGATTAAGTCTTCTGATGGTTCCGGTACTATGAGACGGGTGCTGGCTTCTTGTAACATAGACTTTCTGGGTTGTTGCTAGGACGAGGAAACGCCGCGCCTACTGCCTGGGAATTAGGATTACAGATAAAATATCCAATCTGCCGTCTGATTGAGACGAGTTGGTTGAGCGTTGGTATTAAAGTCAACTTTAATCTGGGGATTGTTAATGATGCCACTACTAATAGTTATGTCATCTATCATACCAATCTCCCTCCCTACTACTATACTCAGTCTTTATCAAGGTTGTGTTAAGCTAACGCTGGAAACTCAGACTGGCTCTTGGTTCTACGCAATTCTAAATATAATAACAAAGCGTTAACGTCTGCTGGGTTTACGCCACCAATACGTGCAGCTTGACCAAGAGTGAGTGGTTTTACGTGAGTTAGCTTTTCCCGTGCCTCAATGGATAGGGTATCAATTGTTGTATAGTCTAAATCCGCAGGTAACTGGCGGTGCGCTTGGCGGGCAATTTGGTCAATCTGATTTTGTTGCCTAGCAAGATAGCCAGAATACTTGATGTCAATTTCTGCACCTTCTTTCTCAGCGCGGTTGAGGTTGGGGTTTCCAAGGGCGAACCTGTCGAGGTCAACGTAATGGAATCCGGGACGGCGCAGCAAGTCGTTGAGGGTAATTGAACCTTTAATTAATTGCTGGGTATTAGATGCGATCGCTATTCCTATTTCATCATGTTCTTTGACTCGTGTGGCTTGCAATCTTTGCTTTTCTGTGGTAATATTTGCTTGCTTTTGGGTAAATAGATCCCAACGGCGATCGTCAATTAATCCAATTTCCCGCCCCAAGGGTGTCAAGCGTTGGTCGGCATTGTCAGAACGCAATATCAATCGGTACTCAGACCTACTGGTAAGCATCCGGTAAGGTTCGCGCAGGTCTTTTGTACACAAGTCATCAACTAGCGTCCCGATGTAACTTTGCTCGCGGGCAAAGACAATCATTTCTTGAGAACGAGCGTATCGAGCTGCGTTAATTCCTGCTACAAGTCCTTGAGCTGCGGCTTCTTCATAACCTGTAGTACCGTTAATCTGCCCAGCACAAAACAATCCAGCAATCTTCTTAGTCATCAGTGTGGGGTAACACTGAGTTGCAGGTAAATAGTCATATTCCACAGCATACGCCGGACGCAGCATCACACATTTTTCCAAACCGGGGAGAGTCCGCAACATTTGTAGTTGCAAATTCTCTGGTAAGCCTGTAGAAAACCCTTGGATATAAAGTTCGGGTATATCTCGTCCTTCTGGTTCAATAAAGATTTGATGGCTTTCCTTATCGGCAAAGCGGACAATTTTATCTTCAATACTGGGACAATAACGCGGCCCTTTCGCTTCCACCCAACCGCCATAAACTGGCGACAGGTGCAAATTTTCCTGAATTAGGCGATGGGTTTCGGCGGTTGTGCGGGTGATGTAGCAAGGCATCTGTTCCCGTTCTACCCACGCCTCTGGGTCAAAGCTAAACCAGCGTACATCTTCATCCCCTGGCTGGATGAGCATTTTACTATAATCTACTGATCGCTTGTCTACCCGGGCTGGAGTTCCAGTTTTGAGTCTGCCGATTTCAAATCCCAGACGATTTAGGGTTTGTGTCAATCCTTCAGCCGCAAATTCCCCAGCACGTCCGGCTGGCATTGATTTGTTACCAACCCAAATTTTACCTCCCAGGAAAGTGCCAGTTGTCAAGATGACTGCTTTACATTGGAACCCGACACCAAAATAAGTTTCAACGCCGATAACTTCACCGTTAGCGCCCAGCACTAAGTCTGTTGTCATACTTTCGCGGATTGTCAAGTTTTCTTGGTTCTCGACAATATTCTTCATCACTGCTGCATATTCGCGTTTGTCTGTCTGAGCGCGTAATGCCCAAACAGCAGGCCCCCGTGAAGAGTTGAGGATACGTTTTTGTAGGTAGGTGCGGTCTGCTACTTTACCAATTTCTCCGCCGAGTGCATCTACCTCATGAGTCAACTGAGATTTAGCCGGGCCACCCACTGCTGGATTACAAGGTTGCCAAGCGATTCTATCCAAGTTGAGCGTCAATAGCAGGGTACGACAACCGAGGCGTGCAGAGGCGAGAGCTGCTTCGCAACCGGAGTGACCTGCACCGACGACTATGACATCAAAAGCGTCTTGGAATTCAACGGAATTGTGCATGGTCATACTTACAGGATCAGCAAGCTGAGAGTTCTTTTCAATTTTAACTGTTCCAGTGGTTTCATGGATGTAACTTTCTGATAAAAAAGTTATCAAAATTATTAGTACTAAATTAAAGACAAGTTTCTTTTTTTTTACTTGAGCAAGAAGTCAAAAATATAATGTTTTTAAAATTCGTGACAACCTTCCGGGTTGTTTATAAAAACTATTGTTCACATATTTAGCCATTAGCATCCATTTAACTGACTAATA
>NZ_DASQZC010000247.1:0-5512 GCF_035638895.1 Nostoc sp. | reverse complement strand
CGATTGGGGCATGAATGGTAGCAGGTGGGAGTAGTTTTGGCTGTCGTTGATGAGCAATTGGTGATGGTGAAGGCGGTGTACTTTCTTGTGAAGCTTGCCTTTGGCTGATAGCAGATGATAACTGAAACGTTGTTGAAGAAGCAAATTTTCCCGAAAGGGGAGATTTCAGGACAGTTTTATTCTCGCTAGCTTTCTCTTTCGCTTCTTTATCTACAGATGTTTTTTGTTCGGAACTTTTCAATTGTAGAGTTGCAGTATTGCTGTGTTGATAGCCGTTGCGAATCTTAGCAGGTGGTAGTTGAGGACTCGTGACTTTCTCCACAATAGGATTTTTCTTCGCTAGCGGTAGAGCTGGCGCAGGCGATGAAGTTAAACTTTGGGGAAATTTGCTACAAATCATCCGTTCAAATTCCATGTTGAAATGATATGTAGCCTGATCTCGGCGCTGCCAAAATACTAAAATTTGCTGCACAGAAACAGCCTTATAACGACCTTGATATAGTGCCTCAATCACTGCCAGGTGTAGCCAATTAAGCGGGTATTGCGTTTGCCAACGCTCAACTAGCTCATTGGCAGTATAGCCACTGAGATCGAAACTATAGTTAATTAACAAGGCGATCGCTAAGTTGGCAGAGGTGTCTGGAAGTGTTGTTAACATGGGGCTATTAGCTTTAGGCAATAGGTCTAAGAATTGTCACCCATCGCATATTAGCCTAACGTGCTTTTAACTACATGGTTTTTTTCCCAAGAGTACCAAGCCGATAAGCAGTGTTTCCTATTTTACTTGTCAACTTCCAGAATGCAACCCTACATAGACTGATTTAATCGCAGATGTTTGCCTAATGGCTACTAAATTAATGCCTGATAAACCATTTCTGTGCTGCACGACGCGTGTTACCGGACATGAAGGTGCAAGCAGACTGGAATCTGGATAGTTGACAAATGTCTCCTATTCTAATTTAGAGGCAACAGCTTTTCCGGCATAGTCGGGAATGCTATGAAAATCGTTATAAACTTCTAAAATATCGCTATAAGCCCAAAAAATCCTAGGGTACGCCCGTAAAATCAAGTGCTGAGATTTTGGGAAATGGGTTAAAAGCGATCAATCGCCACCAGAGTTACATACTGGACGCGAATCAGCCCTTTCTCTGAGAGGTGCTACGCAAGCTGGGAAGTCAAAAACCACACATTCACTCATTCAAAATTAAGAACCCCATAAATTTAGAGCTGCTGTATGCCTTTTTAAAATGCATGAATGCGTGAGTTCGAGCGTACTCCTACGGAGAAGCAAGCTACGCGTAGCGTCTCGTAGAGAGGCGAGTCGTCATGGGTTTATCTGGCTGGTAGTGTCACACATTTTCATCCAAGATTGTTCCTTCTATATTGGCTCCATCCAAATTTGCTCCGCTTAAATTTGTCTGGTTCAAATCTGCTTGAGTGAGATTTGCTTGGGATAAGTCGGCTACAGTTAAGTCTGCACCGCTCAAATCGGCTCCATCTAAATTCGCCGCTATCAAACTAGCTTCCTGCAAATCCGCTTCACTCAAGTTAGTTTCAATCAATTTAGCAACCGTCAAATCAGCCTGGCTCAAATTAGCTCCTTCCATTGCTGCTCCATCCAAAATAGCTCCATCTAAGATAGCTCCGCTTAAGTTGCTACCACTGAGGTCAGCATTGCTCAAATTTGCTCCATTTAAGTCTGCTTCAATCAAACTGGCTTGGGCTAAATTAGCGTGACTTAGATTAGCTCCATCTAAAATTGCTTTATCCAAAATTATGCCACTGAGATTGGCTTCCCTTAAGTTTGCCTCACTCAAATTGATACCAGTAAAGTCTCTGACACCTGCGGCATAGTTTTTCAGGAGTTGATCTGCTTTCATATCTGTCGCTGTGTTAAGGAACGTTTAATTGAAGCTATCCAGCTTACTCAGATAGGCAGTAAATCCCCAGTACGCGCCACGGAGGATTAGTGTAGTGAATCAAACCGGAGTGAATATCGAATCACCTTTACTTAGATTAGCCATCCTCAACTACTGGTGCTACTACCTAGAGTTGTAATTTTTTTCATACTTGGGAGGGATGTTGAGAGATTTAAAAACTTAAGCATTAGTGCAAAGCGATCGCTATACTCAATTGTGGTGTTCATCTGGCAAAGGTTATGACAAAACCAATTCGTATTCTTTTGCAGACTACGATTCCTACCACTGAAGATGACTGGAGCATTTTTCGTTTCTCGATGTTACAAGATTACTTAGCATCGATTAAAGACGAAGCAGGAAACTCCTTATTTGAAGTTACAGGACGCGATTACGAATCAGATGCAGTCGGTAGTGACCCAGTTTTAAGTAGTCTCGACAAATCAGATTTTGATGAACTTTGGCTATTTGGATTAGAGGTGGATAAGGGTTTAAGCGAAAAAGACATCGCTGGAATTAATGGTTTTCGCAAACGTGGTGGTGGTATTTTGACAACACGCGATCATCAGGATATGGGTTGTTCTATGTGTGGTTTAATTGACATTGGTGATATCCACTATTTCAACACCAAAAATCCCGATCCCGATGAATCGCGCTGGAGCCGAGATGACTCATACACAACTTATATCTCCTGGCCCAACTATCATTCTGGAGCTAACGGCGATTATCAAAAAATTACCATTGTTGAACCCATTCACGAACTTTTAAAAAATCCTAATTCACCTTCGGGAAGTATCGAATTTTTCCCAACACATCCCCACGAGGGCGGTATTGGCGCACCTTTGGGCAATACCAATGCGCGGGTAATTGCTTTGGGTAAAAGTTTAGTTACAGGTCGTAACTTCAATCTAGTTGTAGCGATCGAGCATCATCAAGATGAACAAGGAAATATACTAGGACGAGCAGTAGCTAACTCCAGCTTCCATCATTTAGTAGATTACAACTGGGATATTAACAAAGGCTGTCCCACTTTTGTAGATGAAGCACCAGGAGATGGTATGAAAAAAGAGCCACGCGCCTTAGAAGATATCAAAACCTATGTGCGTAACGTCGCTTTCTGGCTAGCAAATTAATTTGAATTGAGCCATTCTCGTCTGAAGAGTAATAGGGGAACATCCACTTTTGGAAGAAGTACCTGACGATTGGAAATCGCAGCTATACAAATTAAACCCGCCTAGCCTAGCGGCAACGGCAAAGCCGAACGCGGGTTTCAAGCAGTCGGACGAGAGTTTGTGAGCCAGCGACTTCTAGTCTGACGGCAATTGGCCAAAACGGAATACTCCCGACTAATAGTCTGTCAAACTAGTTTTGATGGTTGGTACTAAGTACAGTATTTCATTAATTCGTAGCAAATTAAATTTGGCAATGCTAACGCATCGACTGACAATGCCAATGCATCGGCTAACAATGGCAATGCATCGACTGACAATACTAATGCGTGCCCTTGGATTAAAAACGCTACGATTTTACGCAAAGCTGTAGTAAGCACTAAAGTGCTTACTGCAAACTTGTTTAATACAGACCTAATGCTACAATGGTTGGATGAAGTTTACGTTTCTCCACCAACCACTACATCTCGAATTCGGAGACTAGGGCCACCACAACCCACTGATAAACCATTTTGCCCTCCCTTACCGCAACCGCCAGACTCATCCCAGTAAAAATCATCACCAATTGCCTCAATATCCGCTAAAGTTTGGAATACATTTCCCGAAAGCGTTACATCCCGCACAGGTTCAGCAATTTTGCCGTTCCTAATCATCCACGCTTCCCCAGCACTGAAGGTGAACATTTCCCCATTCGTCATCCCACCCAACCAATTGCGGGCATACACTCCTTCTTTGATATCGCTGAATAAGTCTTTAACTGGTGTTTTACCCCGTTCAATCCAGGTATTTGTCATCCGCACAATGGGAGTAAAGTGATAGTTGAGACAACGAGCGTTACCCGTAGGCGCTTCCTCCAATTTGCCTGCGGTTTCACGAGAATGTAAACGTCCAACTAAAACTCCATCTTTAATTAGTTGAGTAGTAGTAGCAGGCGTACCTTCATCATCATAAAAATAGCTACCGCGATGTCCCTCTGGGGCAGCACCATCAAAAATTTGGAGTTCTTCTGGGCCAAACCGCCGTCCGATGGTCATGACTTCCAACAGATCGGGGTTTTCATAAGCCATATCGGCCTCAGAAAGATGTCCAAAGGCTTCGTGGACAAACAAACCCGTGAGAATTGGGTCAATGACTACAGTGTAAGTATTGCCTTTCACCGATGGCAGAGATAAAGCTGCGATCGCTCTTTGAGCGGCACTTTTTACCTGTTCATCCAAATCAGTTAAATCTTCATAACCTTTGCGAGAGCCAGTAGTTTCCCGTCCAGTTTGTACGGTTTCGCCATTTCTAGCGGTAGCGGCAAAGCGCATTTCCATATCCACCCAAGATTGCTCGATCAAAGTGCCTTCTGAGGTCGCTATGATCACTTTTTGAGCGCTGTCACCGTAACGCACCGAGGTAGTGGTAATCCGGTGATCAACGCTTTTGAGCAATTCAGTATAGCGATCGCACAATTGTTTTTTCTTCGAGAGTGGGATTTTTCGGGGATCAGTGCCTTTGAGGGGTAGAATGCATACTGCTTGCACCGGGTCAATAGGTGCAAGTAAAGTTTCTTCGTCACCAACCATCCGCGCAGCAGCGATCGCTTCTTCTATCCGATCCTGAATTGTCGCCAGTTGGTTAAAACAGCTCAAACCCCATCCACCTTTATAACAAGCGCGAATATGTCCACCAATAGAGATGCCAACGCTTAGAGTTTCTACCTTGTCGCCACGCAACAAGATATCAGTCCCTTCTGCTTCTTCAAGGCGAATCATCAGATAATCTACACGCTTAGAGTAGCGGGCGATCAGGTCAGAAAGTAAATTTTGTGCGTCAGCAAGTGTAGTCGGCATTTCCAATTAGTAACAATGACTAACTGCATTTATTTTGCAATTAATTGGGGAATATCTGCTACTCAATATAGGAGTTGCCCATGAAGGGGTAAGAGAAGATCAGAGAGACAAGGAAAAGAATCAATGCCCCATACCTAATCTTTAGTACTTCTAAGTTACGGTGGGTAAGAACTCAATGATGTGCTAAGGTAATTAGGTGAGAATAAAATTCGGTTACAGCGTTTGTTTTTAGTATTGACAGGCTTTTCCCTTTTGGTCTTAACAAGCTTGTCTCCGAAATCTAAATCTCTACACACCTATGATTTTGGAGATAACGCATGTCAATTTATGTAGGTAATCTATCCTACGAGGTCACACAAGAAGACCTCACATCTGTTTTTGCTGAACATGGTTCTGTAAAACGCGTTCAGTTGCCTACTGACCGTGAAACAGGCCGTCCACGCGGCTTTGCTTTCGTAGAGATGGGTACAGAAGCTGAAGAAACAGCTGCCATTGAAGCTCTTGATGGTGCTGAGTGGATGGGACGCGATCTCAAAGTGAACAAGGCCAAACCCAAGGAAGACAGAAGTGGTTCCTTTGGTGGTGGTGGTGG
>NZ_DASQZC010000246.1:0-35518 GCF_035638895.1 Nostoc sp. | reverse complement strand
AAAGCGATCGCTGATTATATCCAAACAATAGAAACTAGTACCCAGTTAGCTGATAATATCAATATTGATATTGCCAATGCTTATCATAATCGGGGTGTAGCTTGTTTTGAAAGCGGCGATCATCAAGGTGCGATCGCTGATTTTCAGCAAGCTTTACAGTGGCATCCCAATTTTGCCGCAGCTTACAGCAATCGCGGTAATATTCACCATATCTTAGGAAATTTTCACGAAGCGATCGCTGACCACGACCGAGCATTACAATTAGATCCAAACTTGGCAGAAGCTTATCATAATCGAGGTAATGCCTACTACTCTTTAGCAGATTATCAAAGTGCGATCGCTAATTTCAACCGCGCCCTAGAAATCAATCCCAAGTTTGCCGGAGCATATTACAATCGGGGACTGGTTCTTGCTCATCTCAAAGAATATCATCAAGCAATTGAGGATTTTAACCAAGCATTAAAGTTCAATCCTGATGATGTGCAAGCCTATTCTGAGCGAGGTCTGATTCGTAGTACTCTTGGGGATTATGAGGGTGCGATCGCAGATTATGACCAAGCGTTACAAGAAAATCCGACTCTAGCTTTAGTATACGGCTTTCGGGCGAATGCTCGTCGCCGACTGGGAAATTATCAAGGTGCAATTGAAGATAGTAATCGCTTATTACAACTCAATCCTAATTTAGCAGAAGGATATTGCGATCGCGCCGCGGCTCGTCGTTCTTTAGGAGATTATAAAGCAGCAATTAAAGATTACGATCGGGCATTGCAAATTAATGATAACTTAGCCGCAGCTTATTACGGTCGGGGGATTGCCCGTGAAGCTTTGCAAGATTTACAGGGAGCAATTGATGATAACACCCAAGCAATAGAGTTGGTTCCTGAATTTTCTCAAGCCTATTGCAATCGAGGAAATGCTCGTCGTCTTTTAGGAGATGAACAAGGAGCGATCGCAGATTATAATCAAGCATTAGAAATTAATCCCGATTTAGTTGAAGCATATTACAACCGAGGTTCTACCCATTATGCTTTAGAAGCTTATGAAAATGCGATCGCAGATTACACCCAAGCATTACAAATAAATCCTCAATCTGCTGCATTTTACAGCGATCGCGCTAATGCTCACTATGCTCTAGAAGATTATCAAGGGGCAATAGAAGATTATAGTCGAGCGATCGCGATCGACCCTAGCTTTGCAGAAGACTGGTACAATCGGGGTCGTAGCCGTTCTTTGCTGGGAGACTTACAAGGGGCGCTTGCAGACTTAAACCAAGCCTTGCTGCGTCAGCCTAATTGGGCTTCAGCTTACATTCTTAGGGCAGATGTCTATCGCAATCTGGGAGACTCTCAACGAGCAATTACAGATTTCCAGAAATCAGCAGACTTGTATTATCAAGAAGGAAATATCCAGTATTACCAACAAATTATTGAGCTAATTGAACAACTTCGTAATTCGTAATTTTTGTGTTAAATTCCCCTTCTTTAGCAGATGCTGTGCATAGCTTGCTTTCCTAAAAGGGCAAATCTATAGGTCGATACAGTTCAGTTATATCATGTCCCTACTTGTTAAACAGCGAGTTTAACAAACCTCTCCCTGCCTTGAACTGTCGTTCAAGTCTGTCCCTCTCGCCCGTCGGAGAGGGACGGTTTGGCGTAGTAAAACCTTCTTAGAGGTTTCTTTTACTCAGGTATAATTCGCGCAATTGGGCAGTGGATGAGGCAATGTACAAAGTAAAGGCGATCGCTCCATAATACCGATAGTTAAAAGCTTTTGGCTGAAGAAGTGAGGGTGCGATCGCCTTTAGTATAGTCATCAAGCTATAGGGAAAATAAGCACTTCCCATAAAATCTAAAAATCTTAGCTAAGACTATTGGATTATTTAAGAATAAGCGTTACACTATTCCCATGAACCTTAACCAAGGTTTTTGGGAATTAATTCATGTCAAAAATTATATATGATGTTATCCAGCGTTTTGAGGTAGAAAACGGCGTTCCCCGTTTGATTTCAACAAATATCCAAGTGATTGAAGGCGGGGAAGATTTGCTGTCTTTAGCTACCAGTCTGCTGGATAAACTTGGTTTTTATGACAAGTTTGAGGAAAAGCGCACATCTCAATATATAGGATATAAATTAAAAAATCCTGGAAAAGGAGCTAAACGTTATCAATTGATTTTATCTCAAAGACAGGATAGTTTATGTATTTCTATTCCTAAAACACTACTAAAACAGCATATTTTATATATAAATATTCCTGATGGAAGAAATGAGGCAGTTGATTTAGGTGAAGATCCAACTGGAAAATATTTTAATGACCTTGCAATTACCTCAAAATTTATTTGGGTTAGACCTGGTAGAACTTTCGCTTTTAGGCAATTAGTTAATCATTACAAAATTTCTATAGACACATTGCCTCAGCAAGATCCTGAAGTGGACGATGAAGATGAAGAATTCAGCTTTGATTTAATGAGTTATATTGACGTAACCTATCAAGGAAGCAATCTATATAATTTTGAAAAAATAATAAGTAAATATAATATAGCTCTATATGTTGATGAAGACAGACTATTTCCATATACAGGTCAGTTGTCTGTAGTTTCCCATGAAATTCTAGAAGAATTACTTACATATTTTGTTAAATATATGATGATGATGGAAAAAATTAATGAGCATTAAATCAAAAAGATTAATTAATTCTTACGAAGAAAGGATGCTGGAATTTCTGCAAACCTGTGTAGATGAAAATTATAAAATTCATACACAGGTTAGCTTATGTCAATTTTGTGAACTAGACAGCAACCTTGATATAGAACTGAGAAAGTTTTTCTTTAGCTCCAGTGTGGACGCTCTAATCACTAATTCTGACTACAAACCTTGTTTAGTAGTGGATTTTCAATCTTCATATCATGATTATCCTGAAGCAAGAGAGCGCGATCGCAAAAAGGCAGCCTTACTCGCTCTTGCAGCAGTTCCTTTACTTTATTCACGGGTAAAAGACTTTGGATTATTACATCTTTACTCTCAATCTGAAGAAGTAGTATGTAATTTATTTACAGGAAATCGGCGAGAAAATGCCCAAGCCCTAATTAGAAAGTATTGCGAACAATCTTTTTCTTCTGATGTTCGAGTTACAGCTTGATAAACTCCAATATCATTGCACACCAATAGCTATAAACCTCTGCAATCGCAAAATTAACAAACTATGGTATTGCTTTGACCTCATTAAATTACTATAAAATATAAATAAGTTTTTATATCAAAGGAGTTGTTATACTTCCAACAGCAGTACAAGCCCTAAAGTGTGTCTACCTGTGTCAACTATTGACAACTGCGTACAAACCAATTTACATGGTGCGTCTGGATGAGCGCACTGGAAAAATATTCATCTTAGCTGGAGAAGATATAGAAATTGTGATTAGTCGTGATGGCAACTGGGAATATCCATGAGTAAACTAAACTTTCATGCTATGAGCAATGCAGAATTACGCGCTTATGTCATTGCACATCAAGATGATCAAGAGGCTTTTTACGCGCTTGCGGATCGTTTGACGGCAAAACCTCCTACTGCGACTTATCCCGCCTCAATGACTCCAGAGGAGATTCACAAGGCAGTATCAGACATTATTCAACAGAAACAGCGTAGGCGCAGCCCGTCGTAGACATCGCCAGACTCCGAAAAAACAGCATAATTTATTAACACCCTTGCCTCTAGATATAACGAAGGTGGTACACTACATCCATGCTAGGGGTGCCTACATAACCAGGCTGAGATCACACCCTTAACACCTGAGTCTGGGTAATACCAGCGGAGGGAAGCTGTTTATTGAGGAATTACAATATGCGGACAGAATGGGTTGCTAAACGACGTGGGCAAAGTAATGTATCTCAAATGCACTACGCCCGCCAAGGTGTTATCACCGAAGAAATGCACTACGTCGCCCAACGCGAAAATCTCCCTGCTGATCTCATTCGTGAGGAAGTGGCGCGGGGACGAATGATTATCCCTGCTAATATAAATCACACTAACCTAGAGCCAATGGCTATTGGCATCGCCTCTAAATGTAAGGTAAATGCTAATATCGGCGCTTCTCCCAACTCTTCTAATCTTCAGGAAGAAGTTGATAAGCTGAATTTGGCGGTGAAGTACGGTGCTGATACCGTAATGGATTTATCCACAGGCGGCGGTAATTTGGATGAAATTCGTACCGCCATCATCAACGCTTCCCCTGTTCCCATTGGTACAGTGCCAGTTTACCAAGCTTTAGAAAGTGTCCACGGCACAATCGAAAACCTGACTGCTGATGATTTCCTCCATATCATCGAAAAGCACGCCCAGCAAGGAGTAGACTATCAAACTATCCACGCAGGGATTTTGATTGAGCATTTACCTTTGGTGAGAAATCGCATCACTGGTATTGTCTCTCGTGGAGGCGGTATTTTGGCGCGGTGGATGTTGCATCACCACAAACAAAACCCGCTTTATACCCACTTCCAAGATATTATTGAGATTTTCAAAAGGTACGATGTCTCCTTTAGTTTAGGAGATTCCCTGCGTCCTGGCTGCACCCATGATGCTTCAGATGAAGCACAATTAGCTGAATTGAAAACCCTTGGACAGCTAACTCGCAAAGCCTGGGAAGATGATGTACAGGTGATGGTGGAAGGGCCTGGACACGTCCCAATGGATCAAATTGAATTCAACGTCCGTAAGCAAATGGAAGAGTGTTCTGAAGCACCTTTCTATGTTTTGGGGCCATTAGTGACAGACATTGCTCCCGGTTATGACCATATCACTTCAGCCATTGGAGCCGCAATGGCTGGATGGTACGGTACTGCAATGCTGTGTTATGTAACACCTAAAGAACATTTGGGCTTACCAAATGCCGAAGATGTGCGGAATGGGTTGATTGCCTATAAAATAGCGGCTCATGCGGCTGATATTGCTAGACATCGCCCTGGTGCAAGAGATAGAGATGATGAACTTTCTAAGGCGCGTTACAACTTCGATTGGAACCGTCAGTTTGAATTATCACTCGATCCAGAAAGAGCTAAGGAATATCACGATGAAACTCTGCCAGCAGATATCTATAAAACTGCTGAGTTTTGTTCGATGTGTGGGCCTAAGTTCTGCCCAATGCAAACTAAGGTTGATGCTGATGCGCTGACAGAATTAGAGAAGTTCTTGGCGAAAGAGGCGGTGACTCACAGCTAACAGATTGTCTTGTGTCGTTACAATAGTTTTTTATCTGCAAAACTAGACGTTCTTTGGGGCAATTCATGAATTGCCCCTACCTCAAAACCAGAGTTTCGGCTCTTGTGTGCGAACTTCCGAGTAAAAAGGCTCAACTGCCGAGTAAAAAGGCTCAACTGCCGAGTAAAAAGGCTCAACTGCCGAGTAAAAAGGCTCAACTGTCGAGCAAAAAGGCTCAACTGTCGAGCAAAAAGGCTCAACTGCCGAGTAAAAAGGCTCAACTGTCGAGTAAAAAGGCTCAACTGCCGAGCAAAAAGGTTCAACTGTCGAGTAAAAAGGCTCAACTGTCGAGTAAAAAGGTTCAACTGCCGAGTTCAAAGGTGGTAATGAATACAAAAATCACCTTGATAGGGCTAGAGATTGGGTGGGTATTTTCCAAGGTATATTTAAATTATGCGATCGCAAATACATAAAGCAAAAAATGCTCTGCCGATTGTGATTCTCGGAGGTGGTTTTGCAGGATTGTTTACAGCACTCCATCTCAGAGAGTTACAGAGTTCCGTCCGATATAATTAGTAATTAGCTGTATATTCAATCCAAATAGACATTTCGGGGCAGCATTGAAGGAGGTATTTGTGTGCGGCGGATTGAAGATTTTGTGTCTGAAACCGAGAGGCGTTACTTTGTCGTATATGGTAAACCTTTTGCCGCTTTACCAGATGAAGAAATTCCAGAGATTGTTTCTGAGTGTGCCAAGCGGATTAAAAGTCAGTTCTTTTCTGTGGATGTAATAGAGCGTAGAGATGGTACTAAGCGAATTGTAGAAATTGGTGATGGCCAAGTCTCAGATATTGTTGGATGGACGGCTGAACGTTTTACCCAACTGTGGGTAGAGTGATGATTGAAGCTTTGCGATTCCTTCCCGTAGGGAAGTTAAAGCGCCTTGCGTTTAAATTTCAACTCGCCACGAAATTCACGCAAAAAGGTTGGGTTTTGCGATCGCTCACCCAGCCTATAATTATCCTTAAGCCAATACCCTTGGTCTAAAATCCAATTTCATATCATGTCCGCTTGATTGCTTATTAAACCCGAAGAACCCCACCCCGCCAAAGCTACGCTTTGTCTCCCCTCCCCGCAAGCGGGGAGGGGCTGGGGGTGGGGTGTAGTGGATGTGGTTAGCATAACTATCTATGCGGACATGATATCAATGGTCAAACTGCGAATCTTTCCTGTATCTGCGTCAGTTTTATCTGCAACTTCTAGAGTCCAGGTTCCTTGAGGATTTTTACCTTTAAGGGCAGCAAGTTTAAGGGTATTTATCTCGTCATAAATAGTTTTAATATTATCTGTAGCTCCGCCCTGGCGATTGTGCAGAATTACAGGAAGTACGCCTGTTTGCACTGGGGGAAGAAGAGTAACTATAAGATCGCCAATAAAAGTATGCTCGATGTCTACATTAACTTTGATAGATTTTATCAGGTTAGTACTAGCGATCGCCAACGACAATGTTGATGTTTGTAAGTCGTTAATTGGGACATCTTGCACTGCCTGGAATCTGGTGATGGGTAATTTTTCAGGTGGCTTGGCCAATTCTACAGCTTTCAGAGCATTCATGCGACCGTAACCGTAGAAGGGACTACGACCATTGGTATCATATTTACCTCCAGCTTGATCAATGCGATCGCAAGAGCGTTTAATAATATCTCGCACTTCGTCCCAACGCAGATTTGGGTTTCTGGCAATAATTAGGGCTGCAACACCAGCTGCACCCGGACAAGCACTGGAAGTTCCGCCGAATTGGTTCGTGTAGTTGCCTGGAGCGTCACCCAGATTCCGATTACCCGAATTATAGCCAACTACACCAGAGCGATCGGTTGTCCAAATTCCACTGGTTTGAGAACTCTCACCATTGTTGCTGGGGAAGGCACACCAGACCGCCTGACCAAAGTCACTGTAAGCGCTTCTCGTGCCGTAATCGTTACAAGCTGCCACAGCAATCACCTTTTGGTAGCTGGCGTAGCCATCATTATCGACGCTTTCGTTACCATTGCCAGCCGCAAATAAAATTACACAGCCCTTGCCGTTGCGTCCCTTATTGATTGCAAACTCTATAGCAAGGCGTGTGGAATCAGGCAGAGGTACTTTCTGGTTATGTACAGGATCGTTTCGCTCAAACCAAACACCGTCTGAGGGCCCCCAGCTACAAGAGATCACATCAGCACCATTTTGAGCCGCCCAAACAAAAGCATCTGCTTCATCCTGCGACCCCAGCGCCGAAGCTAAACGAATTGGCATCAGCTTTGCACCCGGTGCTACACCAGATGCACCAAACTTGCCGTTTGCACAAGCTACTCCTGCACAGCCCGTCCCGTGGTTATTGTCGTTTCCTGGGCTGGGATTGTCAGTTTTACGTGTGACATCACGCGGAGCAACAATTTTTCCAGAGGAACGGAACTCTTCATGATCGAGATCCACACCGTCGTCAATAATTGCAATAATCGTCCCAGTGCCATCGCTCAACTTCCAAGCTGCCTCAACGTTGGCATGGGCGTTAATTACCTTACCATTAATTGTTGTTTGCTTTAAGTGCCACTGCTGCGGGAAAACCTGACGTTGGCGTAACTCCCGCACTAGTTCAGGATGGCACAGATCAACTGATTCTTCATTCAAAAGTCTTTCGGCGATGTCAAAGATGGCTATACCAGTATTTGCAGATGCACTGACAAAGTAAGCATTTGGTGCATATTCCAGTTGGCGTTTAATTGTTAAGTCGTAACGTCTTAAGACCTCTTGGCAAACCGTTAACTCTTCTTCGCTATGGAATTTAAGGAAGAGGTTTTCGGTGTAAATTATAGGTTGTTGGGATACTGGATCGACAAGAACACGTCCGGCAAATTGGACTTCAGGCTCTTGGTTGAGAATTTCACGGGCGCGATCGCGCAAAGCCACACCTTCAGTCGGAACTTTCGCTCGCAAAATTTCTACACCCGCTTGCCGAAACCGTGTTGCTAACTCGAATTCATTCAGGATACTGCGAGCTGTAGGTGATATTGGTGCGACTTCAAAAGGTCTTGCACCAATAAGAGCGCTGCGGCTTTCGGTACGCACTACAACGTGTTCGTCACTGATAGCAAGTTCATATTGTTGGCCATTCTGCCCACCATAACGAACTTGAACCATAATTTTATCTCCTGGGATATTTGGAATATTACTATCGTGAAGTACCCCAACTTGCTTCGCTGAAGTTGGGGCTTCCAATTCCAGAAAAACAATGACGGTCTTATTCGTTTTCGGAGTTTCCCGTTTCTTCCGCTCTTGCCACGTTAGGGACTCTTATTTCTAAGAGTTCGGGACTGAACCCGATGATGGTCTTACAAAGCGTCCACAGGCAGCCGCCCGTCTACCACAGGCAGTTTGATTTTTGTTTTGCACAACACCGCTTGGATTCACGACAATAGTCAACCAGCTAACAGTGTTCTTTCCCCGATCTACCGATTTGTCTGCGGCAAGTATCTTACTACTACTTTGACGTTAGCCTGTCTGTTCAATACGGTCGGGTGGGTTAGCAACCATTTATATAATATCATGGATGTATCCATCATAGTGATACATTATGAAAGAAAGATCCATTAGAGTTAGATTGTCGCAAAAACGAAATGACAAGCTTAAGGCTTACGCACAAAGCAAAGAAAAAACAGTTACGCAATTGGTTGAGGATTGGATCGACAGGCTGCCTATCCCCAAGATTGACGACGACTCAACCACCCCACTCCCTAATCAATCTGACGATTGATGTCGGTCGGAGATGCTTTCGTCGTCGTCCGGCTATCCATCCCCACCGTACAGACGGATGGGGAATTCCGCCGAATTAGTTAAAAATTGGGCATTGGGCAAAACAGTTAGGAGTTAGGAGTTAAAAGTTAGTTTATGGATGCTTCTGATTTCATGTGTTATATGTGTATTACGGTTTAAAAAGATACAACTCAAACAGAATTTAATCTATCTAAGTTCATACAAGCTTTCGATTCGTCTTTCCAGAAAAGAGGGATTCAAGGTCAGGCTGTTTTACGAATCTTCAATATGAATAAAGGCGTATAGCTCAATACAGTTCAGTTAAGCTTTTTTCTTCCCCCCTGCTTCCTCTGCCTCCCCTGCCTGCCTTAACAGATAAATTTGCTTAACCCAAGCGTATTGGCGTATAGCTTGCATTCCGATAGAAAATTTGTATTCCATACCATTGAAAAACGCTATAACATCATTAGAACTTGAAAAAATGTTTTATTTCCCAGCAGAGTATTTTCTACAGGTGTACTCTTTACCCCTGATTCCTGAAGTGAGATTTCAAAAAGATTACTTTTCTGAGTATCCTGAAGAAATTCGCGTTGGCAGCGATGCCTACGCCGGGCTACGACTACGCACTGCTGTATCTTACACTCGTAAGCCTGGATATTATGCGATACATTACAATCAACCCAAAACCCTGGTAACAGGAGCTATTTTACAACTTAACGATGGTAAAATAGCAGTTTTTCTAGGCGAACCCAATCAATCAGAACAGGGAACACTAAGTCCAATTTACACATTACAACCAAATGGTTCTTTAGCAGTACCAACCGGGCTTATTTTCATCCGCTTTGCTGAAGGCGTTGATGTGAAGTCGCAGCCAGAGGTAATTAATCGAGTCGGTTACGAAATAGTAGAAAGCCTTGACTATGCACCTCACACCGCTTGGTTGCGTGCCCAATCAGGTAATATTGCAGATGCGATCACTAGGATTTCTCAGTTAGAAGCGATACCTAAAGTTGAGAATATTGAACCTCAGATGCTTATGGAAAGAGGCTTGAGACTAGGGCATTGATTTCCTTAGAAATATTTTTCATGAACCTATTAATCCTATGGTGAGGACAAAAGAGCTAAAAGCTGTGGGGGTGAAAGCTTTTTGACTCCCTAGTACTCAAAGGCGATCGCAGTGGTTACAATTGCGAGAAACTGAAAGCAGATTAATTAGGAGAGGAGAACCTAATGAGTTGGACTAAAGTTCTTGCAGTTGAAGCACTTTCCCCAGGTACGCGACAAGTGGTGAAAGTTGGCAACCGGAAAATTCTGGTTTTGAACCACGAAAATCAGCTTTATGCTGTAGATAACTACTGTCCCCACTTAAAATTACCCTTGAAAAGTGGGAAAATCACTGAAGATGGAGCAATAGTTTGTACCTTCCATCGCAGTGCTTTTGACCTACGGACTGGTGAAGTACAAGGCTGGTGTTCTTGGCCACCTGGTGTTGGTAAAGTACTCTCGATGGTTTCGCCACAAAAAGCATTGCCAGTATTTCCTATTCGTGTGGAAGAAGGCAGTATTTGGGTTGATGTACAAGAGGAATAGCGCCCTCTCCCTGAATTTTTTGCAATATATTTAGTACAGCGCGGCGGAAATCAAGCTACCATTCAAAAGTCAAAAGCTTTGATATACAAAACTTTTGACTTTTGACTTCCGCAAAACACTATCTTTGATAGAGCAATGGCAAATTTTTTTAGCTCGGAACCTAAATTTTATTTTATTAAAAATCTTTTACTTTTCTGACAGGGTAACTCAAAAATATATCCTCTGTTAGATCCCAAGTAACTACTTAATTAATAAAGTAAAATATATTATATGTAAAGACAATAAGTAATAAATGAAAGTTGGCATCCAAAATACAGCAGAAATCCTGGAGCAAGTTCACCAATTAGAGTCTACACTAGGTCTTAAAAACGAAGCCTGTCGTTCCAAATTTTTAATTCATCCTTACTTAACGTCAAAAGTTTTTTTGTTTTTGCATGGTTTTACAGCAGGCCCTTACCAGTTCGAGCCGCTCGGTAAAGCCTTCTTTAACAAGGGATATAACGTTCTGATTCCTTTACAACCTGGTCATGGACGCTCAGGCAACTGGAATCGTCAAAATCCTCCACCACTACCAACAGATATTCAGATATATCAACAATTTTTACTCAAATGGTTGCAGATTGCAAAAACGCTAGGTCAACAAGTTGTAATTGGAGGATTGTCAACAGGTGGAACTTTAGCTGCTTGGTTAGCTTTAGAGCATCCCCAGGAGATTGACCGCACTTTATTGTTCACGCCTTATTTAGCTAGTCGTTACTCACTATTGGATCAACTTATCAAAATTCTGCCAATTTACTTTGAATGGTTCAACAAAGATGCATCTGGCAATTTTGGTTATAAGGGTTTTTGTCTCAAGGCATTACGGATATTTCTTCAATTGGCAGAAGAGGTTTTAGAAAAGGCTGAAGGCTGTGTTTCTGCTCCTATTTTAATGGTATGTAGCGAAGGAGATCATGCTGTTAACCGTTCCAAACAACAGGATTTTTTCCGAAGGGTAGTTAACCAGCAACCAAAATCCTGGTATTACTGTTTCGATGATTCGCTTCACATTGAACATCGGATGATGACAAAACTGGAAGACAATGATTATGAGGAACTGGTAATCACCCTTGCTAAAGCTTTTGTGGAGAGTGATTTGACTTGGGTAGAGTTTGAGCAAATGGCAAAGTTGACAGCGCAGGGACAAGCCTATGACCAAATCATGCTCAAATTCAATCTCGATAGTCAAGTTTCTCAAGAGCTATCTGCAATGATGACTCAAGCTTTTGGTTGTGAGGATCTCAAGTGCATCAATCCATACGAATAATGCATAATACCTTTTGATTACTAAGTACAAGATGCCCTGTCCCTTTCCAATGTCTAAAATCTAATGACCAGAACTGCTGGAAATAGAATTATCGGCGTTGCAGAACGGTGGGATGAATTGAGGGAAGCAGGGGGAGAATTTTGGAAGTTGCTAAATCATCCCGCAACTATGCAACGCCGAATTATCAACCAGTTGAGGAAAATCGGTAATTCAATCTGGAGCGATCGCATTCAGATTTGTTGTCCACAGTTATATCATGTCCGGCAGATTAGTTATAATTCCGGCATCTGTGCAAAAACTTGAAAACTCTTTTTCCCCCAGCTAATAGCCCCCTTGCGCTCTTAATGATAAGTCTTTAACCGGACACGATATTACACGCTCTTTAAGGGTGTTAGGGCTAAAGTTTTGGTCAAATCAGTAAGGAGAAAACGATCGCAGAGGTTAAACATTTCTACCTCGGTAGAGGTCTGTCGCATCAGCCGGAGGAAATCACCTTCAGTGTCAACACTTAGGGCAATGTAGTTAAGAAACATTTTTAGGTAGCCTATGCGCGATCGCTCTGGCATAGTTGCTGCGGTGGGGGTTTGCCATAAACGATCAATATAGTTGCGTACCTCTACTAAAGGAACGGGCGTGATCGTCTCGAAGCGCAAAGCCTGCCGAATTTGATTAAAAAGCCAAGGATTGCCGATCGCCCAGCGTCCCACCATTACACCCGCCGCGCCCGTTTGAGAAAGCACTTTAAGGGCACTTGTCGCAGAGTGGATATTGCCATTGGCAAGCACTGGACAATCAACCCGTTTCACCGCTTCAGCGATCAAATCATATTTCACTGCTCCGTGGTACATATCTTTCACAGTGCGACCATGCAAACTCAGTAAATCAATGCTGTGGCGATTGATCATATCTAGAATTTCGTAAAAATTATCTGTATTTTCAAAGCCTAAGCGCATCTTGACTGTCAAAGGTCGATCGTTCACAGCAGAACGCAGTTCTCCCAAAATCCGATCCACTTTTTCCGGTAATAGCAGCAATCCACCCCCAACATTCTTACGATAGATTCTAGGTGCTGGACAGCCCATGTTCAAGTCAACTCCAGCGATATTATAGTTGCAGAGTTCTTTTGCTGTTCTTACTAAATCTGGAATGCTTTCGCCAATCATTTGAGCAAAAACAGGGCGACCCGTGTCATTTTCGGTGATTGCTGCCAGAATGCTACGATTGAGCCGTGAGGTATCATTCACCCGGAAATACTCGGTGAAAAAGTAGTCAGGGCTGCCGTAGTGAGCAATCACCTTCATAAACCAGAGGTTTGTTACATCCTGCATGGGTGCAAGAGCCGTTAAGGGTAGGTCTGAATGCAGCGATTGGGGGAGCGATACCTGGGACGACATAGAGATGAAGAGCGTTCGACAAAACATCACTCTATCAAAAAATGCTTACTTGTTAGCAAATACAATAGATTTGTCGCCTAATAAGGGACTTCCAACTAAAAAAATATCTCATCGCTTTGGCGAGATGGCATTGCATATGCTTGTGTTCATGGTTAAATTTACACTACTTCCTTAATATCAGGATAATTGAATTAAATACTTTTGGCCTCACGTACATGAATACTCAAACAGGCACCAATTCTCCAGATATTTACTCGATTTTGAGTCAAACTCAACGCTTGCGAGTTAGTGATGGAGAGATTAAACCCGTTTTAGACGGCTGCTCAAATACTTCAAAGTTGCTCGTGCTGATTTGGTCGCAGTTAGGAGATTTTGATAATTTAGAATACGCTTGGTGGCTGCGAAGAGAATTTGAAGAGATTGAAGCAAGAGGAATCACAATTCGCGCTATTGGAATTGGAAACCGCAATTCTGGAAGCAAGTTTTGTGAATATACGGGCTTCCCTCAAGAATGGTTGTTTGTGGATGCAAAAGCTGAAATTCACGCTTTTTTGGGGCTTTATCGCGGTTTGACTATACAATTCCCAATGCTATCAACGTCACAAAAAGCTTGGCTGAATTTAATACTAATGTGTGCTGGGATTGCTAGCCCAGGAACTCTGAAGGAAGTTTTTCGAGGTTATAAAGGTGATTATAATGCTCCTCAGTTAATTGCTGATGAGGAGGTTGTCAGGAATACACCTTTACCACCAATAAAAGGTTCATTTTTCAAAGCTGCTGGAGGAAAAGGCTTTCAGCGTCCTTTTGAATTAGCAACCCTGCGTCTACGGAATATGACCGAAGTTTTGAGCAACTGGAATATTTATGTACCAGATTCATCTTATTTGACACAACGGGGAGGAAGTTTTCTATTTGATTCTCAAGGAAAATTAATTTACGAACATCGCGATCGCGGTATTCTTGGTTTTGCTGAAAATATGAGCAATCCCTTATCTTTTTTGTATAAGTAATTTATTGTCATCGAAAAAACGATTACGGATTGCAACAAACTGAATACGAAGCGCACTGTAACTGTAAATAAACTTTATTCAAAATTCTGGATTCTGGATTCGGAATTATTACATTCAAACAACACGTACCAAAAGTTATCTGGTAACATTCTACATTCATTATTCTGTAATTTGCATTCCAAAAAGCAAATCTACCAAGGGCGATAATGCCTACTGGTACAATAACAGAAGCATGAAGCCGTGAATGCAAAACTCCTTATTTCTCCTCAAGAACTCACGTCTCTGTTAGCAAAAAAATCATCACAGACTGTCATTATCGATACGCGAAGTCAAGAAGATTATTTTATTTCTCATATTCCTGAATCCATAAATATTAGAGATTTTTTCACCTATCTTTTAGAGAATTCTTCCCCAACAGGATTAAAGGAACTGCAAGAGTATTTTGCAGAAATTATGAGCAGAGTAGGAATATCTGGTTCAGAACAGTTAATTGTTTATGAAGATGCTTTAAATAAAGGTTATGGTCAATCTTGTCGAGCAGCTTTCTTGCTGAAGTATTTGGGTTGCGCTCAGGTATCTATTTTACACGGAGGATATAGAGCATGGCTCAAGGCAGAATTACCTACTACCGATGAAGTTTTAAAGCGTGAAAGCAGCATATTTAGATTGCATCCCAACGCTGACATAATGGTGACTACTACCGAGATGTTGCAAGCAATTGACAATCCAGCAATTATTAAATTAGATGTGCGCGACAGTTCAGAATGGCTTGGGCTAAGTTCTTCTCCCTATAATCCTGATTTTTGTCCTCGCAAAGGTAAAATCCCTAATGCAATATGGTTAGAATGGCATCGTCTGATGAATTCTGAATTAGAAATCCCTACGTTTCGCTCGCCAGAAGAAATCCGAGAAATTTGTCAATCACTAGGTATTACTTCAAAGTCCATTGTGTACATTTACTGCTTTAAGGGTTCAAGGGCTGCTAATACATTAATAGCCCTTGAAGAGGCAGGAATTTCTGCTAGAAATTATTTTGGCTCTTGGAATGAATGGTCTCGTGATTTTTCATTACCCATTGATAACAGAGTAATCAGCCTGTAAGCTTGCTGATAGTTAGGGATGTCTACGGCAGGCTACACCTACGCACATCTTGTTTATATTTTAAAATGCATTTGCCCTGCGTGTAGGCGTAGCTGGTCATAGGCATCGCGGACTCTGTTTCAACTATTCTTTAAATAAGAAAGATTAGGCACACAATTCATGCATTAAAAATACTGTAAATCTTCCTAGTAATTAATCCCTTTTATTACTGAGCTTTATTCTTTAATCAAACATCAACATTTATCTGTTCTATCTGTCTAGCAGCTTTATCCCAAAGCTTTGCTGAAGTCTCATCTTGCCAATGAGTTCTCAAATTTTCCGCTTTTTTGTGACATATTCGCTCTAGCATTTCTAATATTGCGGATAATGTCAATTTATTAATTAATGTTTCTAAAATTTCCATATATTCTTTTTGCATGATATTTGCCTCCTTAACATCATTTGATATCTTATGATAAAACTCATCTACATGTGCTTTATGTTATTAAACAATAGATTAAGATTGATTGCAGATTCCTAATCTCCTGCCAGCTTGTATACCCAGTTTAGCCTATTTTAAATACTTAATGTTAATAATTTATTTTTAACAGATTAAAAAACTGTTTAATTTAAATATTTCCTCCCAAGTTTATGAAATTTTTTACCTAAGTTCAAAATAAGGTAGGATAACTAGAAAGGATGAATTTTAATGCAATGAACTATGCCCCGTCGGAGGCGATGGCTTCTCTCCGTTCGCGCAGCGTGTCGCAGACAGGCGCTACGATAACGCCCGCCGTAGGCATCGGCATTGGTTGGTCATGAGTTGCGTAATGATAATGGCATCGGTCAACGAGTAGCTAAGGCGTTGCAGTTATCAAACATGAAATCTATTACTGTTCACTAACTCACCCCTGAACTTGCTGAAGTTTTGGTAATCCCTTATTTATATTTTCCTCTCCTTAAAGTCGCAAAATAGGGTTAACCCGGATTGGTCACAAACTAAGCATAATCTCTATAGTATAACCAGCAAAAATTACTAATATTTGAAATGTAGATTCGTTTTTTCGTAAGTATTTTATAGCCTCTAAAGCAGGTACTTATAAATATTTTACTGAATTGCATTAATGCATTTATTTACTATTAAATATATTGATGAAGGAATGGGTTAGGATTGGCGATCGCTCCTCAAATGGTCGTTAGTAAGTACATACTGCTAAGTTTAAGTTAGTTTTGTAGCCAATTAGGGAAAACTATTCTTAGTAAAGACGGTACTTAATTAAAAAATTTTGGTGTGTCACTAACTTTCGCTTAACTAAGTATCATTCATGCTTGCCCTCTCTAAAAATTTAGGAAATAACACCATCATGATTCATATATCTTCGCTCGACGAACAAATAGAATCCTTAGAATTACCGATCGAACGCGATCAGTTTCTGCGTACAATGATTAGAGAATTGGCTGGAACCCTACAAGATGTCGTTGGGATTGAACAGGCAGAAGGCTTTTTAAATGTGGTCGGCTATCGAACAGGTCAACATGTCAATCAGGTATACCAGAACGCTTTGCAACTGTCAAATCTTTCTCGTAGCCAGGTAACTGCCGTCCTCATAGATTGGAAACGCCGGATTCAAGGCGACTTTTACGTGATTGAAGAAACTGATGAGAAAATCGTTTTAGGCAATCGCAAATGCCCCTTTGCAGAACAGGTAGAAGGGCGTGAAGCCATGTGTGTCATGACATCTAATATATTTGGCGCAATCACAGCCGACAACCTTGGCTACGCTAGAGTCGAGTTACAAGAAACGATTGCTAGAGGCGCACAAGAATGCAAAATCGTCATTCATCTTAAACCTAGCGAAGTATTAGACTTTGTAGCACAAGAATACTTCAAAGCATAGTAGTAGCCTCAAACGGTAAAGATCCCTGCTTCAGTACCTTCAGATCATGACACCCGATCAATTTTTAAAGTTTGCCCAGGTTTTACCAGAAGCTCTGCTTCTTGTGACTAGCGCAGGTGAAATTTTAGCAGTTAATCAGCCTGCTGCCAGGCTCTTTAATAAGACCAGTAAAGCACTTATTGGTCAATGTCTTACCGAGTTTGTTACTGATTCTTCACAGAAAGTCATCGACTATCTTCGAGCTTGCTCTCAAAGTCGTCAAATGATTTTGGGAGTTTTAACTATCCAACAAGCCCAAGGAGAGGGAATTGCTTGTCGTAGCCAAGGATCTGTGATCGAGCCGCGATCGCCAGAAAGCCCAGCCATTAATTTACTGCGGTTAGAAAAGCGGACGAGCGATCAATTCGTTGTGCTTAACCAAAAAAATCATGCACTGAGTAAAGAAATTCAACAACGCCAACGCATTCAGGTAGAACTCGCACAATCGAATGAAACCTTAAGACAAACTTTGCTCAAACTGCAAAATGCCCTAGAAGTCGTCCAAACGGAAAAGATGTCTGGGCTAGGACATTTAGTCGCAGGCATTGCCCATGAAATTAACAATCCGATTAGCTTTATTCATGGAAATTTGACTTATGCTAGTGAATACTATGATAATTTACTAAAACTGGTTCAACTCTATCAGCAAGAATATCCCAATCCAAGCCGAGTAATTCAGCAAGAAATTGAAGCCCTGGATCTTGATTTTATTCAACAGGATATCAAACAATTACTCCAGTCAATGCAGACAGGTTCCGAGCGGATTAGCGAGATTGTTAAATCTTTGCGAAACTTCTCTCGATTAGATGAAGCAACATTTAAGGTGGTTGATATTCATGAGGGTTTAGAGTCTGCATTGATGATTTTACAAAGTCGGCTCAACCCTAGCAAACGGCATTTTGGTATTGAAGTGATTAGGGAATATGCAGAATTGCCTTTGGTTTGTTGTTCTCCTGGGCAACTCAATCAGGTGTTTATGAATCTCCTGAATAATGCGATCGATGCTTTAGAAGAAGCTGAACAAATGCGATGCTCTCCGACCGATCACAGGTCATCGCAAGAAATAATGCAAAATGATCCTAGTCGGATTTGGATTCGCACACAGAAACTAAACGATCGCTACATTGCAATTTTCATCAAGGATAACGGTAGCGGAATCCCTAGCCAGATTCATAATCAGATATTTAATCCCTTCTTCACCACTAAGCCAGTCGGTAAAGGGACAGGATTAGGATTATCAATTTGTTACCAAATTATCGACAGCCATGATGGTCGAATTAATGTGATATCTGATCCAGCTTGGGGAACTGAATTTAGTATCGAGTTGCCTATTATTTGCTGATCAACTAATAGCATTGCTGTATTTATCTTAGAACTATTAGTTCTGATAATTTCATAAATTTCTGACATAAATACAGAACCTAAAATTGCTGTTGAAGATGTTGTTAAATATAATGATTTTAACCTCTCACAGATGGTAGAGTACAGAATTGTCCTAAGTATTGCCCTACGCAATTCACCCTATGACTACCGCACCCTTAAGCTGGCAAGAACTAGAAACTCTCACGGACTATCAAATAGATACCGTTAATGGTCTCACCAACGCTAGAGCCAGGTTGCGCTTGTTTGGTCAACCAGAATCTGATGTGCGGGTAACGTTATACCGCGATAACCACGCCTGGTGTCCTTACTGTCAAAAAGTTTGGTTATGGCTAGAGGAAAAACAGATCCCCTATCGCATCGAAAAAGTAACCATGTTCTGTTATGGGGAGAAAGAAAGTTGGTACAAACGTAAGGTACCATCAGGAATGCTCCCCGCGATCGAGCTAGATGGGCGGATTATTAAGGAAAGCGATGATATTTTGATCGCTTTGGAAAAGGTATTTGACCCATTGAGCCAAGGGATGGAAGACCTCACGGTGCTTCCTCTACGTCAATTAGAACGACTTTTATTTAGAGCCTGGTGCGCTTGGCTGTGCTCTAGAACCGATTCTTCTCAACAAGAACAACGCAACCAAGAACAATTTATCAAAGTGGTGGCTAGGGTAGAGGAGGCTCTCGCTTGCACCTCAAGCCCTTACTTTCTAGATAGCTTCGGCATCGTCGATGTCATTTTTACGCCATATCTCGAACGGATGAATGCGAGCCTTTACTACTACAAAGGCTATTCCCTGCGTTCGGAAAACCCTCGCTTGAGCGCATGGTTTGCGGCAATGGAAAGCCGACCGACCTACTGCGGTACCCAGAGCGACTTTCATACCCACGTACATGATTTACCGCCCCAGATGGGGGGCTGTTGGGAAAACGGCGAAACCCAAATGCTTCTCAATAAAGCGCAGGTGGATAATGGTCCTTGGTTTGGGCTACCAGATGTTACTTATCCAGAACCCGAAAACTCCCGTATGGAAGCTCTTCAACGAACTATCGAACACCGCACCAATATTATCCGAGTCAACCCCTTAAATGATAAATTGTTTGATCAAGCGCTACGTTGTGCTTTAACACACATGATGATAGGTAAAGACTGTGTACCTCCATCGGGATCTGATGTCGCTCTACGATATCTGCGCGATCGCATTAATGTACCGCGAGACATGTCCATCTACGCAGCCAAGCGATTGAGGGAATCCTTGGAGAAAACCGCAGCCCTTGCTGGTTATGGCCAGCCAGCCCCCATTCCTACTAAGCATCGACGAGATCAAGACCCGTCTAACTTTGCAATCAAGTAGGATTCAGCTATCCATCCTGGCAGATTGCGCTCCTCTAACAGTTAACATGAATAGTTATCTTGGTTTCAAGCTTTGACATAAGGCGTTGCATAACCAGCCACGTTATTTTCTAGGAAAATTCACAGCACAAGGCTGTAGAGAAGGTATTGAGCGGTTGCCCTCTGTGCAGTATGAGTGGAATAGCAAAAGGTGACTGTATACTTTTGGAGTAGCGATTGCCTTAATTCTGGAATGTTGATTTTTTATAGCTAGTTTTCAGATTTAGTTAGGTCATCTGATTTATCTCAGGATATTTCCTTATCTGTTCATAATAAAGTGGTATCAGTTTTATGTTGGAACAACAACCGGAAAATTTACAGTTTTCTATTAAACAGTTAGCGACAGAAGCGTTACAAAAATCAGATCCCTCGGCATGGTTTGAAGTTTTATATGCCAAAGCCAAAGGGGACACAGCACAAATTCCTTGGGCTAAGTTAGCTCCTCATCCTTATCTGCAAGAATGGTTGACGAATCATCAACCATTTACCTCACAGCGAAAGGTACTAGTAATTGGTTGTGGCTTGGGAGACGATGCCGAAGCTTTAGCTAGTCTGGGATTTGAAGTAATCGCCTTTGATATTTCACCGACAGCGATCGCTTGGTGTCAGCAGCGATTTCCTGATTCAACTGTCAACTATGTAGTTGCAGATTTGTTAGCAATTCCCTCACAATGGCATCAAGCCTTTGATTTTGTTTTTGAATGCCGCAATATTCAATCTTTGCCGTTGGATGTGCGTTCTTCAGTGATTTCTTCAATTACGTCTGTCATCGCTCTAAATGGAACACTGTTGCTGATTACTCATGTTCGAGACACAGAAGTTGAACCCTCTGGCCCACCTTGGCCATTATCAAACTCAGAATTAGCACAGTTTGATAATTTTGGATTACAACAAGTAGAAAAACTCGTGTTTTGGGAGTCTAAGGGAACTGATGTTAAGCAAGTGCGGATTGAATATCAAAGACCTAATCTCATTGAATTATCAGTTCAACCTCACAGAGTTTAAGTTTAGTCTCATACCAATTCTCTATGAAGATGGATAGAATAAAGCTTCATGTCTTTCTCAAAATTAGTCCGAGCCTTCTTGAGACTTTTAGACAAATATTCATGGTACTTTAACGATTGTTGTCGCCCCCTCAATTCCGACTGTCTACAGAAAAATTACGGCAATTTTGGGGGTGTAGGCGGCTGAAAACGGCTATATCAGTGCGTTATACGGCATTGTAGACATTCAAAAGATACCGCTTAACGGTTAAAATTGGCGGCATAGCCCACACGAGAGCCGTTATTAGGCAGGTGCAGTTCGTTAATATAATCCTTCTGGTGGGGAAATATCAGATCCGACAGCCATACCAGTGTTAGTAGATTTAATCCCTGGTTTAACAATAGGGGATTGTTGTTTTAACGATTGTAAAACAGAAGAAGAGTTATCTTGCTCAATTGATATATTGGTATTTGCTTGTTGCTGGGATATCAAAGCTAATCCTCCCATTGCACCAGCAAGAAGAGCTGTATAACCTACATATAAATGCGTCGGACGAATTTCCCATCCCATTCCTTTTTTAGATTGATACGAAAAGGGCTGAGTTACTGGTATGGCTGCTAGGAATGGCAAAGAGGCAGCTAAAGCAACACCATTAAGTCCTAAAGCATCTCCATAACGTCGGATAAATCCACGTACAAAAATGTCATCTGATAATTCTTTCCAGTTGCCGTTTTCTAATGCCTCTATCATCTCTGTTCGGATATGAGTGGAAAGCTGGATGTGTTCCAAAGAAAGCCCTTTGGACTGACGGGTTTTTTGAAGTTGTTGCCCAATTTGACGTAGACACATCATGCGTTGTTGGGTTGCTCGTTCAGCTTGTTCAGCAAGTTCAGCTTGAGAAATTCTTTGATGATTCAGCAATTGTAGTGGTTTTTTCCACAGCGAATTTTCTGCTGTATTTTTAGAGGGTTCTTCGCGGAGAGTGCAATGCTCCTGCTGCATCTCTGGTGAAGAATTGACTGTTTCTGTGGGTTGCTTCGGATCTGTAACTGTTTCAACTTTTTGAGATTGTTGGGCAAATTGTCGAAATGCTAATCCGATCGCTTCTCTACCTACGGCTTTTAATAAATCTTGAGCCTGATCTGTTTCTGAACCTATTAACTTCTGCACAATCGCTAAAGCACGTCGATAAACTCCGCTACGATGCAGTTGTACTTCTATTTCTCCTAAAAGCGATCGCACCTCATCTTGGGAAATTTCAATATTCGGATTGTCCAGAATTTGCAAATAGTATACAGGAGTAGTAACCATTGTGAAAGCCTTTTATATGAACTCAATCAAAGAAAGTTACAATCATATCTTCCCTATTTTTCCTAACTTCATCTTTGTTTTCCGGACGTTAATTGTATAATTTAAATTTTTTAATTGATCATCAACACTGAAGTGACTCAGTAATAACCGTAGCCATGATTATTAAAATAGTACCAGTACCTATTTGAGGAAAAACCTTGGGTGCGTACCAAGTGTAAATTGTAGAAGTGCTGCAACGCCGTCTACTATTGCTACTTCTTTATTTGCAATTTGCTTGGCAGGAGTGATAGTCAATTGCAACAATCTAATCCACTAGAATGGTTGTGGAAAATTAGTTTGGAGTGAATAGTAATGTTTCCTAATTTTCTACCATCACAAGTTAATCAACTAACAGACCCAAAAGCGATCGCTTTTGTCCAAAGTATTGAGAGAATTGCCCTTACAACCTCCCTGAGCCAACACCCAATCTTCACAGCCTACATTCACAAAGGTAGTGGAGTCACACCAATTTTGCTGCTACACGGCTTTGACAGTTCCATCCTAGAGTTCCGTCTTCTATTGCCATTACTTGCTACTCAAAATGAAACATGGGCAGTAGATTTGTTAGGTTTTGGTTTTACACAAAGGCAAAAAGAAATAAATTACAGTCCAACTACAATCAAAATTCACCTTTACGATTTTTGGAAAACTTTAATCAACAGACCGATAATACTAATAGGTGCATCAATGGGAGGTGCAACTGCAATTGATTTTACTCTCACTTACCCTCAAGTTGTAAAATCACTAGTATTGATTAATAGTTTAGGTTACACTAATGCTCCCCCCTTTAGCAAATACTTGTTTCCTCCTTTTGACTTTTTAGCTGTGGAATATCTACGTCAACGCCAAATTTTGGCATTAAATGTATGTAATAAGTTACCTAATTTAGATACCAAAATACTTTTGGCTATTCAGTGCGCCATGCTACATCAAGAAATGCCTGGTTGGCATGATGCCATGATTTCTTATACAAAAAACGGGGGTTATAGCGACTTGGCAGATAGAATTGCCAAAGTTGAAAAACCAACACTTATTTTATGGGGAGAAGCTGATGACATGCTCCCACCTGAAGATGCAGAAAAATTTCAGCGTTCCATTGCCAATTCTCAATTAATAAAACTTAAAAATTGTGGTCATACGCCTCAAATTGAACAACCGGAAATTACATCTCAACATATTTTGCAGTTTTTGAATAATTGTAATTTTTAATTCATTTAAGGGTCCTTTGAAGGTATTAGTTAAAATCCCCATCTGTCAGGTTTATTTGTTGCTCAACTTGACAAATATAACGAAAAAGCATTTTCTTAAACCCAAGGGGCAAGGTAAGGTATAAGATATTGTCCTGACACGCCCCCTATTGGAAGTAACTAGCTACCCCTCAATCTATTACAAAAAGTTCACTATCCCCAGACGCAAGATTTCTCGTGTAAAGTCACAGGAATACCCGATAGTTGCATCGGCAAGAAACTTGCCAGCCAAACACTCTTTTGTTACCCCATAACCCCCAAGGATTTCAATTGCTGTTTGTGCGTTTTTGATTGCAACATCTACTGCAAAGGTCTTGGCGGCTGGTGCTTTGATTGTGGCAGCAAATTGGGGAGAAGTTTCTGCTGTATGGGCAGCATCCCATACTACCAGTCGTGCAGCTTGAGTGTTAATCATCATGTCCGCTAATTTTAAAGCCACTGCCTGATGTTCGATAATCGGACGACCCCAACTGACTCTTTGCTTGGCATAATTCAAAGCATACTCATAAGCAGCACGAGCCAAACCAACATAAGAAGCTGCCAGCCCAATAGCTACTTCTGGAAGCAACATCAGTAGTTTTGCGGCTCCTCCTTCTTGTCCAATCAGATTTTCCGCAGGGACTAACACGTTATCCAGATAAATCTCAGCATGATGAGAAGCTTTCCAACCAATCATCTGTGTCTTTTTGCCAAACTTAATCCCTGGTGTATCTGTTGGAACGTAGAAAATAGACAAACTTTCGTGCAATGGTTTATCCATCGCTGTACGAGCAATGATGAAGTAGCTATCCGCAATTCCAGCATTTGTAACTAACGAGGATTTTGTTCCATTGAGAATATATCCATTGCCCTCGCGTGCTGCAAAGGTCTTCATCCCAATATTCGAGTCTGGCAAGGGGCAGAACATATCTGAGGTGGCGACATTAGGTTCACTCTCTGCGGCACTAAATAGATGGGGTTCTCCAGAATTGACAAAAGATAGTATTCTTTTTTGCTGTTCTTGGGTTGCAGCTCTGCTAACAAACAGTGACATAGCTGCGGTGAGATTAAAGTAGCTACAAGCAATGCTGACATCAACAGCGCCTATTTCTTCTAACACTACAGCCAAGTCTATGCAGCTTCCACCTACACCTCCTAGCTCTTTTGGAACCATCAAGGATGTAAATCCTAATTCAGCTCCCTTATAGAAAACGTGTTTGCAAAAATCCCAAGGTTCTATCTCTGGATTGTTAGATTCTTCAATTATCTGAACAATAGGCCCAATCTCGTTTTGAGCGAAGTCACGCGCAAGAGATTGCAACATCTCCTGTTCTTGAGTGAGGCTGAAGTCAATCATTTTTTATTTTGTCTTTATTTCTACAGTGCAAATATACAACTTTCTTTGATATACTATAGCCTTATAATTAGTATCAAAAATATAGGTTCTGTAACCAAATTTTCCTAAGTAGCTAGGTGCAATTAAATATAAAACGTTCCACAGTGTATCCACCAGTTTGACTACGGGCTGTCATGCCCTCTATCACTGAGATTGCTCCCGTCATACTCATTGTCAAACATTTACCAGACACTGTGAGGAGCTTCTTACCCAGAGAGTAATAAGAGTACTTTCTTTCTGGTCTATCAACGTTCAATGCCACACAGCAAAGGACATAAGGAAATGGTACTAAGAAAAGCTCTAAGCCCTGTGGAATAAGGACTACGGCTTTTAAAGCTATTGAACAGTGCCGGGATGGATCAGGCAATTGTCTTTGATGCAGTTTCATGGAAGCGATCGCCGATAAAGTTCATCGCAAAGAGCGATCGCTGTGCAGAGAAGCAAAGATCATTTCATCAAGAGTAAGGTGTGATAGTTGGCATTGTGCCTGTCAATGCCCAGTTGCCGACTTCCCGAATTTTGTAGTCCACAGGATCATGGAGCGTTGCTGTACGGAGGTTTCGCCAGTAGCGATCAATGCCATAACTTTGTGCTGTGGCGCTTGCACCCATCACATCAAACATTTGCGTTGTAATTGCTAAACCAATTTTGGTGACGAATGCTTTTGCTGTGTAAACAGTGATTGCCGCTTCTCCTCTTTCTTGGGCTGTTAAATTAATGCTTTTTTCGATGGCGGCTTGTAGTACTTGTGCTGCTCGATCAGTAAGCAAAGTTGCCGCTTCTAACTCCATCCAAAATTCACCGTAATGATGCAGAATGTAAGGGTCTAGAATCGCCTGTTCTACCCCTGATGTAATCCAAGGGCGAGTTCTAGTTGTAGTGTATTCTCGTGCAGTTGCAAACGCACCTTGAACAATGCCTAGATAAATGTTGACCTGGTTGAGTTGCTTGAAGACATTGAGTAGGCTGGTGATCGGGCTGTCACTTGGATAAATAGAAGTCAGAATTTCATCTGGTGTCACCAAAACTTGCTCAAACGTGACGCTACCTAAGTCAGTTTGGCGTTGCCCCATGTTGTCCCAATCTTCATTAAAGCGAATGCCGGGGCGATCGCTAGGAACAACAGCAATTACGTTACGGGCTGTTTAGAATCAGCACTTAAGGCACTGACAATCATCCTGTCTGATAAGCTTGCTCCAGTGGCAAATCGCTTAATACCATCGAACTGCCAGCCATGCTTAGTCGGAGTTGCCACCAATCTTGGATCAAGCGCATTGGCTGCATTTGCCCAAAACCAGTTGTGCTGCACTGTATCTAAGTAGAGTTGTTCTACTTGTGTTGGATTGCTGGTTGAGAGTGAGCTGACAATCGTGGTGTGATTGCCAAACAGTTGACCGATAGAGCCATCAGCTTTGGCAAACTCGCGGATCAACCCAAAGATTTTCACCCAGGAAGTTTCCCCTAATCCCCTATAAATCGTAGGAATCACCAGATTGAGTAAACCGCTTTGACGTAACTGCTCAATCTCATGGATAGGACGGCTGCCACCATTGCGCTCGCCTTCGGCGCAGCGAAGCTGATCGCGCTCTGCGGCTGTTTTGGCAAATTCCTGGGCAAGTTGCTGCATGGACATGCCGATTTTGTTTGGGGCATCGCCTTTAGCCCGGATGGTCGTCTCTTAGTGAGCGGTGGTCGTGATGGCACTCTACGCCTTTGGAATGTGCAAGACGGGCAATCCATTCATGTACTTGAGGGTCATACTCACGATGTTTATGGGCTGGCTATCAGTGCCGACAGTCAATTCTTGGTCAGTACAGGAGAAGACCAGACGGTGCGGCTGTGGCATTTACAGAGTGGACGAAACCTGAAAACGTTGCGTGGATACACGGGTGGGATTCACGACCTGAGCCTCAGATCGGATGGGAAAATACTTGCCAGTAGCGGTCAGAATGAGATGATTCAAGTGTGGCGTTTGCAACCAGATGGCAATCTGTCATAGTTTCCACCCCACAAAACGTTTGCCAGCCCGACGCGTCAGATTTCATCATTCAGCAACGTCAGCTTTAGTCCTGATAATCAAACGCTGGCGATCAATCGACATGATGAGTCTATCGCTTTATGGAATATTCAAACTGGACACCTCGAACAATGGTCGGCGCATAGCGCATCCATCTGGTCAGTGTTGTTCAGTCCGGGGGGGCAAATTTTAGCAAGCAGTAGTTATGATTGCACTGTGCGACTGTGGGATGTGCAAACGCATCAATGTTTGCAGGTGTTGAGCGGACACCAGAGCAGTATTCGCGCGATCGCATTTGAAAGGGGCGGTCAATATTTGGCAAGTGGCAGTTTTGATTTCACCATTCGAGTATGGGATGTGCAAACTGGAGAATGTTCGAGGGTTTTGCAGGGACATACGGGCGCAGTCTTCGCACTGGCATTTGCTTCGGGTGGTCGGCGACTCTTAAGCAGCAGCCATGACCAAACTATTCGATTATGGGATGTGCAAACTGGAGCATGTCTGAAAGTTTTGCAGGGGCATATAGGAGCCGTCTGGACGGTTGCTATCAGTCCTCAAGGTAATACCTTGGCAAGTGGCGGTGTTGATCAAACCATTCGACTGTGGGATCTGCAAACGGGGCATTGCCTCCACATCCTCAATGAGCATAGCGGTTGGGTTCGGTCAGTTATCTTTAGCTGTGACGGTCAAATCCTATTCAGTGGTAGTGACGATCGCACAATCAAGCTTTGGGATGTGCAAACAGGATGCTGTATCGAAACGTTGACGGTCAATCGCCTGTATGAAGGTATGAATATTCAAGGAGCAACTGGGTTGACAGTAGCTCAAAGAACGACTCTTAAAGCGTTAGGGGCAATTGACCATTGAGGCGATGGGCAGCCAGATTCCGCGCCTTCGCTTGTACTCAATTGTGTCTAGCAATTGTTGAAAAGCGTTAAGCGATCGCGCCATTTCCTCGTTCACGAGTTGGTCAATCTGTTCATCGGAAAGTGTTTCTGTTTCGCTTGTGAGAATCTGTTCATCGCTTTCATCATCAATCAGCCTTGTAGGCAGCAGAGAAACCTTACGATACCTTTCGAGCGTTGACGGTTCCAGCATCATCACGGTTTCAGGAGTTGCTATCTGAAAATATTGCCATGCAGATTCAGGCGGAATATCTGTGCAATCCCAAACTAATCGCAGTGGCTTTGCCCCTTTATGGAGCGATCGCCAGCGTTCACTTTGATAGAGCATTTGATAGTGTTCATAAAGCAGCCTGGATTGCATCATGCCAAAAGATGTCTCTGAGTGAGCAATGAGTGGATTAATCGCCGCATCCAACCGATAAATGGCAAAACTGACAAAGCAAACGCCGTTACTCACGGACTTTCCTAGCTGAATCTGCTTCTCTAATCCTCTGAAATAACGGTCAAAAACCTGATTATATACGTTTAGAGAAAACACTAACGTAGCATTCACGTTCACGCCTTCCTTCAGCAGTTGTTCTATCACTGGCAGCATTAATCGAGTCGCAGGGATTCTCAGCAATAAATTACTCCACCCTACAGCCCGCCAGATTTTTTGAGCGGTAGCGATCGCAGTTTCAGCTTCAAATAACGTGTCAGGCGGCAGATCGACTTGAACATAGCCATCTTGTCCTTGTGTATGAGCATGAACTTGTTTCAACCGATCAGCCGCTAATTGCAGGTCTCGCACAAGCAAATATTCATAATCTGATCGAGCGCTCCGGCTCATCCCTTGTTGTACTAGCGTGTTGAAGTCGCGATCGTACGCATGTCCCTGGATGGCAAGGTTCAACGCTTTAAAGTTTGATCGTATACCCCTTAACCCATCATCTTCAATGGATTGTTGCAACTGATCACTGCTCACCCAACTTCGCTCAAACCCATCAAGCCAAATGGATTGTCCAGAGTGACGGAGTGACTGCAACAGGTTCATAGCTGACAAATTTTATGCTCAAAGATTCAAACTTCAATGAACCAGTTTGGCAACTTTCTTGAAATGACACCACGCAAGATCCATGAGTTAAGCACCAACTTAAGTGCGATCGCCAAAATTCTAGGCAAACATCAGGGTACAGTACAAAGATGGTTAGCACACTATCGAGATGGAAGAATCAAAGGGATTTTGGAGTTTGGGATGAGTCTAGGTCGAAGCGGATAATACCAGATTGGGCTGTAGCCAGCCTTGAGAAACAACTTGAAGAACCATCAGGGGGATTTCAACGCTATACACAAATTCAAAACTGGTTGAATGAACTTCTGGGTGTGCAGGCTGAATATGCAACTGTACATCATGCGACATCGGGGTAAAGACGCTTAGTATTGCACGTTATGTTACACCCGCTGTTTTTATCAAGCCTTAGAGGGCTTGCTTATTGGTTTTTTATTCTTTCCTCCTGTCAAGTACTATTTCTGTATCAAACTTAAAGTGAAACGGTATAATCAGTAGATGCAGCCAGAGTGCGCCATTGTGCCGTTTCTTGCTCGACGTAAGCGTTTTTTTCAGCAATAGCTTGCAGGGTATCTGTACCGAGAGGCAACCGAAGCGGTGGAGTATCAGCATTCGCAAGTTGAAGCATCGCTTGAGCAAGCTTGGTGGGGTCTCCCGGTTGTTGATGGCTCAGGTCAGAGGCGATTTTACGAACTTTACCGACCGTGTCCGCGTAATCCGGGATTTCCATTGCAGTGCGCTGGAGTGAACTGCCATCGAGAAAATTAGTCCGGAAGTATCCCGGCTCGACCACAGTTGCATGGATGCCCAGAGGCGCTAACTCATCATGCAGAGCTTCGGTAATGCCTTCAACTGCAAACTTGGTTGAGGAGTAGATGCCCCACCCTGGAGTAGAGCGATAGCCCCCAATCGACGATAGGTTAATAATGTGTCCAGAGCGGTGCTGGCGCATACTGGGCAATACCGCACGGGTCATATTCAACAGCCCGAAGACATTGGTGCGATAGACAATCTCAGTTGATAAATTCTCACATTGACATTTCTTCGATCAATTACGATTTTCGTTACAACCTAATTCATTGCTCATTTTGTCTCCGTTAAGTTGGTGAGCTTGTTGCCTATCCTGGCTACATTTCAGTGTTCAGCGATCGCCCAATAATGCCATGCGCCATGACAATGGCAGGACAACGTTGACCAGATGCGGCTCGATCTGGAGTGTAAAAGGTAACGGAACACTTTAACCCTTTACTGTCAAAACTGGCAGTTCTTTTGTGCATCGCTCTCCTTTATTGCCTTATCCTTTCATTGCTCTTATGGTATGAGTTCATCATAGGCTTTGGAAAGAAGGTTCTGAATACATAAACCTTGCAAGTTATTGCCTGATTTTCTCAAACAGCAAGATGGTACTCAAAAGAATCCTCTATAATAGGTGGAATAAAACGATGAGAGGGATGTCTCACGATACGTCGCTAAACGTTGACGAGGATCTGGTATGGCAGATGAATTTCTAAAGCGCGAGACCACGATTGATACTTGTCAAGAATTGGCAAGATTAGTGACTCGCCACACGGATGGCAGAGGAAACGGTGTCCATTCAACGGCGATCGCTCAGTTGGAATTTATGCGAGAATCTGCGGCTCCGACAGAACTCTGCACGGTGTATGAACCGACGCTTTGCATTATTCTTCAAGGCAGAAAAGAAACCTTATTAGGACAGGAAACCTATCACTATGGTGCGGCGCAATATATTGTTGTCACGGTTGATCTGCCGCTCAGTGGAAATATTGTCGAGGCAACGGCGGATCAGCCGTATCTCTGCTTTAAGCTAAGTCTGGACGTGACTGGGCTTTGGGACATTATTGACCAAATTCAGCACCATCGAGAGCAAAAAGAAAGTTCAGTCAGAGGCTTGTTCGTCAGCGATGCAAAAGCTCCGTTGATTGATTGTGCCACCCGACTCACACGGCTTCTGGATACGCCCGAGGATATTCCATTCCTGGCATCGATGATAATTCGCGAAATCTATTACCGTCTATTAATGGGCGACCAGAGCGAAGCGGTGTGGCAGATTGCGACCTCTGGCAGTCAGATGCAGCGCATTGCCGAGGTGATTAAACAGATCAAAGCTGACTTTACAAAGTCATTGATCATGGATGATTTGGCAAAGCAAGCGAGGATGTCTTCCGCATCATTTCATCGGCACTTTAAGGCAGTGACCTCAATGAGTCCGTTGCAATATCAAAAGCAGTTGAGGCTATTGGAAGCCCGTCGCCTAATGCTGGCTGAAAATGCAGATGCAAGCTATGCGGCGTACCAGGTGGGTTATGAGAGTCCTTCTCAGTTCAGCCGCGAGTATTCCCGTATGTTTGGTGCGCCACCGATAAAGGATATTGAGCGTTTACGAATTGCCTGAGTATTGACTGTGAGAGCGATCGCTCTCGATGAACGTTAAATTGAGTGGCTCAGTACATAAACCCCAATGCATACAATACTTTCGCCAATTTACGAGGGTGAGTTGATGTACAAACTCCCATTTCTCCGAAGCTGGGCAAAAACAATCAGTCCTAAAAATTCCTTCCAGGTTTCTCGCAAGGCTTTTTTAATTTTTGTAGACTCTTATTTTGGCTATAATATTGTATAAATCAATACTGTAGCCAATTTACGAGGGTTCAGCGCCTGTAGAAACGTTATGAATACGTCCTAAAGAAGTAAGCTTGGCAAAAATCTGGGTTAATAAAGTAGGCTCAGGGTTTTAGCAAACTGCGGTCTTGCTCACGAGTGAGGAATACCCAAAAACTACGCGCCCATATACAAGTGACCTTAGTACATACATTCTACGTATTTACTTATCTTCACATAGTTTGGTTTTTTTATGCCGACTTACTTACGTTTGAGCAGCAGCGAGGTACCCAAAACAGCCAGGAGCGCGATACTCAACGATGGCTCTGGTACTGCCTGTGTTTGACGCGATTGGATATATGTAGATAAACCAGTGAGATTATCGGTATTAATCAGGTCAACATTAGCATCATAGAGCGGTTTCCAAACACTGGGTGCATCAATAGGCAGATTCCAGAAACGCAAAATTTTGTTCTCACCATGTACCTGAGCCACGATATCATCTAGGGCTACCTTGGTGTCATCAGGAATGGTGCCAAGACCGTCCCAAGCCAAATCGCCATTAAAGAAAGTGTTCCAGTTGCCACTGATTAGGGGGACAAATTCAGGTGCGATGTCCTTACGGAGCCGGAACCGCTACTCGATTACTAGGAACAATCTGTGGCTGATATGAAAACACCTCTCGGCTGCGGGGATCGACGCTTACCTTAACCCATTGCACATCGTTGGTGCCGTTCGCCGCATTGTTGCCAAATGTCTCGACACGAGTGAAGTTCTCTACACGTCTGCCTTGAACATCTAGAAATGGCTTGTCAATACGGAAGTAGTGCGAGTCGCCATGTACGTATGCAATGGGCTTACGGAAAGCGATCGCCTGATCGCGCAATACTAATAAAAAGTCCTTGAAGCCATCAGGCTGCCCATCGGTTTGCACGAGCGTCTTTGGATCACGCAAAGGCGCTCTGGTTTGGTCGGTCTGATCCCACCCTGGATTAGCTTGGGAAATCAACATCACCGCCGCCGAGTTGCGCTCTTTTGCCGCTTTAAAGGTTTCTTTCATCCATGCAATATTGGCTGCGTTTCGGGCCGTATACTCCTTTGAGTTAGGCGCAGTGTCGCATAAATTATTACACGAACCTTGGATATTGAGTGTCGCATAAGTAACTCTGCCGACTGTCCAGCGACGGTTTTCAAGACAGGGCACTTCACCGTTAATACCAAGGCACATCTGTGCAGTCTGCACTTCCTGGGCTAGCCGACGCTGCCCTAGAGAAAACTTCGTGTTGAAGAATACTAGACGCTCGTAGTCGAGGCGTTCAAGTGAATTAAATTCACCATTTGAAGGGCGATCGCAGTCTGTCCAATCGTTGTCACCTGGTGTGAAGGCTGCTGGTGCGTCCAGAGCGTTGAAGTAGCCGAGTGCCTTGGCATACAGTGCGTTATCGCAAAGGCTGTTAGAACCGGCTTTGAGATCGCCATTATGGACGGTGAAAGAAAGTTTCTGCGAATTCATGTCGTCAATTAGTCTTGTTACCCCAACTTCCTGCGCGTCCGAGTAAGGTAAATCCCCCCAAAGTCCGATCTCGTATGGCGCATTCGCGTTCTCCTTCTCTCTGGCAACCACCAAACTAGTGGTTGCAAATGCCAGGAACGGTAAAGTCAGGGCGACTAAACACACTTTACGCAGCAAATGTGTAGTATTAAAGCGTCGTAACACTGAATAACCAAGTTTAGTCGTCATTATATTTATCCTCAATTATTTTTGAAATCCGTGAATGCATTTTTGACAAGTAGCTTCTGCCCACATCATTCCAGTCAGCAATTTAGACTACCGGATTATCGATGATAGAGAGGTTATGAATAGGTTACTAAGTCGGATACAAATTCGTATCTTTACGGTTACTTTCCAAATTCGCATTTTCCGTTCGACCGAATGGTGGGAAATCCAACCCAACTTGGGTGCTTGGCTATGTGCCTATTGTGACCAGAGGTGCGTTGGTCTACGACTTGGACTATTTGTTAGCGTGGAACTGTAAACACATTGCTAAGCTGTTGCGCCTTTAATTTGCACTAATATTTTTTCAATATGCTTGTGGGGTGGGCATCTTGCCCGCCCTGATTGTGCAAGTTGTATACATAACAGCTTAATGCTCAAATCCTGAAAAAACTAGCTCAAATCAGTCTTTATCTAGTTTCTAAGCTTTAGTGAGGCTGTCAGGCTCTTGGTTTGGAACTTATTCTTATTTCTCACCCTAACGAATGTGTTTCTTGAAAGTTAATTTAAATAATTTCGCTAGTTTTTCCAATACAGTCTTTTAGTTAGGGAATATGCTTTACAAATGAGAATATTCCCTACCTTGTTAAACTAAACTTTAGGTTAAGCTTTAACCTTTTTGTCTAATGTTAACTTTTTCGTCATGAGCCAGCCAATGCTGCAAGCAATGAAACTGCCACCTAAGATTGTAGGCTCAGGAACTTGCCTGTAAGTAACTTTACCTGAGCCAATTTGGATATTCTCGGCAGAAGTAATTGCAAAATCATATCCATTAATGTCGTATGTGATAGAGCTTGAAGGATTAGCTTTATCGGGGAAGACATATTGTAATCCAACAGATTCGATACCTGTTAAGAATGTGGTTGGAAATACAATGGGATATCCTGGATATTCAGTATCATCCTTTTCGGTGTAAATGTTAGGGTCGTTGTCGAATTGAAAATTTAGTGAGTTAACTATTGCTACCGGAATATTATCCTCACTAAAAGTTGAGTCATCGTAGCTAAAGAAACCTTCTCCTTTAGTTATAGAACTATCGACCGTGAAAGCGTAATTAATCAGTGCGGCAGATACTGATTTAGCTCCCACAATAGCAAAAATTAAGGCACAACTAGTAGCAAGCGTTAATTGCGAGACTAATTTCATATCAATTTCCCTCAAGATAAATTTCTGCAAGTAATTCTCATGAAAACTATGTAAATAGGCTTGATATAATTCCTAATTCTCTATGTCCTAGCTCCTTGAAAAAGGAGCTAGGGAAAATCAAGCCTGAATTTGATTAGTTTGCTTGAGCAGAGAGGTTATCTGTACTCAAACTCAATTTACCGAGTAGCTGCGGGCGATTTTGGCGAAGGTCGTCATGGCTGCGCTCTGTTGGATAAGGCACTTTGTCGCCTTGAATGCCAGTCCAAAGTACACGGTTGAATTTCTCAGGATCTAACTTGTCTTCAACTTCAAAGTTGAAGTCTTGGGTTGCTTGCGCCCACCACTGTTTGTTATGCAGAGAGGGAATAGCTGCTGTCTTTTCTACATTCTTGTCTTGGCAAGCTGGTACTAGTTTGGGATCTACAGGATCAGCGCACAAGTTACCTGGAACGACAGCTTTATAGGGAGTAAAGTTTGGTTCTCTAGTGAATGCATCTGACATTGGTTTGGCATTGGCATCAGTGATTGCTAAATAACCAATGTTCAGTAAATCTTCCATTGTCCGCACCAGGCTAACAGTGTTGTAGTTAGTGCTGACTACGACCTTTCGCTTAGTGTAAGGCGAAATAATATAGGCTACTGAGCGATGACTATCAACATGGTCAGGGCCATTTTGGCAATCATCTTCTACAATAACGATCGCAGTCTCTTTCCACAGAGGAGACTTGGAGATTTTTTCCACTAGCAAGCCAACAGCATAATCATTATCAGCCATTTGCAGTGGGACAGTATTCAAACCAGCTACGGCGTTACCGAAATTACCAAAGTGGTCGTGAGGTAAACGTACTAGTGACAAGTTGGGCAATTCATTCCTTGCCAGATAGCTATCAATGTCCCGCGCCCATTCATTGTATAGATAGATGTCAGCATTCTTCTGGTCGTATCCCCGGAAATAGTTGTCAGTTTTATCCAACAATACAGTTTTAGC
>NZ_DASQZC010000245.1:0-3484 GCF_035638895.1 Nostoc sp. | reverse complement strand
GATTTACGCGATAACTATGGGCAAGTGGCAATCCCAAAAGGTACTTTATTGGCAGTCGAGTTAGCCTCAGTTGATGGCGGCAGTTACGCTGTCGCTTCTGTTCGGGGCATCATCAAAGATAATACAGAATATCCGATTTCTGCGGGTGCGATTTCCGTGACAGGAGTTGGTGGTAGACCTCTAATAGCTCGGAGATTTCAAGACAGGGGTGGCGAGATTGCACGTAGTGACTTGTTTGGCGGTGCTGTGTCTGCATTGGGGAAGGTTGGGGAGATTATGAACCAACCAGATAGTGAAGAAGAAATTCTTGATGAATCCACAGGCAGGATTCGCACACGTAGTAGTGGCAATCAGCGCAATCTTACTGGTGCGTTAATGTCAGGTTTTTTTGGTCAAGTTAGTCAAAATCTTAGTCAACGCAATCAACGTGCTACTAAAGAAATTACTTCTCGCCCTAATAGTTGGTTTATTCCACAGGGAACCAAAGTCACCTTTAATGTAAATCGTTCTTTAGAGTTGCCATGAAAAACTTTTTGATTGGTATACCGTTAGTGATCTCCGTTGTTTGTGTACCAATATCCACAATTGCCGCCCCAGTTGTCCGCACCATCTTTCAATCAATGGCTAGTGGGGAGCAGGCCAAACTACAAACTATCAACGTCTGGAATGGTCACGGTGTAGCAATTTCATTTTACGAGCTTGGCGAAACTATCAAAAAAGTCTGGTTAGATGATCCGTCGCAAATTCTGCTTGACACAGATGGTTGCTTAGAAGGACTGGATCAGAATTGCCCTAATCCTGGCGCTGGGCTGATTCATCTGCGACGGATCAAGAGAGTAAACATTCCCGGAATACCGCAAACATCTACCACTTTGTTAACAGTAATTACGCAGTCATCCTCTGGTGAGCGTAAAGCTTACAGCTTTCGGTTAGCGACAAGTAATGGCACTCCTAAATATAGTCAGGTGACAATTCAGAAGGATGTGGCACGAGAACAAATAACCCCAAAACCTCAATTGCAATCATTAGTTAAAGCACAGCAAACAATTAACCAAATTCGAGGCGGTATTGTTGTTGCTATTAAAAGTGGATGGATGAATCAGAAAGATGAACTACACCAGCGCTTGCAAAAGTTAATCGGTTATTTACAAGCAGGTGATGACATTTCTACTGCTGCTAATAAGGCTTCTGTGTCTCAAGACTTAGCTAATAAATTAATTGCTTTGAATAATAATTCTGTTTGATAATTTAGCCCAAGGTAATGGCTTATGAAATCATCTTTTCGCCTCAATAACAACGCCTTACGTTACTTAATTTTTTTTGGTTTAGTAGGTAGTTTATTGATTCATAGTTTCATAAAATATGGAATATTGAACTCTTTTGTAGGCTTTTTGCTGCCCAGGGCTTCGGCACAAGTACCCATTGTAAATTCACCCAATGGGTTTACTCCTGATTGGTCGCGCTTGCGTTTTAGCGACATGATTATTTCTCTTAGTGGCAGTGTTACCTACCCAGGCACAAGAGGTACAGAAACTAGAACCTGGACGGCAGGACAAAGCATTAGTGAGTTTATGGAACTGGGAGATTTTGAAACACCTCAATTAGCAATAGAAAATTTAAATCTCTCAACCATAGCTTCAGTACAAGGAATCAATTTAAGTGGGTTAACATTAGATGATTTTCAATTAACTCAATGGCAAACTTTACCATCCTTAACCGAAGCGATCCCTGGTTTAGGTAATAGAAATGTCAGAAGTGTTGAACCTGTCAGAGATTTCTTGAGAAGATTTGGAATTACTGGAGGCACAATAGGTAACGCCAGCCGAAATTCTCGTTTACGTAACGTTCAATTAGGAAGAGTAATAAATTTAAAAGATTACTCACTAACATCTATTTCCGACATTGAAAACACATCTATTAATAGATTTGAGAATTGGCAAGACTCCAAAATTGATGGTGTACCTGGACTATCAACACTTACCTGGGATAATTTGCCAGGGCTGGAAACACTCGACCTTTCATTCATGGGTAAAGTTGACATTGTACTGCGAGACATAGAAGCAAACCGAACTCGCTCAATTTCCGGTAGTTATCAACAAGGGTTTAATGTCGCTTGCCTACAAAATAATTGCGCTCATGCAGAGATGGCAGGTATCGGCAGGACTACAGGTACTCAATGGATTTCTGGCAAAGTACAGAAGGTAACAGGTGGCTTTGGCATCTTGAAAGCCCTTAACGATGGTCAAGAACCAACTGGTAGAAATCCTTTTGGTTCGGCATTTAAACAAGTGATTTGGGATATTGATGAAGCAAGCGGTTCTATGCAAACTGCCATGTTCTTCCGTATTTGCAAAACCATTCCCTTTGTTGGTCGCACCTGTTCGCCATACTTTATCGGGCCTGTTCCGTTTATCGAATACAAAGAAAAAGACCCCATTATTTTCGGCCAACCCTCAACACTTCCAGATTAACCATCAAGTCGCAAGTGACAAGTCGCAAGTCGCAAGTGAAGAACTCTCAAACGGTTCAGTTTAAGTCCCCGGTTTCTATCAAGCCGCAAGTTTTGTGGCTCTTTCTAAATCCCCGTTACAAAACTTACTTGCGACTTGCGACTTGCGACTTGCGACTTTGTTAATGCTTTAGTATTTTTACTTCAAGAATTTTCGGCTAGAGCAAAACTTGTAGACCTTCGATTTCCAATACCTTTATGAGCAAGTTTTTAGCGACAACTAACACAATTACTAGTCAAAGATTTCGATTTGAGCAATTACAAAATCATAATGACGCAATTGGCAAGTACACTTACTCTCTTTTCACTCCCAATGGACTAACAGTTTTGTCCTTACTTGGTGCTTATATTTTGATGAGGGTATTTTTGGGCGATGGTAACAAAAAGAAAATCGCTACTTCTTATTGGGGTGGTGGTAAAGAAACTGCTACTGCTCAGAAAAAGGCCATCTTGCAAATTGCCAATCCCCAATGTGATAGTGCGGCGCTTTACATTGGTAAGCATCAGGAAAAAGGTGGTGGCACTACTTTCTATATCCCTGATGTGCAAAGAGGTACGGCAGTCATCGGCGCTCCCGGTAGTGGTAAAACATTCAGCGCCATTAACCCGATGATTTACTCGGCAATTGATCAGGGTTTTCCATGTATAGTTTATGACTTTAAATACCCTTCTCAAGCGAAAGTTGCTGCATACGCCAAATACAAGGGCTATGATGTTCACATCTTTGCACCGGGATTTCCTGAATCTGAAGTCTGCAATCCTTTAGATTTTCTCCGGGATAGTAGTGATGCCGAATCGTCCCGACAAATTTCCACTGTCATCAATAAGAATTTTCGACTTCTGGGCAATTCAACTGAAGATGGTTTCTTCGGCCCTTCAGGGGATCAGCTGACTCAAGCAATATTGATGTTAGCTAAAGAGTTCGGTCAATTCGCAGATGTTATGACTTGCGCCGCGATACTTTCTAGCGAACAA
>NZ_DASQZC010000244.1:0-3258 GCF_035638895.1 Nostoc sp. | reverse complement strand
CCAGAAAAAGCTTCAATCAAAATCGCAGATAAAAAACCAATCATCGCAAGACGACCGTTCCAGTTTTCACTCTGAGGAGTGAAGCCAAAACGCACAGCATTAGGATCTTCTGAAACAATAGGCGCAGGATTCTTAAAACCTGTCATCAGTAAAACTCCAAAGTTCAAGTGTTGTAGCAGTTGTAACTGTCTGTAAAGTAATGTAACAGATGTTAAAAAAAATGCAACATTGAGTGAATAAAGAAAATCTGAAGAAAATCTGCTCAACATTTTTTCATTTCGATTCACGTTGTAGAGTAGAAGTGGTTTATGAAATTTTGCGTAGGCGTAGCCCGCCGCAGGCATCGCCTCTAGCGCAAATTCTCCTGTTTCTTGCTCTTAATGCTTATTGAAATCCACTTGAGCAGGTATTAAAAGCTTCACAAGCTTAAGTAAGATATTTTTTTTTAAATTAAAACTAATCAACGCATCTCAGCAGAACCTTAAAAACCGCATAATTCCGTTGAGATGCATTGAGTTTTTGAGCTAATTGAAAGCTGTTGAGCGCAAGTTGTCCTGCAATTGCGAATTATCTTGGTCAGCGAAGGTTTTGAACTCGATCGCATCATGGCTACAAAAGAGGTGGACATCGCTACTGTGGTCGAGCGATAACGCCCGTAACTTATCTTGATTAGAAAGTCGAGCCTTGCGGTCTACCTCCATGAACGACTGGTAGGCACGTAGACCAGGTGTGCAAACTCGTTTGGGAGAACCGATTTCGTGTCGATAAAAGTAAGCATCGCCTGCATGTAAAAGCCAACCTTCGGATGTCTCAATGGCGATACCTGCATGACCCCGTGTGTGACCGACGAGCGGTATCAGGAGAATTTCGGGCGGTAGTCCTTCGAGGTTACGTACTGCCTCAAAGCCGAACCAAGGTTCACCACCAGCCGAATAATACTTCCAATTTTTTACTTCGTCCCACTGGCCAGGGCGGTAACGTCGAGATGAGACAAAGCCTTGCCGTTCCTTAGCTGCTTCAATCTCACTGAGCATTACATGCACGGTTGCTTCAGGAAAATCTTCCAACCCGCCTGCATGGTCAAAATCGAGGTGAGTAAGCACTATATGGCGGACATCGCGCGGGTTCAAGCCGAGCTGCTCAATAGCTGCAACCGCCGTATATTTTTCTTCAAACTTGATGCGATTCAAATTCATGAAGAACGGGCTGAGTCTTGATAATGGCGCTTTGATATCACGCTGACCGAAGCCTGTATCTATGAGAACGAGTCCCTGATTTGTCTCGATGAGCAGACAGTGACAGACGAGACAGGCTGTTAGCCCACGACTAAAACCGTCGAAGAGTGCCCCACCAATCGGGCACATACAACCGCAATTAAGATGATGAATACGCATAAATTATTCTACCGAGCATCAATCTCTTTTAAAGACGAAACAATATGGATAATCAACATACTTAGGAGTGAAGAAATTTATGTCTTTACAGGATTTAATTGCTGAGTTACTTTTGCAGTCTGTGTCTAAAGTATAGTGAAATTGATTTACGGGTTTGACTTGTTTAGGTTGTAATTGCGAGAATAAGTCTGACTCACTACGATCGCATTAGAAATTTATCGCATCTGAGTATGGCAAACCAAGACGCTCCACTCACAGGAGAAGCGCTAATTAAGGAAGTCTGTCGGCGGATTCGGGTAGCCCGTAGCTATTGGGATGCTCACAACAATGCTGCCTGTCGGGGTGAGCGCGATCGCGCAATCTTCCTTTACAATACACTGAGCAAAGAACAAAAAGAGCAAATTCCGCAAGTGTTGCGGGTATGGCTGCGCTATCGCAGTGAGAAGTATTTTGGCGCACACCGAACACCGCCCAAATCGGCACGAAAATCAAAATAGTATTAAGTATGATATTTAGTGCATCACAACTACAGCAAGTAAAAAAAGCTTTTTATTCGCTGTAGAGCAAAATATTTTTATCCCAGAAATAAAATTTAATGGAAAAACAGCAACTTATAAAATTGCTAATTGGTGATTTGACTTGGGTACGACTGATTAAATCTTTAATATTTATTTATATCTTTTTTAGTGGATATATATATTTTCGCGCAGATAGCATGATTTTTCTGTCTAAACCTTCTAGCTATGAGGATAATCCAAAAATTATTAAGTTAAAAAGTGGGGCAGATACGAATATTTCAGCTACATATTTATTGAACAATAAAGCTAATTATACTATTCTTTATTCTCATGGTAATTCTGAAGATTTAGGAGATATCAAACAGATATTAGAAAAATTACATGACTGGGGTTTTAGTGTCTTTGCTTATGATTATCGTGGTTATGGTACGAGTCAAGGAAAGCCGACAGAAAGCCACGCTTATGAAGATATCAATAGCGCTTACAATTATTTGACGCAAAATCTAAAAATATCACCTGAAAGAATTATAGTTTTGGGGCGTTCGGTTGGCGGTGGTTCTGCGGTAAACTTAGCAATGCAGAAACCAGTAGCTGGTTTAATTATTGAAAGTTCGTTTATTTCCGCTTTTCAAGTAATAGTACCCTTTCGGATTTTACCTTTTGATAAATTTCCCAATTTGGAGAAGATAAAAAAAGTAAAATGTCCAATATTGGTGATTCATGGAAAAGCAGACGATATCATTCCTTTTGCTCATGGAGAAAAATTGTTTAATGCTGCAATATCTCCAAAACTTTCTTTATGGGTTGAGGAGGCAAATCATAATGATTTATTCTGGGTAGCTGAAGAAAAGTATCAAAAAACTTTGCAGGAGTTTACTAAGCTTGTAAAAGAAAATCAGCTTCTAGTAGTTTATTAGGGTGCGTTATGAGTACTCCAAAATAACAAATGAGTACTCCAAAACAACAAATGAGTACTCCGAAATAACAAATGAGTACCCCGAAATAACAAATGCGTATCCCGAAATAACAAATGAGTACTCCGAAACAACAAATGAGTACTCCGAAATAACAAATGAGTACCTCGAAATAACAAATGAGTACCCCGAAATAACAAATGCGTACTCCGAAATAACAAATGAGTACTCCGAAATAACAAATGAGTACTCCGAAATAACAAATGCGTACTCCGAAATAACAAATGCGTTCGCCATGATTGCAAGAATTTAGCTTTGTCACGCCAGCGTAACGAACCCTTCTCCTATCGGAGACGCTACGCGAACGGGTTCAGCAGTCGCCTGCGGAGGGAAACCCTCCCGCAGCGCTGCTTCACTGCAAATCTTTGGTAG
>NZ_DASQZC010000243.1:0-13257 GCF_035638895.1 Nostoc sp. | reverse complement strand
TTTGGTATTAGCAGGTGCTGGTTCCCCAGAATATGAAACTGAAGTTAAATCTCTGCTTGTCTCTCATGGCATTCAAAACCGCACCCATTTTACAGGATTTGTTAAAGGAGAAATGAAAGATTTATTAATGCAAGGTGCAGACCTATTTACTCTCACCTCGTACTCCGAAAACTTTGGAATAGCAGTTATGGAAGCTTTAGCTGCTGGTGTTCCTGTTGTAGTAACTCCTGGTGTTGCTGTAGCTGATATGGTAGCGCAGGAGCACCTTGGCTATGTTGCAGAGTTTGAGGTAGCTGCGATCGCTTCTGCTATACAGCAGACTCTAAATCATCCGCAGGAGGCAAAGGAGATGGGCGATCGCGCACGTAAATTGATATTAGAAAATTATACTTGGGATAGTATAGCCTCAAAATTGGTTTCAGTTTATCAAGATATTGTAAGTAAAACGCATGAAAACCCCGTGTCTTTAGAGCGGGGAGCGTCAAGATAGTAGTACTAGACAGCTTTAGCGATCGCTTATAACCAACAAGTTCAGGCGCGAAACACCTTACGCCCTAAGCCTTAAAATTGATTTCACTAATAAATTTAAAACATGGCATTACTTATGATTTCATCTACTGACAAATACGAGTATTCTTATTCCGATAGTAAGCCAGGGCACCACCATAGCTATCTCATTAAACCTCTAATGGAGATGATATCTGAATCTATTGATCTTTTTGAACATAAGACAAAACTGCGGATCTTAGATATTGGTTGCTGTAATGGCAGTTTGAGCAACTTAATTGCACACCAAGGCTATGAAGTTGTTGGGGTTGAGGAATCTGAGTCAGGTATTAAATTAGCTAATCAGACTTTCCCCAACTGCCGCTTTATTGAAGGCACTATCTACAATCTACCCTATGCAGAACTAGGAGGAAAGTTTGATATTGTTATTGCTACTGAGGTAATTGAACATTTATTCGCTCCTAAAGAATTAGTTAGAAATGCCAAACAATGCCTCAATCCAAATGGCCGTTTAATTCTTACTACCCCTTATCATGGCTATCTCAAAAATCTTATGTTTGCTGTTTCCGGTAAAATGGATAAACACTTTACTACTCTCTGGGATGGAGGCCATATAAAGTTTTTTTCTGTAGCAACTATGACTGCTTTACTCGATACAGAAGATTATACAAACATCAAATTTAAGTTTGCAGGTAGATTTCCCTATCTTTGGAAGTCTATGTTGTGTTCTAGTACTTTAGTAGGGGATTCATCTGATCCTGATATATTTTAACTTAGGTGCTCGCATCCGCAAATAAAAAGTTTGGTATTGCTAAATTTAGGATGAAATTTAACACAATTTATAACGAATTTTCAATAGTATCAGCTGCTCATTAATCCCGCATTTATGCAATGCCAAAAATGTTTGTGCTATATGGTTGTAGAGATAAGAGTTAACTGTAAAATCCAGTGGTTATAATATCTAAATAATAATGAGTTCCAAAAATAAAAGTAGAATTGTCAATTTAGATTTAATAAGAGTTATTGCAATCCTAGCTGTGGTTTTGTACCATACCACGCAAATGGTTGCTGGCTCAAGCTTGATAACTATATTTATTGATCCAGGGCAGTATGGTGTTGACTTATTTTTTGTACTCAGTGGCTTTTTAATTGGCGGTTTGTATTGGTCTGAGAAAAATCAAAATGGACAGATAAATATGCCTAAATTTATAAAGAGGAGAATTCTAAGAACTGCACCGCCATATTTTTTTGCTCTCATTCTTTCATTTTTACCTGTATGGATATTAGAAGGTCAATCTTTTAACTTTGGTTATTTATTTTTTTTGCAAAACTATTATACAGAAATTCCATTCTTTTTGGTTAGTTGGTCATTGTGTGTAGAAATACACTTTTACTTACTACTTCCACTTTTTATAGCTATGATTCAAAGGTTAGGCTTTAAAGATTATTTACCTTTGATAATTGGGCTAACAGCATTTTTACCTATGTTGTTTAGATGTTTTATTGTGGATTATGATAATATTCAAAAATTTGGTTTTTATCTAACTGCCTCTCATTTTAGATTCGATGGACTTCTACTAGGAGTTTTGGCATCCTATTATTCAGCCTACAAGCCTATATATATCGAACATATCTCCAAGTTCAGTAGCTCTGTGTACCTATTAAATATAACTTTTATCCTTGCAATACCAATTATTCCTAAGTACTGGATGTACAAATTTGGGTTGACAATTTTAGCACTTCTATTTTGCCTATTAATCTCTGCTTTATCGCAGAGTAAGCCTTTAGCTTTATCTTCAAGGAGGTTAACAAAGCTTATTGCTCAGTCTTCATACAGTATTTATTTGACACATGCACTAATCATCCACATTTTTATTCGATTGTCAAAAATATTTAGACTAAATTCTTTTGTAACATGGTTATTAATGGTGATTGCTATCTTTATTTTTGGATATTTATTTTACGTAATCGTTGAGAAATTTTCGCTTGCAGTTAGAGATAAACTAGCTCCAAAAGTATAATAATATTAATTCACTATCACGCTAAGAAATGATTGAGGCATAACTAATCATTACGACCGAGCATAAGCTAGTACAGCATGGCGTTTCTTGCAGCACGTAAGTTTTAATTTTTTCTGTAGCAACAATGAATGCACTACTAGAATCAGAAAACTATACAGATATCAAGTTTAAATTTGCAGGTAGATTTTTCTACCTTTGGAAGTCTACGCTTTCTTCTAGTACCCTAGTTTAATAAAAATAATTTATTTAGATATTTTAACAAATGCTAGAAGAAATTACCCCTCTTATCCTTACCTACAACGAAGCTCCCAATATTAATCGCACTCTCCAGTGTCTCACATGGGCAAAGAAAATTATTGTCATTGACAGTTACAGCACAGATGAAACTTTAAAAATTTTGTATTCCTATCCTCAAATAAAAGTTTTTCAAAATAAGTTTGATTCCTTTGCTTCTCAGTGTAACTATGGATTAGGAAAAATTTCATCTGAATGGGTACTATCCCTAGATTCAGATTATGTTTTAACTGATGCACTCATTCATGAAATTAATGCATTAAAAGCTGAGACTGATACAAATAGCTACAGTGTTAGTTTTAAGTACTGTGTCTTTGGTAAGCCGCTGCGTGGCACTCTACTTCCACCCCGAACAGTTCTTTACAAGCAAGAAAAAGCGATTTACAAAGATGATGGACATGCCCATCGGGTTTGGGTAAATGGCAACTCAAAAATGCTTTCTGGTTATATTCACCACGACGATCGCAAACCTCTAAGTCGTTGGCTATGGGCACAGGATAGCTACATGGTGATAGAAGCCAAGAAATTGCTAGCAACTCCCACAAGTGAACTCAGCTTAGGCGATCGCATCCGTAAACAAAAAATTCTAGCTCCCTTAATCATCTTAATTTACTGCCTGATCTTGAAAGGTGGTATTCTAGACGGCTGGCATGGTTGGTACTATGCACTCCAGAGGGTGTTAGCAGAAATTTTACTAGCAATTCGCCTGATAGAAGCCGAAAAACTTCAAAATTAACCATTAAAATCTACTGAAACTTAATAATAATGAATATTCTCGGAATTAACGCTTACCACGGTGATGCTTCAGCTTGTCTTGTCCAAGATGGCCAACTAATTGCCGCAGTTGAAGAAGAGCGGTTTAATAGAGTTAAACATTGGGCTGGATTTCCCGCAGAATCTATTCGCTATTGCCTCAAAGTTGGTGGCATTAGTGCAGCCGATTTGGATCATGTAGCGGTATCCTTTAACCCCAAAGCCAACCTAAATCGCAAACTCCTCTTCACCCTCCAACAACGCCCTTCTTTATCATCACTTTTAGATCGGTTTAACAAACAAAGTAAATCTACGAGTCTTAAGCAACAGTTAGCAGAAGCTTTTTATTCTACACCTGAAGAGATTCGGGCTACAATCCATAACCTGGAACACCACACAACTCACTTAGCCAGCGCCTTCTTCATTTCCCCTTTTCAAAAAGCAGCTATCTTATCCGTTGATGGTATGGGAGACTTTGTAAGTACGCTGGCCGCTGCGGGTGAAGGTAACCATTTAGATTACTTTTCTCGTACTCATTACCCTCACTCCATCGGTTATCTTTACAATGCCATCACCCTTTATTTAGGCTTCCCCGCCTATGGAGATGAATATAAGGTAATGGGATTAGCACCTTATGGAGAACCAGAATATTTGGAAGCATTTCGACGAATTATTTATCCCAAAGGTGATAGTTTTGAGTTGAATCTAGATTACTTCACTCACCATGAACAAGGCATTGCCATGAAGTGGGAAAATGGAGCGCCCATTGTTGAACCTTTTCATAGCCCAGAACTCGAAAAATTATTGGGGTCGGCGCGACATTCCAAATCAGACGTTACCCAAAAGCATCAAAATATCGCAGCTTCTGTGCAAGCGGTGACGGAAGAAATCATTTTTCATTTGCTCAATCGATTGAGCGATCGCTGTAAGAGTGAGAATCTATGTTTGGCGGGTGGTGTCGCCATGAATTCCGTTGCTAATGGCAAAATTACTCAAAATACTCCCTTTAAAAATATCTATATTCCTGTGGGTGCTGCCGACAATGGTACATCTATTGGCGCAGCCTTCTTTATCTGGAATAATCTACTCAAACAACCACGTCAGTTTGTTTTAGATCATGCCTATTGGGGTTCAGAATTTTCTGATGAAGAATGCTTGTTAGCGTTCCAAGGTCATAATCTGCAACCTAAACATCTAGAAAGAGAAGTACTGCTACATCACGTTGTGGACGCCCTTTGTGAAGGTAAAGTAGTTGGTTGGTTCCAAGGCAGAATGGAATTTGCTGCTAGGGCTTTGGGTAACAGATCCCTCGTCGCCGATCCACGTCGTGCTGATATGCGGGATATTATCAACGTTAAAATCAAATTCCGGGAAAAGTTCCGTCCCTTTGCTCCCAGTATTCTTGAAGAACAGGTAGGCGAATACTTTGAGATTGATGAACCAGCACCATTCATGGAAAAAGTCTTTAAAATTCGCCCTGAAAAAAGAGAGCAAATTCCGGCTGTCACCCATGTTGATGGTACTGGACGTTTACAAAGCGTTAGTCGCAAAACCAATCCTCTTTATTGGGACTTAATTAATACCTTTGCTCAACGTACTGGTATTCCCATCGTTTTAAACACGTCCCTTAATGAAAATGAACCTATTGTCCGCACACCTACAGAAGCTATCCAGTGCTTCTTGAGAACTCACATGGATGCCCTGGTTTTGGGTTCTTATTATGTAGAACGCAAAGATATTAAATCAGAATCTAAGGTGTAAGGTGTAGCCCTGTCAAGGTGAAAAATAGCCGCAAGCACAGTAAACTCTTGAGGTAAGCTGTTGGACATTTAACTTGCATATTACATATAAGTAAAACTATTGTGGGGTAAGCATCTTGCCCGCCCTGGTTATGCAAATTAAAAGTACATTAGCTTAAACCAAGTGCAACAGCAGAGACAGAAATATGTAGCAGTAGGGAGTAGCGCGGAAGCTGTGTTGGCAACAGATGTATTTAGGGAAACTACTAGGTCAAGGAATAACAAAAAAGACGACAAAGACAAAAGAGGCTTGAAAAAGCTCTAATCTGATCAGCTTTAGTACCCTGAGTACTAAGTTTAAGGCAAGCGTGATATTTGGTACTTAATATTTCCTACCAATCTTTAAATTCTATTGGTATAGTTGAAGCAAGAATATACTAAGTTTATATTTTTGGCTTCCTCTCTTACGTACTGCGTTCTTAAAGGCAGCAACGCGATTTGGTGAGATCGGATTTTCTATCTTAATTAGCAGGGCTTATTCTCAATAAACAGAGGGCTAAGTTTCCTGTTTCCATCTTTTATAGGTAGCGATCGTTAAAAATTCAGGTAGCTTAATATTACCAATTTTTATTACCTCACAAAATCGCGTTGCTCCTTTTAAGAATAGATACTGAGCTTTTATCATAAGAGAATATCTAAATATGGATTTTTGTATATATTCTTGCTTGTGTTTCAACTACCTCACTTAAACTTTTTCAAGCCTTTGTACTGAGTTCAATTTAGTGTATCACCAAGTATTAAACACATAATGGAAAATTATACTTCTCAATTTTCAAATTCTAATCGCAGTAATAACTCTATTACTCCATTACCTCAAATTCAGCCTGTTCGGTGGGCTGAAGAACAAGAAGACGATTGGAACTTACAAGAATTTCTGAGTGTTTTACGGCGGCGATCGCTAATCTTGGCAGGTGTAACTATTGGTGTTTTTACAATTGTAGTTACGAACTTGGCGCTAAACCGAAAACCCCCAGAATATGAAGGCAGTTTTCAACTGTTGGTGGAACCTGTGAATGATGAAAGCAAAACTGTGGATGTTGTCAAAGACTTTAACTTACAAAAGTCTAATTTAGATTATGAAAGCCAAATTCAAGTTCTGAAGAGTCCAGAACTGATGAGAACAACCATTAAAAATTTGCAAGCCTCCTATCCAGAAATCGACTATTATTCTCTTCTCAAATCTCTAAAGATTAATCGGTTAGAAGAAACCAAGATTATAGAAGTTCGTTATCAAAGCCCCGATCCAAAGCAGACTCAAGTTGTACTAGAACGAATTGCAGATAACTACTTAGACTATAGTCAAATAAAGAGGCAAACCAAGTTACGTCAAGGGGTTCACTTTGTTGAAAAACAACTGCCATTTATACAAAATCGGGTTGATCAAATCCAAAAAGATTTGCAATATTTTCGACAAAAGCATAATTTTAATGATCCAGAAAGCCAAGATAGCCAAATTGGTTTACTAACTGTTGAGTTATCTCAACAAAAGCAAGTAATTGATCTACAATTAGCTCAAGCTCGTGCCAATTTTGCTATCTTACAAGGAGAAAATGGGGTAATAACAACGCTGAATAATTCTCCTTTGTATCAGCAGATGGTTTCTCAAATCCGCCAATTTGATGTTCAGATTGCTATAGAATCAACTCGTTTTCAAGACGATAATCCAATCATTCAAACATTGAAAGAAAAACGAGCTAATCTTTTACCTTTACTACGTCAAGAAGAAAAGCAATTATTAGCTGTAAAGTTTGCAGAAGTGGCGACGCAGCTTCAAGGGTTAGAAGTACAAAGCCAAGAAATTGCCAAAATGGAACAGAAAATTGCCCAAAAACGCAAGCAACTGCCAGTTTTAGCACGACAGTATATTGATTTACAGCGGAAATTACAAATTGCTAATGAGAGTTTAAATCGGTTTCTATCAACCCACGAAAATCTTCAAATTGAAATATCCCAATCAGCTCTTGGCTGGCAATTACTTCAAGCACCAACTACCACAGATATTCCTCTTGATGCTTTTTCTACCCAACGGAATTTGATGCTGGGATTAGTTGCAAGTATACTCTCAGGAATTGGTATTGTTTTGCTAATGGAAAAGCTAGATAATACCTATCATAATGTTGATGAACTGAAAAAAAGGCTCAAACAGCCATTTTTGGGAAATATTCCTTTTGGACAAGAAGTTGAAACGAAGGAAAACCATCCTTCTAACCAAAAGCTTTCCTTAGCCAAAATACAAAATTTTATTTCTGAGAAGATTACTAGTTCAAATATCCTACCACATAAACAAAATAGAGACTATTCTATAAATTTTATAGAAGCCTTACGGGTACTTTATACAAACATTCAACTGCTCAGTTCCGATCGCCCGGTTCGCTCTATAATTATCAGTTCAGCTATGCCTGGTGATGGAAAGTCTACGGTTGCCATCCATCTAGCTCAAATAGCTGCGACAATGGGACAACGAGTGCTACTTGTAGATGCTGATCTTCGTAAACCCGTAATTCACGAGCGAGTAAATTTAAATAATCTATGGGGATTAAGTAATTTAATTTCTACAAACTTGCCAGTGGAAGAAGTAATTCGACAGCTACCTTCCATGAGCAAATTATCTGTAATAACCGCTGGACCAATACCACCAGATCCCACAAAGTTGCTCTCATCTGAAAAGATGAAGCAATTAATGGCAGATTTCCATAACAGGTTTGACTTAGTAATTTATGATGCCCCTCCAATGCTCGGATTAGCTGATGCCAGCATCATAGCACCTCACACTGATGGGCTTTTGATGGTAGTCAGGATTCACAAAACAAATTCTTCAATGATCAAAATGGCTTTAGATAACCTGAAAATTGCCCGGTTGAATATATTAGGCATAGTTAGCAACGGTAGAAAAAATAGCTTTAATAGCTCCAATAGTTATTATGAATAAAACATGAAGCCAGCAGTCGGATTTGAGCCGACGACCTTCAACTATTCATAACTGTTCAGGATATTGAGCCGAGATAGAGATAAGGGACTTCCAAAAAAGAAAATCCCCAATCAATAAGAATGATAATCATTGTACAAAGCGGGGAGTCCGGGATTCCGACGGCATCCTTAACTCCCCTTTCTCTAGTAAATTCAATGATGTAAGGTTCAAGTTTTTGGATATCTCAGAGTGTCGATTAAATTAACTGACTCGTTCTCAAGTCTGGTTAAAGAAACAGCAACTCAATTGAAGGGTGCAGTAAAACGGCGTTTTATCTTCTCTAACTGTAATCGGATTGACAACTGCTGGTTTAAAAAGAATTAGGGTGGGATAAAAGACTATCCGTAAAGGAGTTATACCAATTTTTTATGAAGATGCACAGAATAAAACGCTTGAAACTCCATGCCAGACAACAAACTTATTCTATGCAGCCTCACATAAATTTGGTATTAAAGAATTTACTAGCGGTATTATTTCTCTAGGCGTTTCATTTCATATAATTGTGATTCTGAAAACAACAATCCTCTAGCTTTAACCAGAGAGTAACCAATTGCAGCTCAAATAACTTTTAATTTCCAAACTCAAGCGAAAATAAAAATCAGCCTACTTTCAACCAGCCAAAAATCTGCTCGACGGTCAAACCCAGCGTTAAAAATTCAGGAATCGGAAGAGTATCGTTACCAGTCAACTCCACAGGTTCTTGTCTAGGAATAAATACCAAAATTATTCGGTCTTCAGGGTCAATTAACCATCCCAACTTAGTACCATGCTTGAGACAGTGCAAAATATTACTAATAACTTTATTAGCTTTCTAGTCGGGTGAAAGAATTTCTATCGTCCAATCAGGATAAATTTTAAAGGCATTGGGTACTTCACCATCTGCATCAAAAGGAATTCGCTGCCAAAGAAACACGCTAGATTAGAAATCGCGGCTACACAAACGTAGGCGTTCACGTAGCGTCTTGTAGAGAAGCCTTCCCGTTGGCGCAGCCTCTCGAAGAGAAGGGTAGTCCGCGTAGGCGGACTCAAAAATTTGAAACCCACGGAGGTGCGTTTTGTTTGTATAGCCGCGAATTCCATTGTCTAACTTTTAACTTTTATTCAGAGCATATCTTAATTGCTTAAGTAGCTTCCCAACTTCTAAAAATTGTGGATCTTTTGCAAGCTTTTGCAGCACTTCAGGACTGCTTTCCATCACAATATTGTTGTAAGCAGTAATAGCATTATTGAGCTGATTGATATCTACATTTGGTGTTTCTCCCTTCTGAGATATCACTAAATCTGGCGTTAATCCTTTAGTGCTACCAACTAGCTGCACTGGTTGTAATATTCCTATAGGAGCACATAATGCAGTTGCTGATTTATTTCCAGCTAGACCCAATAAAGCATTTACCAGCGATTTTACAGATGATGATGAGACCCCTAAACTTGCTATAGAAACCTGTAGCTGATTAGCTGCTGCTTCTGCATTCGACCCACCCAATAAGATAACTATAATGTTGCAATATGGGCTATTTGTAGCCGAAGTTTGACTGAGTATATTAGCAACAGTTGCATTCACTCTATTCTGAACTTCTATTGGTATATTAAGGCGACCATTACCATTAAATTCCACATTAACCCCAGGTGCAGGTTCAACAGGTGGCTGTGCATTTACTGGGTTAAAATTACCCCCAGATGAGGAAGAAGAATCTTCACTACCGCCTGTGATGCTAGTTTTACCAGCATTTGCTCTCATCGGCGCACCAACTAGATAAGTGCAAAAGGTGAATGTTAGAGCAAAAGTGAGAACAAACCGTTGTTTCTTCATTGTTTTTATTGTTTATTAAATTTCAAAATCACTCAGCATTTAAAACCTAAAACTGTACCCTGCACTCAACGCAAAACCTAAGCCAGTATCAAAATTACTAGTAACATCTGTGAAAATAGTATTGATGACTATAGGGGTGTTGTTGAAGGGAGCAAAAGATGCGCCCATATTGAGACGGTTTCCAGTCCAGCTACTTACTAAAGATACTTGAGGTATCACTCTCAAACCTAAACTACCAAAAACATTCACAGAATTATCATCTGCTTCTATTGCACCTTTAGAACGAAAAACACCACTACCAAGACCTACCGAAATAGTTAAGGGTAACTTGTTATTAAGATTATCTGGTTGCAGGGCAAATGACTTAGTAACTACTCCATAGATAGTATCTTTAGCGTTGGTAACATCTCCCCACTTAATAGGATTTGACCAACCCACAGCTACAGATGTACCATCACCCAAATATCTGTGTAGCTTAAAACCTACACCGCCACTATCACCAAAATCAAAACTATCACCACCGCCTACACTAGTAATATTGACATTAACTTCCAATCCTACAGATTTAGCCGCATTTCCTAAACCAAAACCAACAGACAAAGAACCATCTACCCTATCTCTATCGTCATCTAAAGGGAAAATTAAACCACCACCAATATAGGCTTGGCCAAAACTTGCACCATAGGCAGAAGGAGTACCCGCAGTTGAACCAGGGGCGGCTTTTGGCGGTTCACCTAGCGTCACGATAGGATCAATTAAAAGTTCTTGGCGTAATTTATTAGTCTCGCCAAAAGTATCGCCCAAAATTTCTGAAGAGTCTGTTTGTACAAAAAGCTGAGGTTGTTTTTGCTTCAATGTATAAGAGGATGTATCGGTATCAAAAGTTCCAGACTTAACATTAGCAGTAAAACCATCACGAATCCTTGCAGTCTCTAATTCAGCAACAATATTACTTTTTTTAGATGCCGAAAACCTTTGCTGCAAGCTGATATTCGGCTGTAAATTAAGCTCAGACATAAAAGATGCTTGCAGACTTTGAGACGTACTCAACTGAACTTCTTGGTTTTCAGAAACAATATTATCCGCAGCAAGTGACGATTTGCTAAAAATACCTGTCAATAGTAAAAGAAAAGCTATCAAGATTGTCCCTAAATTCCACGAAGCATAGTTAACAGTAATAGCTTTGTAGGTATTACTACTTTTGACCATTTTTTGTATTTTATCCATCAAAATATTCCTTTTGTAAAATTGTTTCCGAAAATACACCAGTAATTTATACGCAAAATCTCTAATTTAAAATAGTAATATTACGTAAATCTATGCAATTAAGCCAGTAGAGGAGCAAAGGGCAGGATATAAAATTAGGATTTATATCATATCCGCTTGATTACTTACTAAATCCGAATAACTCTACACCACAAAAGCTACGCTTTATCTCCTCGCTTACGGAGCTACGGTGTATACACAAGTTTTTGGTTTACTGATTTAAGGTTTATCATGCAGATACCTCACTTTGGTTTTGCTACACAAAACCTGCTCCTCTCTTTAGTAAGCCTATGGTGTAGACACAAGTCTTATAGAGTTGCCCCCCAGGATTTTAATCCCCCCAACTCCCCTTAAAAAACTATCCATTACCCATATTTTTCTTTACAATCTTGAAACGCTTGTCAAAGACTGGCGATGCTGAGATCAACAATATCTGCGGTATCGATCATCACTAGATTATCTGGAAGGGATTTTATTCTTCGGTGGCTTCGGTTTCAAACTGCACTTGTCTGTACAAATCAGCTATCGCTATTTCCACATCCACCGATTCTAGCCGCAATATATCGCCCAAATTATACTCCGACAGCACCCATTTCCCTTGTTCGTTGCGCCGAAACACTTCCACACCCGGTTGAGCTACTTGTACTAAGACATATTCTTGCAAGGTTGAAGATTGGCGATATTTGGCAAACTTTTTCCCCCTATCGGCTGCTTCAGTTGAAGGTGATAGCACTTCGATAATTAAGCAGGGAAACTGTAGCAATTGTGGATCGTCATCGCGTTCATCGCAAGTCACCACCACATCTGGATAAAAATACTTTTGCCCCGGTTCTACCTGCACCTTTACATCTACAATATATACTTCACAGGTGCGTAGGCGTAGCCCGTCGTAGACATCGGCTAGAGCATCATCTAAAAGCTTTGAGAAATTGAGAGAAATCCGATTATGGTTGCGCGTACCACCGCTCATCATCACAACTTCACCATCCCAATACTCGTAGCGTTCCTCTTGGGTGGGTTCCCAAACCAAATATTCTTCTGCACTCATCAAAATGTTGTCGGGTAAAGCAACCATCAGCGCGATCTCTCAATGATTCACTTTTTTAGAATAGCGAAAAGAAAAGGTTCTTTTTATTGCTACCTTGATCAAGCACTAATGCTCTAGTATTTTATCTGGTAGCTGCTTAATGCGATCGCCTCCTAGACTTTTCGCAATAATTCCCGAATACAGCACTTCCAGCAGCTATGAGGTACATCCTCAAAGCTGAAAGCTATGATAGGAAAGGGGCAAGAGGAAAACTGTATTGCATAATAGCCGGAAGCGCTGTAATGATCGCACAATCACCAAAAGTTAAAGGTGAAATTGTCACATCCTCTGCAAGTATACTCTCACTGTGATATCCGTCTGGACTAGGGAGACGATACATATACAACTTGCGTCCATTGACATCTAAAATCCAGTACTCAATAATACCTGACTTAGCATAAGCGTTCGCCCTTGGCGTTGGCGAAGCCATCGCTTTGACTTCTCGATCATATTTGAGACTGGAATCAGCTATTTCAATCAGTAAAAACACTTCGGAAGCATCGGGATGGTGATCCTCATAATCTAATGGATTCAGCTTCACCACTGAAATATCTGGCTCCGGTTCCGAGTAATCGTCAAGTTACACTGGTGACTGGATTCTTAATAAAACTTGGTTCTTCAGTACATAGTATGCTTAACTAATAGTTCAAATGCCAATTTAACAAGCATCTAATTCGGAAATTGTCAAAGTTTCTAAATCCATAGCCGGAACGTTTAATTAGCTTAAGTTTGTTATTAATGCCTTCCACAAC
>NZ_DASQZC010000242.1:0-63433 GCF_035638895.1 Nostoc sp. | reverse complement strand
CTGCGTGTTACATCTAATCCAGTTTTGACCCAAGATTCACGATTACCAGGAATACCCAACTCCTCAACAATCTCTGTCTCTACCCAAATACCATGAGCGCCCAAGAGAATCTGTGCCATCCATTTTGCTCTGGGTAAATGACTTAGCGAGGTAATCAACATGACTTTATGCACTCCCCAACGTCGCAAAATTGGAATACCATAATAAAAATTTTCAAAGGTGGAATTCGCGCAGTTTTCTAACCAAACATTTTGTAATCCTGCCAATTCCGCCTGAAAAATTAACCATATACAGGGGTCTGGGGAACCATGAGAAATTAAAATTGGGGTTTGCGGGTATTGTTTTGCTTGTTGGGCAACATAAGTTTCTCGATGAATACTGCCACCAAGCACAAACAACGCATCTACTGGCTGGGAAGAAGCAAAAACTAAGGTTATAGTGGTAAAAATCAGCCAAGTGCCCAAAACAAAGTACAATCCACCAGTTAGTTTTTGTAACGATTGCCACAGATTAGAAAATTTTTTTTTAATAGAAATTAACGATTTGATGGTAAATTTACGTTTCATGACTTAGGTAAGAAAAGCTGATTTAATGGCAGTTTAACAGTACTGCAATTCAGTGATCAAAGTGCTATCTTATAAAAGTAATGAATAAGTACAAAAATGACGCTGTTCAAAGTGTCACATGTTCAGTATAGCTTTCCCAAGAAGGCTAACAAACTGAGAAATGGTTGTTAATAATGCAGTATTTTCGGCATCATTCAACGATAAAAATGATGAAGGGAGCAAAGCTTAGTTTGGGGTATAAAAACTTAAAAATCTCTTGAAAGCCTGATTGCTAAACTGTCAATAACACAATTATTCCAGCTAATATACATGAACCAATCTGCGAAAAGTTACTCGCCGCTCCAAGTAGCCTTGATTGGTGGAGCGATCGCCACTACTGCTACTATGTCTTTATTCGGCACCGCTTGGACTCGTGGTGTCCGGGCTGCTCTAGCCCTACAAGACAGCCCGAAAGTGATAGTTGACCAAGTATGGCAACTGGTGAATCATGAATATGTTGATGGCAAATTTAATCAACAAGATTGGCAAGCAACCAGACAAAGCCTGTTGAGCAAAGACTATTCTTCTCGAGAAGAAGCTTATACTGCCATCCGTGAAGCTTTACAAAAGTTGGGAGATCCTTACACTCGATTCCTGGACCCCAAACAGTTTGAAGCCCTGACTAGCCAAACATCTGGGGAAGTCTCTGGTATTGGCATTCGCATGGAAGTAAACGAAAAAACTCAGCGCCTTACTGTTGTCGAAGCCATAGAAAATTCTCCAGCGCTAAAAGCTGGGATCAAAGCAGGCGATGAAATTTTGGCAATTGATGGCAAACCCACTCTCAAAATGAAAGTGGATGATGCTTCTAAGCTAATTCGTGGCAAAGCGGGTACTCCCATCAAGCTAAAGCTGGGACGGGCGCGGCAAAATGCCTTTGATTTGAAGTTAACAAGGGCAAATATTGAAGTGCCAACGGTACGTTATACCCTCAAGCAAGAAGGGAATCGTCGCGTTGGCTATATCCGTTTGCGGGAATTTAGCGCTCATGCCGCAGAACAAATGCAACGAGCCATCCGCGATTTGAACACTAAGAAAGTTGATTCTTATGTCTTGGATTTGCGGGGAAATCCTGGCGGATTGTTACAGGCGAGCATTGAAATTGCCCGGATGTGGTATGACAACGGTGGCATTGTTAAGACAGTAGACCGTGTGGGCGGTACTGAGGAAACTAAAGCCAATCGTACTGCTCTAACAAATCGTCCTTTGGCGGTCTTAGTGGATGGTAATTCAGCTAGTGCTAGCGAAATCCTCACAGGGGCACTCAAGGATAATAAGCGGGCGGTAGTCGTAGGTGGTCAAACCTTTGGTAAAGCCTTAGTGCAGTCAGTTCATGAACTCGCAGATGGTTCCGGCTTGGCTGTCACCATTGCCCATTACTACACCCCGGCTGGAACGGATATTAACCATAAAGGCATTGCTCCAGATATCAAGCTAGACTTGACAGAGGCACAAGAGCGGCAGTTAGCTTCTAATCCAGATTTAATCGGAACTAAGAGTGATCCACAATATGCCCGTGCGATCGCAATTTTATCAAATAACAACTTTGCCCAACCGCCAGCAAATCAGCCCACTCGACCTATGAGCCGCGCCGATAAACTAAAATTTTAGGTGAGTGATTTGTTTCTAGGTGTTTATATAGTGGTATTCCCAAATCCAGATTTTTGGAGTTATGAAACTGCTTGATATACCCTTCTAGGATTTTGGATTGGGAATAATAGTTAGTAATCCCAAACCAAAATCTCAAATTTATGAATCATCAGCCAGTTGATGCAACCACCGCCACCAGTTTTCTACCAATGGTGTCGGTGGTTGTTCCTATTTATAACGGTGAGGCGGATTTACCAGAGTTAATCAATTGTTTGTTGTCTCAAACCTACCCGAAAGACCGAGTAGAGTACTTGTTGGTGGACAATAATAGTAGCGATCGCACTCTCACCATCCTTAAAACATCTGCCGAAAACTGCCCGATTACAATCCGCCCATTGAGCGAAAACCAAATTCAAAGCTCTTATGCTGCTCGTAATACTGGGATTCGCGCCGCTACGCATGAAATTATCGTTTTTACCGATGCAGATTGTCGCCCACAACCGCAATGGTTAGATGCATTAATTCAGCCTTTTGTCAATAAAGAAGTGGTAATTGTCGCTGGTGAAATTTTGGCACTACCAGGCACAACTCTGCTAGAACAGCATGCAGATCGTCAAGAAACTTTGTCGCAAAAGCATACCCTTAACCATTCCTTTCGGTCCTATGGCCAAACGGCTAATTTAGGGATTCGACGCATTGCCTTAGAAAAAGCGGGTTTATTTCGTCCCTATCTTACCACTGGTGGTGATGCCGATATTTGCTGGCGGATTTTGGGGGAAAACATCGGGCGTTTGGAATTTGCTCCGAATGCGATCGTTCAGCACCGCCACCGCGCCACACTTCAAGAGCTGCGAAGTCAATGGCGGCGCTATGGACGCTCAAATCGCTATCTGCACGAACTACACAGTGTAGATTTGATGCGAGATATCACACTCCAAGAATGCGGCTATCGTTTGGCACGTTGGTTAATTAAGGAAATACCAAGGGATATGAAAAAGGCGATTGTGGGTCAAGCCACCCTTGTAGATTTATTAAATACTCCCATTGGTTTGTTCACTGTTAGGGCGCGTGCTGCTGGGCAACGAGACGCCAAGTTGCCAGAAAATGCCAAGATAATTGAGCGACTGTAACAATATTAGGTTGAGTGTTTACTTTCGAGGATTTCTGTTGCTTTCTGGACAGAAAGTGGTCGGTAGAATAAGTAGCCCTGTACATCCTCACAATTAATAGATTTCAAGAACTCCAGTTCCTCTTCTTTTTCTACCCCTTCGGCTATCAACTTCAATCCCAAGCTGTGTCCCAAAGTAACTATCGCCTTAATAATATGAGCTACTTTGACATCCTGCGTCAAATATTGAATAAAAGATTTATCTATTTTCAGATTGTGGAGTGGCAAAAGCTGTAGACGCGAGAGCGAGGAATGACCCGTACCAAAGTCATCAATGGAGATGCAAACACCCATCTGCTGTAGATCCTTTAACACCGTTCTGGTAAAATCTAAATCCTCAATGGCTGTAGTTTCCATAATTTCTAATTCTAAAAAGTGCGGCTCCAGACCCGTTTGTTCTAAAACTGTAGCTATAGTTTCCACCAATTTGGGTTGGCGGAACTGCTTAAGAGAAAGATTAACAGCCATCATTATGGGTGGCAATCCTGCATCTTGCCAGATTTTATTTTGAATACAGGCTGTCCGCAGCACCCATTCGCCGATGGGGACAATTAATCCACTTTCTTCAACCAGGGGAATGAAAACACTGGGTGCGACCAATCCCATCTCTGGGTGCTGCCAGCGCAATAGAGCCTCCATACCAGTAATTTCTTTTGTAGCAATATTTACACGAGGTTGATAGTACAGTATAAATTCATTGCGTTCTAGGGCATAGCGCAAGCTCTTTTCTAAAGTCAGGAGTTCAGGATTTTTAGCACTGAGAGAAACACTATAGAATTGGTAGTTATTTCGCCCTTTGTCTTTGGCGTAGTACAAAGCGGCATCTGCGTGCTGGATTAGTGTTTCGGCGTCAGGACTGTTGCTATCAAGCAACGCAATACCAAGGCTGGCAGTCACATAAAGTTCATGGTCTTGGAGATAGAAAGCATCCTCCAATGCCTGTAATATTCTATACGCCACTAGTGTTACCTCTTCAATATCATTGACTCGCGGGAGTAAGATAGTGAACTCATCACCTCCCCAACGGGCTATAGTGTCTCCGCTTCTGAGTGAGCCTTGTAATCTTTGAGCGACGCTTTGTAACAATTGATCTCCCAGAGTGTGCCCCAAAGTGTCATTAATCACCTTGAAGCGATCCAGGTCGAGGAAGATCACAGCTAAACTTTCACCATTCCGAGTGGCGTTGGGGAGAGTTTTATTAAGCAGCTCATTAAATAGTAGGCGATTGGGCAACCCTGTCAGCATGTCATGTAGGGCTTGATAGCGAATCTTTTCTTCTACTTGCTGACGTTGCCGCGCACCAATGATACTGGCGGCCATCGTCAAAAGGGTAGATTCTTCGTGCTTTGACCAATGACGCTCAAAGGTGCAGTCTGCCAAGCCAAGATAACCCCACAACTCATTCTCCAAGCAAAGAGGTACCAGGAGAAGGGATTGAATGCCATCTCGAATCAGGAATTCTTGTTCGGTGGCAGGAAATTGTTGGGTCAGTCCGCTAATCGACTTGCCGCTAGAGAGAACAGCGTACCAACGAGCTAATCCAGAACTTTGATAAGGCTGATTCTGCCAATGCTCATAAGTAGATTCGATAGAAGGATGTGTCCATTCAAACCGCAGGCTGACTACTATTTCTTCTGTAGCAGGATGGGGATGGTTCTGAAATAGATAAGCACGATCTGCTTTGGCAGCTTCACCCAATACAGCTAGAGCTAGATCAATACCAGTTTCATAATTCATTTCCCCAAGCAAATAATTGGCAGCTTCTGCGACTGCCTGTAGCAAGCGATCGCGCTGACGTAGTTCGGCTGTGGCTTGTTTTTGCTCTGTAATATCCCTAATAATAAAAGTTCTGATTAAATCACTTTCAGGTAAGTAGAGAACGGATTGTTCAAAAACTTCTGTACCTACTTCTACTTCCCGCACAAAAGAATTTTTTTCTACATTCTTTGTATTCAAAAGTCCTGTTAAAATCGGGTGTTTTGTTCCAATTTCCCTAAGTTTGGGAAACTTGAGAGCTGCGGCTGGATTAAGATAAGTGACTCTTCCCTCCAAATCCATCTCAATGATTGGATTGGGGATGAGTTCAGGGAAGGATGCTAGACGAGCTAAAGCAGACTCACTAGCTACTTCAAAGCTGGGATCGAGAGCTAAGGTTTGAAAAGGATTGGCAGGACTGCCTTGCTCTGATAGGAAACCAGATAAGTCTTCAACATCAAAAGACTCAGAAAATGCTTGTTCTGAAATGTTAGAAATAGCATAATATTTAGCTTGAGCTTGATTACTGCCAAAGGCAATGACATCTCCACTCCTAAGATTATGGGAAAAGCATTTAGTACCATTGACAAATAAGCCATTAGTGCTGCCTTTTCCCTTATAGTTACCATCAATAATCTGAAAGCCATATTGATCAGTCTCTGGAACAGTTACTCGCAATAAAATTGCATGTTGCATTGATACTGACCGGGAAGACAAGATAATCGTGTTTGCGGGATGCCGCCCCAGAGAATAAGTAGTCTCTTGCAAGGGGACAGTTCGCCGGCCTTGCAGGTCTTGAAGGACCAACAGATGGCGTATTTTTTCCCGCTCGTTTCCTAGCATGGTTGTTCCTCAATTTTTCATATTTTTATGTTTTTAGTCTGAATAATCCTACTCCCACAAGTTTCCGTTAGGTTAAGGCTAACCTTTCTTAAAAAGCAGGGCATTCAGTTTTGCGGTAGAAGTTCTAGCTGTTTTCTCTATTCATACATAATTTATAAATTTTCCCCCTTTGTGCATATCATCTAAGCTTGTCTTTCTTAGGATACCCAGAATAAAATCAAACGCTGAATAGAACACTTGGTATATTTGCGGATTTTTATTCTAAGTAGTGGGAAAACTCTGAATTAAATAACGGTCTGATTTTTATTTTTTAATCAGTCAAATAGTTCTGTTTTACAGAATTAATTTTGCAAAATAGATTAGAGCAAGGCAGGAATTAAATAAATTGGGGGCATCCCACTGAGGAAGATATCTGAGGATTTGAAATCGCCCGCCAGTTCCTTTAATAGAGCGGGAACTCCGGTTGGCGCAGCCTATGTTAGAGAAGGTAAGGGAAGGAGAATGAACCCTTGAATTTTAAAAAGGATTATAGAATAAACTAAAATACAGTCCGTTTTCTTGTAATGTTCTATCATTCGAGTTAACAGATACTAAAGGAATGCCCCAGTCAAGACGAACAGTAAAGCGATCGCCTTGTGACAAACGCAACCCCAGACCAACAGCAGCTAGAGTATTAGGGTCAGGGTTTTGACTACCAGAACTGTTCCAGCCAACACCAAAATCCGCAAAGGGGACAACCTGTAAGGTGCTATTTATCTGGGGTAAGCGCAGAATCGGTACTTGAACTTCCGCAGAAACAAAAGCGCCATTATCCGTTAGCAGGTAATCTTGACGATACCCCCGAACGCTATCCTGCCCACCTAAGCCAATTTGCTCTATAGGTAAGAGTGTTGTGGATGCTAGTTGCGTATTTAAACGAAGTAAAAGTAAGGTTTGAGGAGCTAAAAGGCGTGCCCACTGCGCTTGCCCTTGCCAAGCAAAAAAACGGCTATCGGGAGGATCTTGATTAATCGTGGGATTCAACACATCTTGATTAACCGTGGCATTCAACACATCTAGACCCAAACTGAATTGAGAGCGTAGGGCGATGACTTCACGGCTGTTGCGATTCGTCCATTCTTGAAAAAATCGCAAGGCAGATACCCTGGTGCGTCCCTGTTCATCAGATCCAGGCGAAAGGACAGAGGGGGGCCCAAATTCTGGTTTCCACGAGATATCACTTTCGCGTCGGGAAGCTGTTAAACCCAGAGCTAATTCTTGTGTGGGAGTTTGGACTATGGGTTGGCGGAATGTCAACTCGTAGTAGCGAGATGCCGATTCGATATCTAGGAAGTCGAAAGGAGGTTCAATGACATTACTCGACGTAGTGCCATAGTTGAAGGAAAGCGTTCCGTTGCGGGGATTAAGAGGCAATGTGTAACTAGCGTCAAAGGAGTTGCTACCATCAGTGTTGGTGTATCCTAAATTCAGACTATCTCCAAATCCGAGTAAGTTGGCTTCATTCAATCGTAATCCACGGCGGAAACTGCCAACACTAGGCGATCGCCCATTATCAAGAACTATTGGGCTACTAAAGGTTTTTGCCTCGCTAATCTTGACTTCCAAAAGACTTGTACCAGCCCGTGATCCTGCGGTGAGTTCAGCAGAGACGTTTTGAATCAAAGGATTAAGTTGCAAAAGTTGCAGTGCCTCTAGTAGACGTTGCCGATTCAGAGGTGCTGGTGTAGCTATTGCTAGTCGGCTACGGACATAATTCGGATTCAACCGCCGAGTTCCAGTTACCTGGATATCTTCTAATTTACCTTCCACCACCTGAATTTTTATAACACCGGATTGGATTGTTTGGGGCGGGATATAAGCACCAGAAGTAATGTAACCATTTTGGACGTATAAATCAGTAATTTTAGAACGTGCTTGATACACTTCAGTCAGTGAGATCGGCCGTTTGGTAAATTCAGCAGTGGCGAGGGCTAACTCTTCGGGACTGAAGACTGTGCTACCAACAACTTCAAAACGTTCAACAACAATATTTTGAGGAAAGTTGCCAGGGAGTGGTTCATCAGGTGTGGGAGTTGGGGTAGAGGGTGGAAATAGTTCTGCTGGCGGGGGGAGTGGCTGTGGTGGTTCAGGTGACGGAACTGGCGGAGGTGAGGGTGGTTGGACATCCTGTGGCGGTGGGAGTTGTTGTGATGGGATAGAATTACCATTTGGTAATTGTGTAGTATCAACAGCTTGAGCTTTCACTGGACTAGAAATTATGCTGCTGAGTAATAGAAGCATACTCAGTGGTAAGCAGGACACTATAAGATTTTGAGGATATTTATCAATCATCGCACCGGGCTATTTTTTGTTAGAAACTATGGGATTATTCAAAGACTGTTTCAGATGTGAATCTTACTTCATCTTTTGTCACTAAAGTTGATATCTTGGGCAAATTTCAATTTAAAAGCTAAATCAACTGGTTATTGCAGACTTAAAAACATTCATGGTGTTCGAGCTGCATAAGCAAGCAGATATATTAAAATTATCTGTTGCTGCGAGAGTACGGCGTAAATCTACTTACTATCTCAACTAACAAGACTTGGGGCAAAATCCCCTTGTTAAAAGTAGGCAAACTTGCGTTTTGTTATGGTTTAGGGTTACTGCATATCCCTTTGCTGAAACATTCCCATCAATTTACGTTTACGAGCGTGGGTTTGCATCAAGTTTTGACGATAGCTTAACCAGTCAGCTTTATTTCCAGATTCCAAGTAGGCGTTACGTGCCTTTTTCAACCATTCAACTGCGTAGTAGTAGTATTCGGCTTTACCTGCATCCATAATCTTTTCGGCACGGCGACGAGCATTAGCAATCACCCAACTAGGATTGTGAGGGATAGCAGCATCCATGACTCGGTGAATCAAGTCTGAATTATAAGAACTGAGTTCATTAGCGATCGCAATTGCATCATCAATTAGCCCCTCATGCAAGAATATATCCACCTTGGCTGATTCTGTTCCCCCACCACTAACAGTACGAATAATTCTCAGCAGGTCTGTTTTGACACTTTCCCAATTTTCCCCAGCTAATTCTGCCATCTTCTGGTAGTCAAAAAAGGAGGGCTTCACTTGAAAAGCCGCCTTGATTGCTAATACAGCAGCTTCACTATCACCCAATTCAATAGCCAAATCACTTGTCCAAATCCCCAACTCATACTGACACTTACCCGGTAAATTTAATCCACTCTGGGCTATATTTAGTGCTTGCTGTAATGCCCCTTGAACGCTGAGTGTTTTCGCTAGGGCAAAAGCCTCTTCCATTGAGTTCATTTGGGTTTGAGCAGCATCAATTGCTTCTTCTACCCTGCCTAAACGCCCTAGCATTGTCAGATACTGTTGGGTTTGCCCTTCGGCTTCTGCTAAATATAAGTATTCTTGGTAACGTTCCTGACGTTCGAGGATTTTTAGCCGAATTAGTGCCAAATCATCCGCGTAGTCTGGCACGTCTTCTTCCCAAGCTCCCCTTTCGGTAATATTACCTTGAAGAACTTGCACCAGTGGTGGATAGTCCCAACCTTGGCGTAAAACCTCCATAATCATGCCAAAATCAGCATTCCACTCATCTTGCCAAGCTTCTAAATTTATTTGAATATCAACTTTTTCTTCTGGGGTGAGTTCAGCACTGAGAATTGCTTCACACCAGGCATTATTTAATTCTTCGATAAGTTCATCATTTTCGGCACCGTATTCTGCAACATCATCCCAATTTTCCACACAGGTAGAAGTAATCGCTTCTAAAATAGCGATCGCATTTTCACCCTCTCCCCGTTCACTAAAATCTACCGCAGTTTGAACTACACTTAGCAATTCTTCACCAATTGGATCTTCTTCGCACCCCTCCTCAAAGTAGCGCACGGTATCTTTGAGAATCTGCCGGACTTGCCGCCGAAAGGGAGCCGGATCAATAGTAATGCGAAGCACAGGCTTTGTGTTTTTTTGCTGGGTAGCAGGATTAGTCATCCAGGCTACATGGCGATCAATCACCTCAATTATTGGTGGGTATTCTTTTACCAAGTCTTGCAGCAGTTTTTGAGTTTGTAAATAATCTAGGTGATTAAGTAGTTGTTCTAGGGTGGGGCGCTGCTCAATGTTTTCTGGGTTACGCGCACAAACAAGCATCGTCGCTACAATGTGTTTGCACCACCCGTCAAAGTTGTAGGCACAGGTGCAGTTTGCTGATGTTAACCCACTGCTATCGAAACTCAGGTTGACATGATAAGGTTTGGCTTCACTGCCTACAACATCTGCCTGAAGCAGATCACCACGTTGGGTAACTGTATTGACAGCACCAGCCTCATAGTATGCCTCGCCCCGTTGGAAAGATTTGGCGTTGGCATGACGGCGGATAGTAAATTCACTAATTTGGGGAATAGACATCGAGCGATCGCCTGCGTAAATCTTCTGGATGAATCCTAAATCCAGCTTAGTGTTAGGCTAACGCGCTGTAAAGAAATTCAAAGTTATGGGCATTGGGCAAAACAGGGCTGAGTTAGGAGTTAGAAGTATCGATAAGGCTTGTAGAGTTTTGTAGTATCAAAAAAATAAGTATATAGATTTGACTATAATTACTGAAAACATCCATATTTTCGTTAGAAGTGAGTGAATCATAATTTGAAGCAACACCCGAACCTGAAATTAGTAAACAGTCAGCAGTGAACAGTTTTGATGGTCTATGGTGAGGGATTAAGAATCAAGCAATAAAACTGATAACTGTTAAAGGGGTTGCGCTGATTGTCGGTCAAGTTGAGAATAAATAGGCGAAGCACACAGGGAAACTAACGTGAGTCAAGGATTTGATTACGATTTAGTAATTATCGGCGCTGGTGTAGGCGGACATGGCGCAGCCTTACACGCCGTAAGTTGCGGTCTGAAAACAGCGATTATTGAAGCTGCTGATATGGGAGGAACCTGTGTTAATCGGGGCTGTATTCCTTCTAAGGCGCTACTGGCAGCATCTGGACGTGTGCGGGAGTTACGTAATGCCCACCACCTCAAGTCACTGGGAATTCAAATTGGGAGCGTGGAATTTGATCGCCAAGCGATCGCTAATCATGCTAATAATCTCGTCTCAAAAATTCAAGGCGACTTAACCAACAGCCTCAAACGTCTAAAAGTCGATATTATTAACGGTTGGGGAAAAATTGCTGGGGCGCAAAAAGTCTCTGTTACCGGAGACGGCGGTGAAAAAACCATCACAGCCAAAGACATCATCCTTTCCCCTGGTTCAATTCCTTTTGTGCCTCCAGGGATTGAAGTAGACGGCAAAACTGTCTTTACCAGCGATCAAGGCGTTAAGTTGGAGTCTCTACCAGACTGGATAGCGATTATTGGCAGTGGTTACATCGGCTTAGAATTTTCTGATATTTACTCAGCTTTGGGTTGCGAAATCACTTTGATTGAAGCCCTAGATCAGTTAATGCCAGGATTTGACCGAGATATTGCCAAACTTGCCGAACGGGTACTGATTACTCCCCGCGATATTGAAACGAAAGTGGGGATATACGCTAAAAAAGTCATCCCTGGTTCACCAGTGGTGATTGAATTAGCAGATTTCAAAACCAAAGAAGATGTAGATGTCATCGAAGTAGATGCTTGCTTGGTGGCTACAGGACGCATTCCAGCGACCAAAAATCTTGGTTTGGAATCTGTGGGTGTGGAATTGGATCGGCGGAATTTTATCCCAGTTGACGATCGCATGGCAGTACTATCAGCTGGTGAAGTAGTACCGCATCTGTGGGCAATTGGCGATGCTAATGGGAAGATGATGTTGGCACATGCGGCTTCTGCCCAAGGCATCATCGCCATAGAAAATATAGTTGGGAGGGAAAGAATAGTAGACTATCGCAGCATCCCGGCGGCGGCGTTTACGCACCCAGAAGTTAGCTATGTGGGCTTAACAGAAACCGCAGCTAAGGAGTTAGGACAAACCGAAGGTTTTGAAATCGCCACCAGTCGGAGTTACTACAAAGGGAATTCCAAAGCGTTGGCAGAAAATGAAGCCGATGGTATTGCCAAGGTGATATATCGCAAAGACACCGGAGAAGTCTTGGGCGTCCATATTTTCGGACTGCACGCCTCAGACTTAATTCATGAACCCTCAGCTGCGATCGCAAACCGTCAATCCGTCCAAAGTCTCGCACATCTAGTTCACGCGCACCCGACACTTTCGGAAGTGCTGGACGAAGCTTATAAACGAGCCATTTAGGAGGGAGTAGGGAGTAGGGAGTAGGGAGTAGATAATTCCCCATTCCTCATTCCCTATTCCCCACTCCCCATTCCCCACTCCCCACTCCCCAATTATGCAAATCCGTCGCCGTTCACCTAACCCAGCTATTGATGTATCGATATTGCGTTATCAGGCTGTCGTGCCTGATGCAGCGCCAAACAACATCTTGGAGGAAATTGTCTGGCAGAAAGAAGTAGAATATGACCAAATGCGGGAAAAAGTTCCTTTGCAAGAATTACGGAAGCGGGTACTGACTGCGCCACCAACCCGTGATTTTGTCGCCGCCTTACGGCAAGGTAAGACTAAGCCAGCATTAATTGCCGAAGTTAAAAAAGCTTCACCTAGCAAAGGTATTTTACGAGAAGATTTTGACCCAGTAGCGATCGCCCTGTCTTATCAACAAGGTGGCGCTAGTTGTCTTTCTGTGCTGACAGATGTCAAGTTCTTTCAAGGTAGTTTTGAAAACTTAGCCAAGGTTCGGGCTGCCGTAGATTTGCCCCTACTGTGCAAAGAATTTGTCGTTTATGCTTACCAGATATACTTAGCGCGGGTTCAGGGTGCAGATGCTATTTTGTTGATTGCGGCTATTTTGAGCGATCAAGATTTGAAATACTTCCTTAAAATTGCTAACAACCTAAAAATGGCAACCTTGGTTGAAGTCCATAGTTTGGCAGAACTCGATCGTGTATTAGCTTTAGATGGGGTTTCCTTAGTAGGAATCAATAATCGCAATTTGGAAGATTTCTCTGTTGACTTGCAAACTACTTGCGAACTTTTAGCTGCAAGGGGTAGCCAATTGCAGGAGAAAAACATCCTTGTTGTTAGCGAGTCAGGACTATACAACCCAGATGATCTGAGTTTGGTACTGACAGCAGGTGCATCGGCTGTACTCATTGGAGAATCTTTAGTAAAACAACCAGATCCCGGCGCTGCGATCGCCCATATATTGCCGAGGAATTTCTGAAATAAACACCTCCTCTACGCCCCTTAGCATAGGGCAACTAACTGCATACAATAGCTGGTCAATTGGGTACACTATGCGTGGACACGCAGCACATTGCCATCAAATATCATCATATCTTTGTCAAATCTTCATTGCTAATCAAATCAAAGCCATAAGCAACTAGTTATTTCTTATGTAACAATTTATTGAGAAAAGCCAAACTCTAACTAATACAAAATCTCAAATATGAAATCAAAAGTTAACTTCATGGAGCAAATTCCTCTACCTTCTCCTATTCACTACGAACTTATACTTCAACTTTTAGAAAGACAAACCATGTTAGCTGTAAATGATAATCCAGATTTACGGCATCAGGTAAATCAACTAATTATTACTCTGCGTAAAGCTGCCGTACAGCAAAAACGCCTAGAAGAAATTTGCGAGTTTTCCTCTATGACTGTTGATCACCGTTGGTCAATCAACCATCATCAAGATGACAAATTTGTTGCTCCCGATTGAAGCTGATAACTTAATATCTCAACCTCAGATTTGATATCTTTGTTAAGTTAGCTTACCATCATCAGAAAGTGTCTCTGTGTATTGAAGGAGCCAGTATTCAAAACTTCCGCCGCACTTGCTTGACTCAAATGCACAGTTTGGGGTGTAATTTAAAATGATTCTACTTACAGAATCTCTGTGAGAAAATATCTATAAATGCTAGATGAAGATTTTAATTAGATTCTAAAGCTTTACCCAAGGTAATCACCTTGCAGGTAATTTATTTTCATACTCTGCATGGAAATGCATCCATTGAGGCTCTGACTCAATTTATCAATGTATGCAGAGCCTCAAACCTACCTCTACAAGGAATTATTTCTTAGAAATTATCCATACTGCGTGAATAATCCCAGGAATGTAACCAAAAAGCGTCAAAACTATATTAATCCAAAAATCTATACCAAAACCTACTTGCAAAAAAACTCCCAGAGGTGGTACGAAAATGGCACACAAAATCCGAACTAAATCCATTTAAACCTCCTATTAATCTCACAAAAAATTGCTTGTTGGCAAAGTGGTTTACCAAAGCTCAAGCATATTTGTACCTTTCAAAGATAACATTATCTAGATCACGGTTGAGATACGGTAAACCGCACTCAAGATTAGCCACCGCTAATTTTAGCTTTGTAACCTAGTTTGCTCAAAATCTCGACAATTTTTTGCTTGTGTTCGCCCTGAATTTCAATTTCGTTATCTTTAACTGTCCCACCTGTGCCGCACTGGGTTTTCAACTGCTTCACCAAATCAGCTAAGGTTTCTGGTTTGGCTTGAAAACCGCTAATCACTGTAACGGTTTTGCCTTTGCGTCCTTTGCGGGAAGCTTGTACTTTAAGATTTTGTTGTTGTGCGGGGAGTTCTGGAATTGGTCTTTCTGTGGCGGCGGAGTTGTCGTTGCCAAATTCGCGGTAGACAAAGCTTTTGTCAGAAGATTTGGGATTTGAAGATGACATAAAATGAATATTTAAGAAAAATTTCAAAGGCAGTGGAAACTTCTACGCAACCATTCTGCTGGGATATCAATTTCTAGGCTAACATCACAAATCCATTGCCAGGGATTCAAAGTAATTGGGCATCGGGCATCGGGCATTGGATATTGAGGAAGAATTTAGCTTCCAGCCTCCAGATATAACCTAGATATGCCCCAGACTTTCTATAATGATTAAATAATTCCCGTCATTGAAAACAGCCCGTGACTACCACTCCCCTATCTCCAAACTCAACTGCTCAGGTTCCCGATACATTAGGTCGCTTTGGACGCTTCGGCGGTAAGTATGTACCTGAAACGCTGATGCCTGCTCTTACTGAACTAGAAACAGCTTATCAGCAATATCGCAATGACCCTGGTTTTCAAGCAGAATTACAGCAGTTGTTACGGGACTATGTAGGACGTGCCACACCATTATATTTTGCTGAACGTTTGACTGCTCATTATGCCCGACCCGATCGCACGGGGCCACAAATTTACTTAAAACGCGAGGATTTAAATCATACTGGCGCTCATAAAATTAATAATGCCCTTGGTCAGGTATTGTTGGCAAAGCGCATGGGTAAGCAACGGATTATTGCCGAAACGGGTGCTGGGCAACACGGTGTTGCCACAGCTACAGTTTGCGCTCGTTTTGGGCTGGAATGCATAATTTACATGGGCGTTCATGACATGGAACGTCAAGCTTTAAATGTGTTCAGAATGCGGTTGATGGGAGCAGAAGTGCGTCCGGTGGAAGCGGGAACTGGAACCCTGAAGGATGCTACTTCTGAAGCAATCCGCGATTGGGTGACAAATGTAGAAACAACTCACTACATTCTCGGTTCAGTAGCAGGGCCCCATCCTTACCCGATGATGGTACGTGATTTCCATGCAGTAATCGGTCAAGAAACTCGCGCCCAAGCAATCCAAAAGTGGGGTGTATTGCCTGATATTCTCTTGGCTTGTGTGGGTGGTGGTTCCAATGCTATGGGATTATTCTATGAGTTTATGAATGAGCCTTCTATACGGTTCATTGGGATTGAGGCAGCAGGAGAAGGTGTCAATACTGAAAAACACGCAGCAACCTTGACAAAAGGACGAGTTGGTGTATTGCATGGAGCCATGAGCTATCTTCTGCAAGATGAGGATGGGCAAATCATTGAGGCACACTCAATTAGTGCAGGTTTAGATTATCCCGGTGTGGGGCCAGAACATAGCTATTTGAAAGATATCGGTCGCGCTGAATACTATAGTGTGACTGATGCAGAAGCTTTAGCGGCATTCCAGCGATTGTCAAAATTGGAGGGGATTATCCCAGCGTTAGAAACAGCCCATGCGATCGCCTACCTCGAAACCCTCTGTCCTCAACTAACCGACAGTCCTCGGATTGTGATTAACTGCTCTGGGCGTGGCGATAAGGATGTACAAACAGTAGCTAAGTTATTAAGTGACGCATAAATATACTTAAAATATTTGGGTCACAATAATAAACTCACCCAAGAGCAGAATCCTTAGGCAAACGGGTACATTTCTCCCAGCAAAATGCCGAGCAAACTAACTTCCCAGACGAATCATTTAATTTAGTGGTTTCTCACATTTTGCTGCATGAGCGGCTAGACACCATTGAACGGTTGCTAGAGATTAAAGGTATTCTATCGCCTCGCCTACTGAGATTGAAGCTTATGAGCCTGATGCCAAAGTCACTAAAGAGCGGGAACAGTTGTGTGCGGAATATATTGCGCGGGTGCTGCGCGTGGTACAGGAAGAGTTAGAAACCCTCAATACAAGCTAGTACGTCACGAAAGCTTAATTTAATACTCAACATTTTTACAACTTTTCAGGATAATTCCTAATTGAGAAAAGTTATCTTGCCTTACTTTCACGAATGCCCTACATCTATGTGTGGGGCCTTCTTCCCAGCAAGAATTACTCCGTGCCCTGTTTCCACCTTTCTAACAATTCAGGTCATGTGGAAAAGTCCACAAAAACCTAACCCCCTTCCCCAACACTTGAAGGGGGAAATTTAAAGTATCTCGTTTTAGGAGAGAGATTTTCCAGATACCGTAAAAAGTAAGCTTGCCGCAGGCTTTCGTCAACGCGTAGCGTCTCGTTAGAGAAGGATACATAGACAAAGAGTGACTTCCCGCAAGGTAGGACGCAAAGATAAGGATAAATACTTAACCAAATCGTATTTATTCACATTCTATATTGCTCATTAGCCTCAGTACTAACACGAGCCTTTTTAATATATTAGTATTTAATAATAGTTTATAACCGCAAGTTATTTAAGTATTAACACTGAGAAAAAATGATTAGCCGTAATTCTTCTATAACTACTATTAGCAAAATATGGAAATCTTCGTGTACTACAAAATGAAGCATGTAAACTGCATTATGTAAAAAGAATTATACTAATGGTAGAGGAAATTTTTTTATAAACGGTAATACTTTATCGTAATTTCATGAAATTTAAAGCTTAGTGGTAGTTTTTGAACAAAAAACACCATAAACAGAGGTATATAGACCTACAATCAAGTTGTCAGATTGATGCTACCTTGGTTAAGCTTTCTGGAGCTAGAGTTTCAGTTAGTTTCAACAAATGATTAAAACAACAATCTACAGCCTTGCTTTAGGCACCATTATTCTCAGTAGAGGGGCGATCGCTACTCCTGTAACAAATTTAACTTTCACGGCGACATCTTTAAATGTATCAAATAGTACTGTTAAACTTGCAGCATATAGTGTTGACACTGCTGCTTTAGAAGAGGCGGTTTTCAAACAAATTAATGACTACAGAGTTGCCCAAGGATTAAAAAAGCTGACTCGTAATTCTGCCATTGATAATCAAGCCAGGATTCACAGTCAGGATATGGCTCAAGGTAAAGTTCCCTTTGGACATACGGGATTTTCAGAACGTGTTAAAGCAGTCGGTATTCCCTACAGTTCAGCTAGTGAAAATGTCGCTTCCAACTATGGATATAGTGACTCTGTGACGACAGCTGTTCAAGGGTGGCTCAAAAGTCCAGGGCATCTTGCTAATATCAGAGGTAATTTTGAAAAGACTGGGATTGGTGTCGTTAGCAACAACAGTAAAGGCGAAATCTACTTCACACAAATTTTCTTTACTCCTGTAACAACTCCTGCAACAACTCCTGTAAGAACTCCTGTAACAAATTCAACTTTTACATCGACACCTTCAACTGTATCAAATAATACTGTTGAAAATACAGCATCTAAGATTGACATTGCTGCTTTAGAAGAGGCGGTTTTCAAACAAATTAATGACTACAGAGTTTCTCAAGGATTAAAAAACCTGACTCGTAATTCTGCCATCGATAATCGAGCCAGGATTCACAGTCAGGATATGGCTAAAGGTAAAGTTCCCTTTGGACATACGGGATTTTCAGAACGTGTTAAAGCAGTCGGTATTCCCTACAGTTCGGCTGGTGAAAATGTCGCTTACAACCTGGGATATAGCGATCCTGTGACGAAAGCTGTTCAAGGCTGGCTCAAAAGTCCAGGGCATCTTGCTAATATCAGAGGTAATTTTGAAAAAACTGGGATTGGTGTCGCTAGCAACAGTAGAGGCGAAATCTATTTCACACAAATTTTCTTTCGGTGATAGATTTGCTAAAATTTAGATTTTTCTCAAATTCCCCAGACTTCAGCCTGCTAGCAAAGCTTTTACTAAATATAAAATAATGTAGTTTCAATGACATTTGTCTATTGAATACTAGATTATTTTTTAGTAATTCATGAAAATTCTAAATTATCAGCAAAAATAACCGTAATTTTACGATGCTGACCCATTGAAGTATTGACAATTGGAAATGAGTTTTTGTACTTCCTATACAAGGATTTAGCCAGATTGCCAAAATTCATCAATCCTTAATAGTATCGTGCTATATATCGTCGGAACAATAGGGTAGAGTATAAGTCTTATATCTCTACATATTACGCAATTTTCCATGTTCCGACAAACTGCTTTTGGCATCGCTTTAAGTGCGGTTGTCCTTGCTAGTGGGTTAACGACTGTCCCGATACCAAATCATCCTTCTACGAATACATCCACCCGTAATAAGCTGTTGTCGCTTTTTTCGAGTCAGGTTGCAATATCGACTCCTACTTTTAAAACTACGGAGCTAGAAAAATCCGTTTTTAACGAAATTAATCGATATCGGATTTCTAAAGGATTGCCAAAGTTGACCCTAAATGCAAATATCACTCGACAGGCAAGAATTCATAGTCAGAATATGGCTAAAGGTAAAACCCCATTTAGCCATCAGGGATTTGAACGGCGAGTCAATGCTATCCCTATTCGCTACAGCAGTGCGGCGGAAAATGTTGCTTTCAATCGGGGATATAGTAACCCTGTGGATGAAGCTGTTACTGGTTGGATCAAGAGTCCCGGACATCTAAAGAACCTTAAAGGAAATTACAACCTTACTGGAATTGGCGTTGCTACTAATAATCAAGGCGATGTCTACCTTACACAGCTTTTTTTTCGCGCTAGGTAGATTTAATTTTTGATTGTTTAGCACAATAATAATGTAGTGTCTGACAAGACTTATATTTGCTGGACACTGCTATTATTTTTGAACAATTCATGACATTACAAGATTTTCAGGTGAGCGATCGCGATCTCAGTGACGCAGCCCTAGTACAGTATTTAGAATCTACAGCGATCGCAGTTGATACAGAAACGATGGGATTATTGCCACAGCGCGATAGATTGTGTCTTGTCCAGTTGTGCAACGAATTTGGAAAAGTGACTGCAATCCGCATAGCCAAGGGACAAGCTGATGCGCCAAACTTAAAAAAACTCTTGTCAGCGACGAATGTCGTAAAAGTGTTTCACTTTGCTCGCTTTGACCTTGCCACTTTGCGAGCTAATCTAGGAATTCAGGTTACACCTGTTTTTTGTACCAAAATTGCTAGTAAATTAGCCCGTACTTACACAAATCGCCACGGACTTAAAGATGTGGTGCAAGAGTTAGAACAAGTAGAACTGGATAAAAGTTCTCAAAGTTCTGATTGGGGTAACGCTGCTAGTTTGTCTGAAGCTCAACTGAGTTATGCTGCCAATGATGTGCGTTATTTACTTAGTGTGCAACATAAGCTAACAGAAATGCTCAAACGAGAAGAACGTTGGGAAATTGCTCAAGAATGTTTTGAATTTCTGCCAACAATAGTTTCGTTGGATTTGTTGCAGTTTAAAGATTTGTTTGAACATTGAGCCAACACTAAACCTCTTGCAAAAGTTTTGCTATGGAGTACAAGCATTACAAGAGGAAATATTCTATCTTTTGATTCCTGAAGTGTGACTTCTCTGACCAGCAAAAATCAAGATTAGACCTCTTGGAAAAATTCTTTAACACCCACCCATAACCTTTCCCCATAAACAAAGAGGGGAGATTTTAATATAAGCCAAAGGTGGAGTGGGGTTCTCATTATTGATTTATGCAAGAGGTCTATTGCTAATTTTCTAAGTTATTTTTCGCCTACGATCCAATATTGGAATCGTCAGTGCCTTTAGGAGCCTTAGATTCACTAATGCCTTCTTTGACATTATTGACTCCCTCTTGAATGCCTTCCTTGAGATTATTGGCTCCCTCTTGAATATTATCCTTGAGGTCACTAGCTCCTTTTTTAATGGCTTCCGTCGCGCTAGGGCCTCCCTTTGGCAGAGTTTCTTGGTGAGTTTTTAGGCGATCTACAACATTGTACTCATCTGCACCTGGGGGAGTTGTTGATTCAATAACCCCTTCTGTTGGGCCACCGATAGCCTTCCATGCAGCAAGACCACCTTTGAGTTGGGAGACATGCTCAAATCCATTAGAACGCAGTTGTTGTGCGGCTTGGGCAGATTGTTCTTCGTTAGCACCGTAAACGTAAATATCACGGCTTTTATCTAAAGAAGGGACTGCACGCTGTACCAATTCATCTACTGGCATTGGCATAGCTCCCATAATATGGCCTTCGTTAAAGGTGTTGCGATCGCGCACATCCAGTATTGTAAAAGCTGGTTCGCCCCATTCTAGACGAGACTTTAATGTATGAACATCAGACTGTGCTTCTACTGGTGGCTGTGGGGGAATTATGCCGCCGACTAAATTGTTAACCATAAGTATTCCTGACTTGACGATATTGATAGTAATTTAACGGACTAAACATATTTAATTACTCTTTCTTTGGGCTGAATTCACTTAAAATCACTCTTGAGGTAGAGTACCTAATTAAAATATTTTCTACCATTGAATGCATTGCAAATTCAGTCATATTAGACTAGTAAAAGAAAGCTGTTTTTATATTAATTGTATTAAACATATTTAAAATTCGATTTGTGATATTTCATTCTTAAAAAAGATTGTAAATAAAATTGACATATTTAGCTATTAGTACAGGAACTACGTGTATTCTCAATATCTGCGCTCGCTAAGAATAACGCCTTATAGCTTTTCGTAATCAAATGAGTTACATCAGAGCAAACTCCTAGTTTGCTCTAAGCTCGATTTTATCCAAAATTAAGAACTCAGTTTTTTTGATACGGCAAAAATCCTAGCTTTTTGGCAAAAGCTTTTCCGATGTCACTTATTCTCGGTGAAATCGAAAAAATAAAGCTACTGTCCCACAAAGGTTTCAGCGTCAGCTTAAGTGTTCCTAAAAAATGGATAAAGTCGAGCTAAGAGGATGTTTTAAAAGTCCTCAAGCCATTCTTCTTTAACCTCTTCTCTCTGTGTTCGCTGTGCCTCTGCGGTTAAATAAAAGACTTTTAAACCGCAGAGAGGCTGAGGGGGCAAAGAGAAAAAAGAGATTTTACAAGTCACCTTAAAAGGGCTTTAAGTATTGAAACTTAAAATTATACAATCTTCATACAATCAATACTTATACAATTTATTAGCATTACAATGGCTAAAGTTTTGATAAACTTCATGGAAGATTAATTGTAAACAGTTACTACAGTAGTGATTGTACTCAGCACAGACGCGCGTGAATACACTATTAACAGAAACAAACTGGCGCAACGAATCGCCCAATCTACAATAGGCAGCATTATGGTTATGGTTCCCGCTACTACTCCCAAAATTCTGATCGTCGATGACGATTTCGGTGTGCGAAATCTGGTCTATCGTTTTTTAAGCCGGAAATATCAAATAGAGTCCGCAGCAGATGGTAAGACTGCCTTATCGTTGTTTGAGCAATTCAACCCGGCCTTAGTGATTCTGGATTGGAATTTGCCGGATCTTAATGGTTATAGCCTCTGCCAAGAAATGCAGAGCCGTACTAATGTTTTAGTGCTGATACTGACTAGTAGGACTGACGAGGCTGATAAAATTAAAATCTTAAGCGCAGGTGCTGATGATTTCATGACCAAACCGTTTAGTCTTGCAGAAGTTGAAGTTAGAGTAGAAGCTCTTTTGAGACGGATACGTTACATCAACCCCTCCCCAACACAACGGATCATTTTTAAGCAGTTAGCAATTAACCCAGAGGGTCGGGAAGTAACACTTAACGATAAACCTCTTGCTTTAACAGCACTAGAATTTAATATCTTACATTTTTTGGCAAGTCATCCTAATCAGGCTTGGAGTCGCCCACAGCTAATCCAAAAAATTTGGGGTTGCGACTACGTTGGAGATGGCCGAGTGGTTGATGTGCATATTGGTCAGCTTCGCAAGAAGATGGAAGTCGATGCCAGCGTACCAGAGTTTATTAAAACTGTGCGAGGCTATGGTTATAAATTTGAAGCGCCCGACGAAGATACTCATTCCTGAGCTTGCTGATTTAAGCAGTTTTATTGAGAATTAACCTTATAACTTGCACTAATTTAGAACTCGATCCAAACTGATTTGGAGAAAGACTTTATCTAGTGCTAAAACCAAAAGTGCAACTACCGCCGATTCAAAACAGGTGATTTTATCTTGTCACCTGAGTAGGTGAAAGATTTTCCTTACTTTGAAATTTATAAATTCACCAAAAATTACTAGAGTGAATCTAACGGATTTAATAGTCTTGGCTGATTTCGCTGAACATTTCAGTTTTGGAGAAAAGAAACAAGTTATATTGACCCTGGAGCAAGCCGGATGGCACAAGAGTGAAAAACTCGATGTGCCGTAAGGTATTCATCTTGTTGAAATGCCATCTCACTCTCCAGAATTTCAACCAGCTCAAAGACTTTAACCGATAACAAATGAGCCGCTTGCCAACCGAACATTCGAGAATCTTGATGAATTGGAGGAAGTTTTGTTTCATCGCTGTAAACAATTGCCCCAACAGCAAGATTTAGTTCGAGGTTTGACAAACTTCTACTGGTGGCCTCAAGTTGTAGCTTAATTATGGGTTAGCAACCGGACATGATATGACGATTAGCTTACTATTCGATCTCGTCAAATAGACGGCTTTGGACTCTGACTTGTGTAGGCTAGCAAAAACCGCCAGGCATCGCTCCACAAATTGTATAAGGTTACCGAGAGCAAATCACCGAAAAAAGTATACTTGGATCTTGGCTCAACTTTTCAAATTAACCTTCCCCTCAAGCTTTGACCCATCTTGATGAGATAAAAATTTTTCACTACTGTGATAGCTTCTTCGCCATTTTTCCAGATGCTCTATAGATATTGATTTAGAAATGACGTTCACGCCATTTCCTCGCCAAGCAACTTCTGCATCTGTTGTGAAAACCCCGCATTCTAATTGATCTAGCCTCATATTCCAATATTCACTAAACCGACCTTTCAAAGTAATAACTTGCTCAAATACCTTGTTTCTATGTTTATTTCTTCTTTTCCTTTCTGTAGCTCCTGTTGCTTCTGTATCAATAAACTTAGTTTCAATTAAAAACAGGCTCCCTTTAAAGGTCTGGTAGACAAAATCACACTTTCCTAAATCTGTATAATCTGAAATTGGAGATTTTTCAAATAACAGTAATTCAGCGCACGAGGGAAACAAGTCTTTAATATTCAGAAATAAATAAGCTTGCAATAGAAGTTCCTTATCATAAGGAAATAAGATAACTCCTTCAAAAAATTTTTTAATGTCCTCCTGAGTTTGGGGTTGAATGATTTTACAGTATGAAACAAATTTATGTAGCTCGTTCACGATCATCAAGTTATAACTCCTTCCCCCGGTCGCAGTCTTAAGGGTCTTAGCATAAAAATATACCATCACCTCACGGAAGTTATCATCCGCATAAGTAACTAAAAAAACTATTACAAGCCTGCATACTTAAGGCAATTTACTGTTGACGGTTCAGTAAAACTGATTTTTAAGCTGCTTTTCAGTATTAGTGGACTTTTCACTTTTGGCTTCAGATACCAGTCAGGGATTTGATATGAGCAGGAAAACTGGCATTTTGCAAAGCTTGAACGGTTATTCTAGAATCTTGTACGCAAAATTGCCAACCCAAGCGAACAAGTTTCCGAGAATTTTCAGTTTGTATAATTCCGATCACTGGCATTTTTGCCTTTTCTTTGTCTCCTGAGTGTTCTTGCAAAATTATTTTCAAGCGATGTAGTTCATCGATATTACCTGCTTGCTGGGGATTTAATTCCACCATTACCATTTGTACTGTTTCCACTGGCTCTGCATCTTCAAGAATGAATTGAGTTTGCTCGTCGCGTCGATCTACTTTTCCCCAAATAATCAATCTAGTGTCAACTTGGAGTAGGGAACTAATGCGTTCATAGGTTTTGGGAAAGACTACAGCTTCTGATTGTGTAGTGAGGTCTTCTATTTGCAAAATTGCCATTTGATCGCCTTTTTTAGTAACCACTTTTTTGACGTTATTCAACATGACAACTGCACAAAGCCTTGTTTCTTCCCTTTGCTCTCCCAGTTGCGAAAGGTTAATTGGAGTCAAAAGTGGTGTTATTTGCCGTAAGGATTTCAATGGATGATCTGATACATAAAATCCTAATAATTCTTTCTCCATCTGCAACTTTTTCTGTGGTGGCAAGTCCATCACAGGTTTAGATTTGGGAGCAGTTTCAAAGGCATTATTTGCTCTTTTGGTGGGAGTAGAAGAAAATCCGTCGCCTAATAAATCTAAGAGATTTCCTTGACCACTAGCTCTGTCTTTAGCGCGGGATTGTGCCCAATCATACACTAACTCTAAGTCGTTAATTAACTGTTGACGGTTGGGTTCAATTTTGTCAAAGGCTCCACAGTAAATCAGCGATTCCATAGTGCGGCGGTTAACAGCACGTAAATCCACGCGATCACAAAAATCAGCCAGGGATTTAAATCCTATCTCATTTCTCGCTTCCAAAATACAAGCGATCGCACTCTGTCCCACGTTACGCACCGCCGAAAATCCAAACAGAATTTTTCCTGCTGTTGGCGTAAAATCAACACCAGAACGATTAATATCTGGAGGATCTATGGAAATACCCATATTTGTACAGTTAGTAATATATCTCTGTACTTTATCGGTATCGCCACTATTAGCCGTTAACAGCGCCGCCATATATTCCAATGGGTAATTAGCTTTTAAATATGCTGTTTGATAAGTAACATAACCATAGGCAGTCGAATGGGATTTATTAAAACAATTAGAAGCTATTAACCCATTTTTGATCGCAAAATTATGGTCATGCTCAACCCCTATGTCATAGACATTTTGCTTTCCTAAATATTTGCGTGTGACTATTTTAATCATCCTAGCCTACCCCGGAAAAAATTTTGCTAACTTGATAAAATGATGACAGTTGTAATTTATGTAATACTATAATTAAAAATTATATCACTATAAAACACTGCTATACTCTTACACAAAAACAGCCTAAATATATTAAACTTTTGGCAAACCATTAGATAGACAGTTAACAGCTATACAATTGCTGTTTTAAAGCTTATTAAACACGTTCCAATACATATTAATCCGCTTAATCAGATACCTGGGGAGCGGAAAGAAGTAGAGGATCTGTTTGCTGGAAAGAAAAGAATTACTGAACAATAACCTTCTTTCTTCAAGTGCTTCCCCTGCTTATCCGAACGCTATTGCTTTGTACATCCCGTCTCCATACCTCTATCCAATGCCTAATGCGTCAGTTACTATCGTTGAAAAGCAACTCGGTATAAGAGGGTGTAAGTAGGTGAAAGTCGCGTTGATCGTATTTTTGGTGGTGGTGGTGGGATTGTTTGTGGTAGTCGAGATCGGACTGCGATCGCTTTTTGGCTTTGGTAATCCCCTGATTTACATTGGCGATGAGCAGATTGGTTATTTATTGGCTCCTAACCAGCGTACCCATCGTTTTGGTAATCGCATTGAAATTAATGAATATTCTATGCGAAGTAATCCGTTCAATAAGACACTTACACCTTCCGGGTTGCGAATTTTACTGTTAGGAGATTCTATTGCTAATGGTGGCTGGTGGACAGATCAGACTAATACAATATCCACGATGATGATGTGTTCTCTGGCATCATCCACTAATAATAGCTATCAGGAAGTAGAAGTGCTGAATGCTTCAGCTAACTCTTGGGGGCCAAGGAACGAGTTAGCTTATTTACAGAAGTTTAGCAATTTCAACGCCCAAGCAGTACTGTTATTAATTAATACCGATGATTTGTTTGCTACTGCTCCCACTTCTTTACCGGTAGGACGCGATCGCAACTATCCTAATAGTAAACCTAAACCTCCCTTAGCATTAGTGGAAGTGTGGCAACGTTATATCGTCAAGCAACAGCCAATTCCTGAAATGGAAGCAGTGCAAAATGAAGCAGGCGATCGCGTGGGGATTAATTTGGAAGCGATCGGTAAAATTCAAGCTCTGAATCGCCAAACCAACAGCCAATTTCTTCTAGCCATGACTCCCTTACTGCGAGAAATTGGTGAACCAGGCCCCCGCGATTACGAAATTATTGCACGCCAGCGTTTGAACGATTATATTAAAGCCCAACAAATTAACTATATAGACTTTTTACCGATATTCAATTCAATTACCAATCCGCAAGCTTTGTATCACGACCACATTCACCTCAACTCACAAGGTAATAAAGTTGTCAGTGAAGTTATGGAGCGATCGCTTTTGGAAATTCTAAGGGAAATACCACTTCCTCAGAGCTACTAAGGTTATCAATCCTATCCAAAAAAAAGGTTCGTAGTGAGCGATTTATTGCTCAATTTCAAATGCCCATAAGCGGTGAGTGGAATTTGTTTTGATGAAGCGAGACAATTCATATCTACTTATCCCCGGTATTACTACATCAGTAACAATCGAATTTGGTTTTTTTTAAGATTATTTCTAGAGTTTTTTTTTTCGCACTGGTCGTTTTAATAAGATTAAAACCCTATCTATGAGATAACGAGCAACTAATTTAAATTCATTCAGAGAATATTTTTTAACTGAAATAGTGTAATTTAGCTAATATTAAACCTTAAATCTCCAAGAAATACCTTAACTTCTGTGGAGTTAGTTTTAATACCAGAAAATCAAACAATATGTTTAAATATTATTTTTAGTAAATCTCCTTGTGTAAAAGGCTTAGTTAAATAACCTGATGCTCTTACTATCTTAGCTTTAGCTCTATCTAGAAATCCTAATTTTTCTGACACCATAATCACAGGTGTATTTTTAAAATTTGAGTGTTTACGCAGCAAAGAGCAGAGTTCATACCCATCCAAATTAGGCATTGAAATATCTAATAAAATGATGTCGGGTTTGGTGTGAACAATTTGCATTAAAGCCTTTAAAGAATCAGTGACTCCCACAACAGAAAATATTTGCTCATCTAAATAAGTTTTAATAGTATTCAATATTGTAGGGCTGTCATCAATACAAAATATCGTGTATATTTTTTTGTCAACAGGTGGTTTGGTGATTTGCTGACTCCTATGTTCATTGGTATTAATAGAGTAGGTTGGCGGCTTATAACCGTTTATTGTAGACCAGTTTGGTGTAGTTTTGCTTTTAGGTTTTAGCTCATTTATTTTGAACAATTCTGAAGGGTTTGATTGAGAAGTTGGCGATGTCTGACGATAAGCCGCTTCCCTTCGGGGTGTTTGACATCGTTCAACTAGTAAGCGTAGATTCAGATGACAAAACTTTGGCATGTCATCCAGAAAGCTTTCAGGAATAAATTCATAACTCCCCTCGTCTAAGTTCAAAAATGACTCCAGAACTTCTAGCGCCAATTGCTCTATTAGTATCGCCGCTTGAGAGGGACTGATATATTTCTGATTGACTAACCAACAAATAGCCAAATAATCTGGGTTCGGTATTGCCTGATTTTCGATACCAGTTTCAAATATCGCCCGCAACTGTTCGTGAATTTCACGAGGGAGAGTAGAAATTTGATGACTCAAGCGTTGCAAATTTCTGTAGAGTGGCTCAAACATTTTCTCTGAATAGCAGGCATAAATTAGTTTACCTTCGTCTACATATATTGACCAAGAGCCTGATGTGCTAAATACCTGCAAACAACCAGTAACCGACTTACCAGTGATTTTTTTCAACAAAGATAAAGGCTGGAGCTTTTGGAAAAATCTGTATCTACTAATCGGAAGTGTCTTCATTAGGATGGTTTTGGAATAAAATTAACATTTGTTTGCACGTAAAATTAGTGAATTACCTTTTCGGAATTCACAGCGACTTTGTTGGAAGCACTATCAGATAAATATAGCGGTCACATTTGAGTTAGTACAGAGATTCCACACCCCCCAACTCTTAATTCACCAATCTCTGTTAAGCTATTAAGCACGAGTTACAAATAAACCAATCCATGTTATCGCCCAATGGCAAAATGGCCTGACTGGTTGCCAGGATATAGTATTTCAAAAATTAGATTGGTTTTCTGTATCTTTCGCTAATCTAGCCAATCTAACAGTAACTCAAGTGCAACGCATAGACCATTGGCTCTCGCCCATCAGTCACAAAAGCATCATTGGTATGCGTATTTAGCAGCCTAAAATTGTAGATACACTTTAGTTTTCGTGCCAAAACTGTTTTGCCTCTGATGCTAAAGTCGAAAGCGACCAAAATCTACAATAATGTAGCGGAAAATGATTATCAGGCAAGGCTTTTGAGCATTAAATCGGCGCTGACTAACTATGTTTTTGCGGTTGTGACGAAAGTCGTGGGGCACTTTTGCTTGAAGTTTATTCTTGAGGGTAACTTCTTCAAGAGAAAACGTATTATTAGAAACTAAGCATTAAAAAGTTAAATGTCTTACTTAGGTTTGTGATTGTAGAGCAACCCTTAGTCTTGGGATTGGGTAAGATTATCACTTGCACAACAATAATGGTAAACCTCCGACCAAGGATGAGTTAGCTGGTAATTGCCGCCCTAATGGTGTGTGGTGAGATGCAACGGGCAACCAAATCAGCAGAAGGGAATTTCTTCATAATTACTGGAGACGGTTTCTAATGTTGTGTGGGGCTAAATAGTCACCCTGCACAATTTGAAGTGATAAATTCAAGAACTTGCAGCGAAATTCTTGATTGGTAGTACATACCTGCAAAATAGTTCTTTTCTGCTAGATGGTAGATAACAAGTAAGTAACCACTAAAATTCAGATTACTATAATTTTCAAAAAAAGTTAGCATAAATATATAAACTTCATGATAAATCAGTAAAGTAAACATGAAAACTAATTAATATTATTTTTCAGTATTTATTTGATCGGATATCCGGGAAGGCTGAGAATGTACAGTTAAAGATAATTTTGTATGTGTATAGTGGTTTTCAATTGAGTAGTTACTGAACCCCACCCCCAAGCCAGAAAGGGGGCTAAGATGTACCTCATGTGCTTAGAAAACACTATATTAAATTTACACTTATAAATGAGTGAATCATTTTAGAATAGCAATTTTTCTGAAAATCGCAAGTTTTAAAAGTCACAACTATAAGTAGAAAATTATCCGTAATCGCATTCATACATAAAGTATATTTAGCAAAAAGACGCAAAGAATTTCTTTGCGTCTTTGGCGTGAGATTTAGAACTAGATATTCTCACTGTTAAAATTCTCCATCTACTTAAAATTGCTCCCGCCAGCACCAGCTTAAAAGTGTGCCACCAGCCACCAGCTTAACTATTTCCAGTACCCAATAACTGCCGTGTAGTAAATTCATTGTCGATGAAATAGCAGCAGCTTCAAATAGGTTGAGTTGAACTCCTATAGCGCACATCTGCGGAGTTAAGAAATAGGTGTCAAGCATAGCTATTGTTAGCAGCAATACTGATAAAACAATACTGCCAATCCGCCAGTGATATCGGGTTTTGCTCAAAGCTAGCGCCCCAGTCAGGACTATAGCAGCAGATAACAATTCCATCCGATTGAAGTTCCAAAAAATCGTATAGCCTGCTGTCGTAAAACCAGCTTGGCTCATCATGCCAGAAAGATAAAGGCTAGGCATAATTACCCAGTCTAAAACTAGACTAGCACTGAGCCAAAACCCTAAAGTCAATATAATGCCGATTTGCCAAATTGGTCGCTTGAATTCAAAGTTAGAAATAGCAGTCATAAAATAATTGCGTGTGTTGTATTTCTTAGTTTGTAACTTCACTAGCAGTTTGACAAGAAATATCAACTAACCTTTACAAAGCGACCGCTCTTAATTATTAACTCAATCCAACCAAGATTTTTTAAACTTAGTTAAGAACTATTAAGATATTTTAAAAAGTAATTTACATAAATTTTGTCTGTTAAAAATACTGAATTTTTTATATCAAAAGTAACTAAGCGATCGCGGCAACTGGAATGATGAATGATAAGTTGAAGTTTAAATTGATACAGGGACAGATTGGCAAAATCCTTAATTTGTATACAGCCTTCTGCCTTCTGAAGTATCCACTGTGACTTTAGTAAGCCGATGATAAAATTTCAATATATGTAAACTCAATTGTTTAAAACCCCTAAATTTATTTATGGGGCTTACCAACTGAGCCTCCAGCATAGTACCTCCTGCCTTCTCATGCTGGTTTTTAAAAGTTTGTGGTTTACTGAACATTGTCCGTTTTATACGCAGACATGAGTAATACCAAGTTGTCTTTGATTGTATTATTTGCTCAAGAGCCAGTCTAGTAGAGATTTTGATTTTAAGACAAGATTATTTTTGGTACTTTTTTAAGTATATCATGTTCAAACACCTTAACTCCATCTTACTTTATAAAATATCTATCTTTAGACATACTTTTTTAAAAATGTATTGTTATCCAGTACACTTCGCATGGTGGATTGACTTAAATCCATTAACATATGTTATGATTTCTATGGTTCTAATGTTATGATTTGTGTTGTAATTTTAATTTATCATCTGGTAAATTATTTGCTCTATTAAGGTAAAATAGCTTAATTGAGAACTTTAAAAGGCAATTCAAGCAAACTTAGAAGTTTTTAACACACAACCATTCCTTAAATAAAGTTAAACTTTTGTTACTAGTAACTCAGATATTTTTAAATCCTGAATTTTTAGGAGTTACCGAGGTAGGTATGTTGAATACTGAGCAGTAACTTGATTGAATGAAAAAAAATTTTACTACCATTCTGAATAGAGTGTAGTGAGTCATATTCGTTTTTAACCATTTTATGGTTTGAGACTAATGCTAAAAAACAGCTAGCTGAGAATTAATCATGCCTGTAATCTCAAATGTCAGCCTGGAGATAAACAGTATGAATAGTTTACTAGAATAGTAATTTTGCAAAGTCTAATGATTGGAAAGTTGCTAGAGACAAACATAGTGGAGTTAATAAAAATTCAAATAAACTTCTTAGAATTCCACTGTTATTCTGAAGCAAATAGAATATATAGAGTTTAGCGAGATAAGGTTTGATAGTAATGCTAAAAAACAGCGAACTGACGATTAATCAGGGTTCTAATCTCAAATTTAAGCTTGGGGGTCAACAATACGATAAGTTTTCTAGGCTAGAATTTTTGTGGAATCGTGCAGTTGGAAAACCACTAAAAATTAAACAAACATAGTGGAATAAATGTCAATTAAGATAAGTTTTCCTCTCAGCAAAGTCAATAATCCCGAAAGAAAGAATGCAAGTATTATGGCGAAATTTTGCCAGTGCGACTAGTTGACTAGTTTAGAGCCTATCTTAATTTAGAGACTAGCTTACTTACAGAATTTACTCCAATGAATGGTGTTGTTTAATAACATTGCCAGTCAGAAATATAAGTAAGTTTTTTTCTTGAAAGCTCATTTAATGATCTCTTTAATCTAAAACGATAAAGAGCATTATTTTCTGATGGCATACATTAGGGTAAATCGGAATTATTACCGAAATCTCACAATTTTTTAATTGGAACAAGGTCAAGACACATGAATAAAGTTCAAGCATCATTTGAAGCTACAGAATCTGCATTTCACGTCCAAGGTTATGAAAAAATCGATTTTAGTCTTGTCTATGTGAACGGTGCATTTGATATTAAAAACAGAGAAATAGCAGATAGCTATGCAAAATTTGGTCGCTGTCTGACTGTAATTGATGCTAATGTCCATGAACTTTATGGCGATCAGATCAGGTCATATTTTAGACACTATGACATTGAACTGACAGTATTTCCGATCATGATTACAGAGCCAGCTAAAACCCTGGCAACGTTTGAAAAAATTGTTGACGCTTTTTCGGATTTTGGATTAGTTCGTAAAGAACCAGTCTTAGTTGTCGGTGGTGGTTTAGTTACTGATGTGGCTGGGTTTGCTTGTGCTTCTTACCGTCGCAAGAGCAACTATATCCGCATTCCTACCACGTTAATTGGTTTGATTGATGCAGGTGTAGCGATTAAGGTAGCAGTTAATCATCGCAAGTTGAAAAATCGCTTGGGAGCATATCATGCACCTTTGAAAGTGATCCTGGATTTCTCATTTTTGAAAACCTTGCCAACGTCTCAAGTTCGTAATGGGATGGCAGAGTTGGTGAAAATTGCTGTAGTTTCTAACTCCGAAGTCTTTGAACTGCTATACGAATATGGCGAAGAACTGCTTTCCACTCACTTTGGACATGTGAATGCTACACCGGAAATTAAAGAGATTGCCCATAAAGTCAACTATGAGGCAATCAAAACCATGTTGGAGTTAGAGACTCCTAACTTGCATGAAATAGACCTCGACCGCGTAATTGCCTACGGTCACACTTGGAGTCCTACCCTAGAATTAGCACCTCAGATACCCCTATATCATGGTCATGCGGTCAATATAGATATGGCTTTGTCTGCAACCATTGCAGCACAACGGGGCTATATTCCAACAGGAGAGCGCGATCGCATCCTAGACTTGATGAGTCGTATAGGTTTATCACTTGATCATCCTCTACTAGATGGAGATTTGCTCTGGGATGCTACCGAGTCTATAAGCTTGACACGAGATGGCAAACAACGCGCAGCCATGCCTTGTCCAATTGGTGAGTGCTTCTTTGCCAACGATCTGACTCGTGAAGAACTTGATGCTGCTTTAGCTGAACACAAACGGCTTTGTGCTAAATACCCTCGTGGCGGAAAAGGTGTTGACGCATACATTGAAAGTCAAGAAGCCAAGCTAGTAGGGGTGTGAAAATATGACGAGTGTTTTAGGACGAGAAACATCTAGGCCGATAACGCCACATAGCATCTTAGTAGCCCAGCTACAGCAAACCCTCAAATTAGCACAAGAGAACAACATTCCCGTAGAGATATTAGATTCTTTGCGGCAGGGAGTTCAATTAGCGGCGGGTTTAGATCCCTACTTGGATGATTACACTACCCCCGAATCGAGCGCATTGACAGCATTGGCGCAAAAAACAAGCATTGAAGACTGGAGCAAGCGCTTCAGTGATGGTGAAACAGTACGTCAACTAGAGCAGGAGATGCTCTCAGGACATCTTGAAGGACAGACATTGAAAATGTTTGTTCATATCACCAAGGCAAAGCGCATTCTGGAAGTAGGAATGTTCACAGGGTATTCAGCTTTAGCAATGGCAGAAGCATTACCAAGTGATGGGCAACTTATAGGTTGCGAAGTAGATCCTTATGTTGCTGAATTTGCTCAAGCTTGCTTTAGTGAGTCTCCCCACGGCGACAAAATCGTTGTGGAAGTAGCACCAGCCCTAGAGACGCTCTACAAGCTGGCTGCGAGAAAAGAAGTATTTGATCTGATCTTCATTGATGCAGATAAAAAAGAGTATGTAAAGTACTTCCAGACCATTTTGGATAGTAACTTACTAACTCCCGACGGGTTAATCTGTGTGGATAATACTTTGTTGCAGGGACAAGTTTACCTGCCACCCGAACAACGCACCGCCAACGGTGAAGCGATCGCTCAGTTCAACCGTATTGTCGCCGCCGATCCTCGTGTAGAGCAAGTTATCTTACCCATCCGAGATGGTATAACCCTGATTAGACGAGTTGTGTAATCGAGAGATGAGGAGATGAGCAGAGAAGTCTAAGCCAAGGCTTAGACTTCAAAAGAATAATTTTTCGCTTGCTTCCTCATCTCCCCTGAAGCTGTTTTTTTGCAATCCAGTTGTTATATAAAATACAACAGTATTTAAGAAGATGAATCATGTCAGTACTTCGTATCCTTCATTTAGTTGGATCTGCATACAATGATTTTTACTGTCAGTTGTCACGCAATTACGCCCAAAGCTGTCTGGTAGCTACGGCAAATCCATCGCTCTATGACTTTCTGATTGCATACATCACACTTGATGGACAGTGGCGATTTCCTTCTTCCCTCAGTCCAGAAGATATTGCTGTCGCTAAACCCATGCCTCTATCAGATGCCATACAGTTTATAACAGCGCAAAACATTGACCTGATGTTGCCACAAATGTTTTGTCTCCCTGGAATGACTGACTACCGGGCACTATTCGACTTGCTTAAGATCCCTTATATCGGCAACACTCCAGATGTCATGGCAATCACAGCCCACAAAGCCAGAACCAAAGCAATTGTCGCAGCAGCAGGAGTTAAAGTGCCTTCTGGAGAACTGCTCCGCCAAGGAGACGTTCCAACAATTACACCTCCAGCAGTCATCAAACCCGCAAATGCCGACAACTCTTTAGGAGTGTCCTTAGTCAAAGAAAAGAGTGAGTATGACGCTGCCTTGAAGAAAGCATTTGAATTTGCAGATGAGGTGATCGTAGAAACATTTATTGAAGCCGGTCGAGAAGTCAGATGCGGCGCTATTGTCAAAAATGGGGAGCTAATCGGTTTACCCCTTGAAGAGTATCAAATAGACCCGCAAACTAGACCCATCCGCAGCTATACTGACAAATTCAAAATCCCAATCGAGGGCGATTTGGCTTCAACTGCTAAAAATTATGTCCCAGGTTGGATTGTAGATATTGATGACCCGATCACGCAAAAGGTTCAGCAAGAAGTAAAGAAGTGTCATTTGGCTTTGGGCTGTCGCCACTATAGTTTATTTGACTTCCGGATCGACCCACACGGACAACCTTGGTTTTTAGAAGCCGGGTTGTTTTGTATTTTTGACCATAACGCGGTAATTGCCTGTACGGCAAACGCAGCCGGAATTCCTTTAAATGAGTTATTTATGACAGCGATCAATGAAGCGTTGAGCATAACCTAATGTCAGGCAAATCACCTTTTTAGTTTTCTTCTGACTTGGAATAGCCTAAAGTCTTCGCTAGCGACAACTAATAGAACTTTAATATACACCCTTCTACAAAATAGAGCGATCGCCTAAAAATCTAATGACTTCAAGTGCGTAAATAACACCTATTTGTACTCCAGGCAATCCCCATCTAAAAAATAAAGAATAAATATTCGACATTTACCTTTAAAAAGAGAGAGGATGCGGAAAGAAGCCGCTAGCAGTTTATTTCCATATCTCAGTGATTATTAGCCGCCCTTGAAGAATTTTGTTGAGTCACTTAATTTCTGACTCCCCACCAGCCAAAGGTTCCACTATCATGTCACAATTACAACTATGAGGGAGCAGATTTTTGCCATATTCCAAAACTTGGGCACACTTGCATTACTGGCGATCGCATTTCCCTTTAACTGCACCGTTGTACTTGCATCGTTGCTGTGGAATTTTTTCAGCCGATCGGATGCTAATCTTGTAGTTTTGAGCGAAAATCCTAAAAATATCTTAATCGGTGGTGGTAGAATGACCAAAACCCTTCAGCTTGCGCGATCGTTTCACGCTGCTGGGCATCGAGTCATTTTATTTGATCTCGATAAATACTGGTTCAGTGGTTATCGATTTTCTAACTCTGTGGCTGGCTTTTACACAGTTCCTGACTCACAAGAAGACTTAGAAGGCTATACTCAAGCCGTGCGTGCGATCGCCAAAAAAGAAAACATAGATTTTTTTGTCCCGGTAGGTATTTTTGCTGCCAGCTACTTTGACTCCGAGCGCAAACCAGTGTTATCAGGGTGTTGCGAGAGTTTCCACTTCGATGCTGATACCATGAAGATGCTGGATAACAAGTTTACCTTTGCAGAAATTGCCCGCTCACTCTCGTTATCTGTCCCGAAAACCTTCTTAATTACAGATTCCGAACAAGTTCTTAAATTCGACTTTGCCAACGAAAAGCGCAAGTATATTCTCAAAAGTATTGTCTATGACTCTGTTTTACGCTTGGATTTGACCAAGTTACCAATGGAGTCTTACGAAAAAATGGCGCTTCATGTTAAAAGTAAGCCAATTAGTAAAGATAACCCTTGGATATTGCAAGAGTTTATTCCCGGTACAGAATACTGTACTCACGATACAGCGAGAAATGGTGCATTAACGGTACATTGCTGCTGTGAATCATCTGCTTTTCAAGTCAATTACGAAAACTTTGAACACCCAGAAATTAAAGAGTGGGTGAGTCATTTTGTCAAAGAATTACAACTGACTGGACAACTTTGTTTTGACTTCATTCAGGCGGAAGATGGCGCGATTTATGCGATCGAGTGCAACGCTCGCGCTCACTCTGCAATTACAATGTATTACAACCATCCAGGTTTAGCGGATGCCTATCTTAGTAAAGAGCCTCCGGCTGAACCTCTGCAACCCCTGAGCGATAGTAAGCCTACTTATTGGTTATATCACGAACTTTGGAGACTTAATGAAATTAGATCATTAAAGCAGTTACAAAAGTGGTTTAAAAATATTTGGCGAGGAAAGGATGCAATCTTTGAAGTTAACGATCCATTACCGTTTTTAATGGTGCATCACTGGCACATTCCTTTGCTATTACTCGATAGTTTGCGCTCCTTACGAACTTGGGTGAGGATTGATTTCAACATCGGCAAACTCATCCAGTTTGGAGAAGACGTAAAATATAAAACCTCTACCTCTGCAACCCCTAAGTAATAGTAATCGTACTTATTAACTTAAACACGAATAGAGACTTAATCAAATTAGCTCGTTAAAGCAGTTGCAATTGTTTAAAAATATTTGACGAGGAAAAGATGCAATCTTGGATGTCACAATTATAACTATGAAAAAGCATATTTTTGTAGTGTTCCAAAACTTGGGCACTCTTGTATTACTAGCGATCGCATTTCCCTTAAACTGCATCGTCGTCTTAACATCGCTACTGTGGAGCTTTATTAAACAACCATTCAGTAAGTCAATTGTTGTCAACCCCAATTCTAAAAATATCTTGATTGCTGGCGCTAGAATGACTAAAACTCTTCAGCTAGCGCGTTCATTTCATGCTGCTGGACATCGGGTTATTATAATTGACATTGAGAAATTCTGGCCAAGTGGGAATAAATATTCCAACTCAGTTGCAGGCTTTTATACTGTTCCCGATCCCAGCAAAGACTTAGAAGGCTACGTTGAAACCCTACACGCGATCGCTAAAACAGAAAAGATCGACTTTTTTATCCCGGTAGCCATTTTTTCCGTCATCCACTTTGATCAAGGCAAGTCACCATTACCAGACTCTGTAGAGTTTTTCCACTTCGATGGTGATGTCACGAAGATCCTGGATGACAAATTTGCCTTTTCCGAAACAGCGCGATCGTTCGGTTTATCTGTTCCCAAATCCTTCAAAATTACCGATCCCGAACAAGTCCTCAACTTCGACTTTTCTCAAGAGAAGCGCAAATACATTCTTAAAAGTATCCCTTACGATCAAGTGCGTCGCTTGAATCTCACCAAGCTACCTTGCGATACAGAATCAGAAACAGCAGCATTTGTCAAAAGTCTGCCCATCAGTGAGGAGAACCCCTGGATTATGCAGGAATTCATTCCTGGAAAGGAATACTGCACTCACACTACCGCGCGAGATGGAGAGTCAAGAATGTACTGCTGCTGTGAGTCATCCGCCTTTCAAGTCAACTACGAAAACGTTGATCAGCGAGAAATTATGCAATGGGCGAGTCATTTTACCAAAGAACTGGGAAAAACCGGACAACTTTCTTTTGACTTCATCCAGGCAGAAGACGGAACTGTTTACGCGATTGAGTGTAACCCCCGGACTCACTCTGCCATTACTATGTTTTACAATCATCCAGGAGTAGCGGATGCCTATCTTGGTAAAGAGCCTCTGGCTGAATCTTTGCAGCCTCTTGGTGATAGTAAGCCAACCTATTGGCTGTACCACGAAGTTTGGCGGCTGAATGAGATTAGATCGTTTAAGCAATTGCAAACCTGGGTAAGAAACATCAGGCGGGGGAAAGAAGCAATTTTTGAGGTGAATGATCCCTTGCCCTTCCTGATGGTACATCACTGGCAGATTCCCTTACTCATTCTCGACAATTTACGAAGACTCAAAGGTTGGATAAGAATAGATTTTAATATGGGCGAGCTTATAGATTGATACCAATCCGCATTCTAAAGCCTAATCTAGTATGCTCCACATGACCTTAAAAATAATAATTAAAGGTTTGTGGTGAGGGCTGAAACCCTCTGGTGCATCCGCTACATTTAAGTTATTTTTGGCAATAGGACTCACTATTGTTAAGTGTGATTCTTTCACAGGAATGGAGCGGCAGAAATGGCACTTATTTTTCCTGAAACGTCCAGACTCCTTCATCCCAATCTGATTCTGTTGGGGGTGATTGTAACCAATGCTGACAACGCAACAGATGCAACATAGCAGCTTTGTCATGGTTATCTGCTGCCAAAACTTTGGCGAACTCGGCTCTAGCAAGGGAAAACTGCCGCTTGAGGTAATGCTCGCGCCCTTTGTGATAATGCTCAATCACTTGCAATTTTTGGCTTTCAATAGGATTGGAACGCAAACCCAGTAATTCATATATGGCTACTGGCTCATTTCTACCCTTAACACGAATGTAATCTAGTTCCCTAGCCCAAATCTGATCTTGGCACGGCTTAAAAGTGTTATGACTAATAATAATATCGCAACCATACTGTTTACTGACACTTTCTAATCGAGAGCCAAGATTAACGCCATCACCAATGGCGGTAAATTCCATCCGCTTACTAGAGCCGATATTCCCACTAATCACGATATCTGAGTTGATACCAATGCCAATCTTGATTCTAGGCTTATCATCTGTATAGCGACGCTGATTAAATTCATGCAGACGATGGCGCATTTCTAAGGATGTTTGCACTGCCATCCAAGCGTGTTCTTCCAATGGTAGGGGAGAACCAAACACAGCCATGATGGCATCGCCGATATATTTATCAAGGGTGCCTTTATGTTTAAAGACTGCCTCCACCATTGATTCAAAATATTCATTAAGCATACTCACCACTTCTTCTGCTTCCAAGTTTTCCGTCAAAGTGGTGTAGCCGCGAATATCGGAAAATAAAATCGAAACTTCTTTACGATCGCCTCCTAGTTTAGCGTCATCCAATTTCAGCAATTCTTCGGCTAATTCCTGAGTCATGTAGCGGTACATCGTACTCTTGAGGCGCTTTTCATCACTGATATCTTCCATGACTACCAGCGCTCCACGGACTTGCTCTTGGTCGCTAGCATCAGCAATTGTGTTAATCGATAAATTGATACTGTGCTGTGCTGTACCAGTAGTTAAGAGTGTGCGATCGGGGTAATATTGCTGGCGGCCTTTTAAGTCAACTGCATGTAAAGCATCCTGATACCACTTGCTAAAGTCACCTTCTTTGATGCCGATCGCATCAGTAACTAATTTGCCTTCTAAACGGTCTTCTGGCTCTAATCCTAGCAAACGTTTGGCACTTTCATTAGCGGCGATAATTAACCCAGTTTTATCAGTGGAAACTACTCCATTGGAAAGACTACGCAGAATGTCCCGTTGCATTTGTTCTTGTTGTTTAACTGTGGCAAACAACTGAGCATTTTGCAGCGCTACTCCCGCTTGAATATTAAAAGCTTCCATGAACTCTTCATCGTTGCGGTCAAAGCTAGCTTGGAAGCAGTCGGGAGCTTTGGGCCAATCAGCTGGATTATAAGGTGGAAGATCCCCACTTTTCTTTTTATTTACGAGTTGGGTAACGCCAATCAGTTCTTGATCGGCATTAAATACTGGCATACAAAGCAAGCTACAAGTGCGATAGCCATTTTGCTGGTCGAGTTGTTTGGCAGTATCAGAGTCAGGATGGTAGTACAAATCAAAGGCAATATTCAATTTCTTGCCAGAAGCCGCTACTATACCAGCAAAGCCTTTACCTACGGGGACTCGTAACTCCTTAGTTGAACCATCATCTTGGGTGATTTTCGTCCATAATTCATGGCGATCGCGGTCTATTAACCATAGTGTACTGCGATCGGCATTCATCAGTTCCTTGGCTTCATCCATCACCCGCTTTAGGGTATCTTCTAAGTCGAGACTGCTTTGAGATAAAGACTTGATCGCCTTCATCAGCGCCGCCACTGCTCTTTGTTTTTGAGTGGCGACATAAAAAGAGCGTGAGGATTCTAAAATCAGGCGAATCGAAGGAGCAAATTCTTGAAATAATTGTTCGTCAGCACAGATAAAACCTTTGGTATCAATGCGTTCTGCAAGTGGAACATCGGGATTATTCCCACATTTTAATTTATTCAGTAATTGCACTACCGCAACTAAGTGTCCATGTTCATTCAATAATGGCAAAGCCAGCATGGTGTAAGTGCGGTAGCCAGTTCTTTTTTCTTGTTCTTGGGCAAAATGCGATCGCGGATCGTTATAAAAATCAAAGGGAATATTAATAACTCGCTTGAAGGTGGCGACTTCCCCAGCAATGCCTTTATCGGCGGGGATGCGAATTTCTAAAGAGCGATCGCCCTCCCCCTCAGCCAGAATCGACCAGAGTTCTTGTTTTTCTTCATCCAATAAAAATATCGTTGTCCGGTCTGCCCCCAGTAATTCCCCGGTTTTCAAGGTAATCGAATGCAACATTTCTTGCAGAAGAGTTTCAAATCCCTGAGAATCCAGCATTGACAGGGTTTGATGGACAATCTGTAATTTTTGCTCGACATCCTGAACGACCTGTTTAAAAGTATCTTGAGTCAGAGGAGCAAGAAACGTAGAAAAAGTTCCTTGTCTTGTGGCAAGAGCACCCACAGGAGCAGAATTTGCTTGTAATTCGAGGTTTTCTTGGTTGTGAACACCAATCATCAAATCGGTGGTCTCCCCACAACTTCCTTGATACACTGACATAATAGGTTTTTTATATAGCAGGATGAGATTTTAGATGTAACAATGCAACTAAATTTATGTAAGTGGTGCTAAAAGCAACAATTCCTTGATGTTATCCATAGTTTAATCGCTTGTTTAGCTAGCGTCATCCTGAGAAGCAAGGTGGAAGCCAATTACTTATGACTACAGTACAGATGTAGTAATACCCAGAACCCTTGCTACCGTTTACACATAAATCTTGTGAGAATCGTCAACACGGCTATTTCATTCTCATCACACCCTGAGCTTCTTCCCCACTCCCTGTATACGCAAATAATTCTAAAAATCAAAGCGGACTGCTATATAAAATTTATGTAAAGCTTAAGTGTTATTAAGCTCGAAAACGTTCTTGATAATATATAAATCTAACTTATGTATTTTAAAATGCATCTCTTTAATAGAAAAATATTTATTTTACAAAATAACAACAATATTGAAACCTAACTTAACGAGAACATTGCATTTATCTGAAAAATCTTGCAAATTTTTCTAAAAAAACAGTAAGTTTTAAAAAAGACTTAATTAAAATTTATAACCATTTTTAAAAGTATTAGAAATCCAAAAGATTAAATATTTAAGATTTGACAAAGAAGTTGACGTAACTTTTATTTCATGTTAATTAAGTAATTACAGGTAAGTTAAAGATGGGAAAATAATAAAAATAAATTTTGGAGCAATTACTTACCATTTGCATAATCAATAATTAACCAAATCAATAATTAATATTTTCTAAGTAATATTTGTATTAATTAGGTTAAAAAACATCTGTATTTAAACTTACAGTTTTAAGTAATCTACATTGAACTTATAAAAAGTTCTGTAACTGAGGCCGAAGTTAGGCATTTTAGGAATAATAATATGGCAGTTATTTTCGGCACTACAAATCCTGACACCAGAAATGGGACATCGCGAGATGATACAATATATGGTTGGGCTAATGGTGGTAATGCCAATACTTTGTCTGGTAACGATACCCTAAATGGTGCAAATGGTAATGATAATCTATTTGGCGGGACGGGAAACGACAGTTTAATCGGTGGAATTGGCAATGACACACTTGATGGTGGCTTGGGTAATGACAGCTTGAATGGGGGAGTAGGCGACGATACTTACGTCATTGACAGTGCTAGCGACACCATTACCGAGGCTAATAATTCAGGTATAGATACCGTCCGGTCTTCTGTCCCCTACACACTGGGTGCCAATCTGGAGAACCTGAGACTGAGGGAAGGTAGCGCCATCAACGGGACAGGTAACAGTCTTAATAACATAGTGTTTGGTAATACTGCTAACAACACTCTGAATGGAAGAGCAGGCGATGACACGCTAGATGGTAGTAATGGCAACGATACCCTCAATGCTGATAACGGCAATGATAGTTTACAGGGCGGCCCCGGCAATGACATACTCAATGGGGGGTCTGGAAACGACATCCTCATCGGTGTTTTCCCTGGTAGTCCCCTTTCACCTGGATTAGGGGAGACTGATACTTTAATTGGCGGCGTTGGGCTAGATAGATTTGTCCTTGGGGACGCGATAAATGTCTACTACGACGATAAAAACACTACGAATGCTGGTCTTGGCGACTTAGCTACTATTACTGACTTCAACCCTAGTGAAGATCAAATACAACTCCAAGGCTCTCAACTAAACTACCGCTTGCAATCTGTTGGAGCAAATACACAAATATTTTTAGACAAACCTGGAGCAGAGCCAGATGAGATTATTGGTATTGTGCAGGGGGTACTAAACCTCAAACTTGATAGTGACGATTTCCTTTTCTTTGAGCAGGAAAATGCTGGACAAGCTACAAACAATACACTAGCCAGCGCTGAAAGATTAGGTTCTTTATCATCAGGCTCAGACGTTAATCTCTCAGGTGAGTTAGTAACAGTTCAACCGGGAGACAATCCCGATTTCGACTTTTTTACATTTTCTTTAGCAAATTCAGGAACTGTCACCATCGCCGGGGCGACAACCGATGATACAGTGATCGGACTGTTTAACAATGCTGGAATTTTACTGCAAAGTGACGATGATAGTGGCCTCGACTTTGGGTCATTAATCACCGCTTCATTGGGTACTGGAACCTACTCAATTTCAATGAGTAAATATGCTTTCTTCCCCCAAGATGGCGGAAGTTTCTCTGGCTCTAGTGATAGCAACCCTGCTTCTTATACCTTAGAAGTCAGTTTGGCATAAAAACGTTGTCAACTCAAGGAAGTACTGCATAATAAGGCTGATTGAGGGATAGTTTTATTGCTAGTTAGAGAGACACAACGATGTCTCACCGTTCTTGAATAAAAGACTATTTATAAGCTAGTACAGCATGGCAAAAATAAATATACCCTTCTCCTATCGGAGACGCTACGCGAACGGGTTCACCAGTCGCCTGCGGAGGGAAACCCTCCCGCAGCGCTGGTTCACCATTTTAAATGGCGCAAGAAGCTCGGAATACATTATGCGTGACTTTTGACTTACGCCATATTTCAACCCAGAATCTCTAAAATTGTTTCCTTTCTCAAAAATATTTAGCAACAAAATCATCTGACTCTTTTATGAACGCAATAATGAATAGCATTAACTCATCCAACCAAAAGCAACACAGATTTATCGGTAAGTTCGCTCTCAAAACCTACTTTGTTGCCGCTAAAACGCTGTTATTTACAATAGTTCTATTAAATTATGGTGCTACTGAAGTAAATGCTGCACCTAAAGCCCTGCGCCCTGATATTCAGATTCGCAATATTACGAATACCTTATCAGTCTCTGCTTCTGTTCGGATTGTAAAAGATCCACGAAACAACACCCTTTATTACCTCAAACAAAATGGTGATATTTATCAAGTCAATTTAGGCTTGTCTAATAGTAGACTTGTGTACAACTCTAGTGATCATAATCTAGGTGAAACTCAAGGTATGGCCATTGGCCCGAACGGCACAATTTATTTGGTTGGCAATGCAGACCTTGTAAATAACCAGACCAGAGCAATTATTGTTAAAGGCGAAATTAAGTCGGGTACACAACAGCGCGTCTGGTCTATCTTAGCTAAGAGTGCAGGCTATCCCAAAAGCAAAACAGCCTATGACCATCGCTTCAACGGCGTGGTTGTTAGCCCGGATGGTAACTTTATCTATGTGAATAGCGGTTCTCGTACCGATCACGGTGAGGTTCAGTCTGTTAATGGGCTATATCCTAATACTCGTGAAGTAGGATTAACTGCCTGTATACTCCGTCTTCCTACTAATGGCAAAAATATTTTTCTTGCAAACAATCGAGCAACTTTAAAGGCAGGTGGCTATATTTTTGCAGAAGGAATACGTAATACTTTCGATATGGCCTTTGCGCCCAATGGGGATTTATTTGGCACAGAAAATGGCCCCGATCGCGACATGTCAGAAGAATTAAATTGGCTCCGTCCAGGTGGTAATTATGGCTTTCCCTGGCGGATTGGCGGGACAGACAACCCACAACAATTTCCCAATTATGATCCTGCCAAAGACCTTTTGTTAAGCCCAAAATTTAACGCCGTCCAAAGGGGCTACTTTCGTAACGATCCAACCTTTCCTGTTCGGCCTGTAAACTTGATTGAACCAATTCCTAATTTTGGGCCGGACGCAGACAATTTCCGCGATCCTCAAGATGGAAAAGTCAAAGATGCCAGTCTTCTTGGGCAAAGTGTGAGCAGTTTTTCAACACACCGTTCTCCTTTAGGCTTGGTTTTTGATACACAAGGAGTAATGAGTCCAGAATTCAACAGAGATGGATTTATGCTGAGTTTTACAACAGGCGACCCAACTGGCGAAACACTACCAGGCCCTTTTAAAGATTCCGGCCAAGACCTACTGCATTTAAACTTAACTAAAGTAGGAAATACCAACTATAAATTTAACGCTACCCGCATTGTTGAAGGTTTTAGTAATCCCATTGACGCTGCGATTATCGGCAATAAAATTTATGTTATCGAATATGGTGGAAATCAAGGAATTTGGGAAATCACTATGCCAACTAGATGAAGCAGACTGAGTATTTTTGTTGTCAAACTCTAGGTAACAGTACATCTGGACATTAAGAGGATGTTTGAAAAGTCGTAAAGTATACTAGAAACCCCCTCTTCCCTACAAGGGAATGCGAATTAGGTTTCTGAGGCTTTGATGTTAATAAAAATACTTTTAAAACATCCTCTAAGCTCGACTTTATCCATTTTTTGGGAACACTCAAGCTGACGCTGAAACCTTTGTGGGACAGTAGCTTTATTTTTTCGATTTCACCGAGAATCAGTGACATCAAAAAAGTTTTTGCCAAAAAGCTAGGATTTTTGCCGTATCAAGAAAACTGAGTTCTTAATTTTGGATAAAGTCGAGCTAAGAGATGATTGCTCCCTGATGTTGTTCAATCCAATCTCTTCCCCATTGGAAGCGTACCCCAGCACTACGGGCGGCAGCTTCATCTTCGGGGCGATCGCCTACATAGATTGTATTTTCATGAGTATGCTCGTGCCGAACCATTGCCAATTGCAACATTCCGGCTTTAGGTTTACGATAGTGCCCTGACCATTTGGTTTTACTATGGTTATGGACATTGTGGTGAGTGACGCGGAAACATTTCTTGCCCTCAAAGTCAGGGCAAAAGTAGATTTCTCTTAATTCTGGAAATAGCTCAAGCGTATACTGCTGTTCGGTGATGCACTGTTGAATAGACTTGTGCCCTGCGGCAACGCCACCTTGATTGGTAATACCGACAATAATCCAATTATCTTTGTAAGTGCCAATAGCAACTTCAGCACCCGAAATAATTTTCTGGTCTTGAGGATGTTGAAAGTATTGCTTGCCGCTAAGTGGTTCTCGAATTGTGCCGTCTAAATCCAGCAATAATAGGCTCATCGTTTCTGTGTAGAACTCTCCTTCATATTCGACATCCTAAGCTGGTAATCATTACTTATCCTCTAGCTATCGGAAGGCGCTATTCGAGTGGCTGATCCTCCTCCAGATTGAATTGTAGATGTGATGCGTTGGTTAAAATACAACAATAATAGAAATAGTGACAGGTTTCCTAAATAGCTGCCCCTTCTACGCAAAGGGAAGCGCTTGTTATATATATATAAGACTCATATTTGATTTTTGAACAAAACTTAGTACACCTTTATTCCTTCTTCCCAGTCCCCAGTCCCCAGTCCCTTACCTCTACGAGTGATTCAGAAATCAAAGACGCTCGATAGCGCAGCGTTAGCGACGCAGGAGCGTCTGACTCGCTACCGCTTCGCTATCGGATTGTTATATATACACTTAATAAGAATCCGTTGCTTTAGATAGAGAGTGAATGAAATAGAAATAGCTACACTTTAAGTGAAACCTAGCTGAGTGACGATATCCAAGTCATTAGACCTCGTGGATAAGTCTTTTTTGTTTCACATTTTGCGATCGCCAAAGGGCTGGATAGGGCCAAAAGAAGTAGATAGCAAAGAAGAACGACTAAGAGCAGCATTTATGAACTTCGATTACGACCTTTTAATTATTGGTGCAGGTTCAGCAGGACTTGCTGCTGCTAAACGAGCTACTTCTTATGGTATCCATGTAGGAATTGCAGAACAAGCAGACGTAGGTGGCGCTTGTATAAATTACGGCTGTATTCCTGAAAAGCTAATGACTTATGCGGCTAATTTTTCCAGCCTTTTTTCTAATGCAATATCTTATGGATGGAGCGAATTTCATAGCAGCTTTGACTGGTCGAAATTTATAGCAGCTAAAGACCAGAAAGTTGAACAACTCCATCAATTACACATTAAGTATCTTAAAGAATCAGGAGTAAATTTTATTAGAGGTCGTGCTAGTTTTATAGATGTTCATACCTTGGACATTGACGGAAAGCAAATAACAGCAGATAAAATTTTGATTGCTGTAGGTGCACAACCTTTCAAGCCAAATATACCTGGGATAGAACATACTATTACTCCAAAAGAACTCTTTCAAATGAAAACATTACCCAAACACATCGCTATTATTGGAGGAGATTATACTGCTGTAAAAACTGCTGGTAGTTTGAATGAGCTAGGTGCTAAAGTCACTTTAATTACTGATTTACCTCAAATATTGCCAGCTTGTGACCAAGATTTGAGCTTCTGTATTACAGATATCATGAGTCAGCATGGCATTGAAATTTTGACTAACACTAAAGTAGATATAATTAAAAAAATAGCAGATAAAGTAGATTTATTTTATTCTAATTATGAAACGAATATTTTAACCTGTGATACAGTTTTATATTTAACATTGCTGTCACCATATTTAAATAACTTATATTTGAATAAAACTGGTATTGAAGTATCTCAAAAAGGTGCAATTATGGTGGATCAATATAGCTGCACTACGCAAGCTAATATTTTTGCTGTAGGCGATTGTATTGACAGGCTACAACTTACACCTGTTGCCATTGCTGAAGCTCGTGCATTTGTTGATACTGTATTTGGTAATAAACCTCAAATTTTAAGTTATGAATTAGTGCCCATCTCCGTTTCTTCCATACCTGAAGCTGCTACAGTTGGTTTGACAGAAGCTCAAGCACGGGAAAAATTTGGTGAATCGGTGCAGTGTTATTGTGGAGAATTTCAACCACTTTTTCATAGCCTGAATGGGCAAGATGAAAAAACCCTGATTAAATTAGTAGTAGAAGGTAAATCAGAGCGAGTTTTGGGTGCTCACATGGTAGGTGAATCAGCATCAGAAATTATTCAAAGCATTGCTGTAGCTATCAAATTAGGTGCTACCAAAAATGACTTTAATAATAATATTGGTATTCATCCATCGAGTGCGGAAGAGCTTTTTTGTTTATAAGTATTAATGCTTAACTGTAGTGATATTTACACCTAAAATTCAAACCTGATTAAACCTTTTGGCAAAGTCCTTTGTAATAAGAGATGACAAGCAGATGCCGTGGTTTGTAAAAATTGAAGAAGGGAAAGTCGATAAACCTACCTTTGACCAATATGTACCTGCCCACAAAGCCTACATTCAGGACTTGATTGCTAAAGGACACAAAGCGCGAACAGGCTATTGGGCAGAGCAAAGAGGCGGGATGTTGCTGTTTGAGGCAGCCTCAAAGGAAGAAGCAGAAGCGATTGTAGCTGATGACCCGTTGGTGAAACACGGCTGCGTCAACTATCAGCTTTATGAATGGCGGATTGTTATGGAATAACACACACATTACTGACTTTTAGTGTTATGCTTTTAGAAGACCTGGATCTATGCGATCGCAACACCCAAATCTTGTCAGAACCGGAAGGTAGCAGCAACACGGGAGGCTTGTGATAGGCGTAGTCTCCGGGTCGCCCTATTTGTAGGAGCGGTCAGGGATAATGGCTGGTTTTGGAGATATTGTTCAAAAAGCTTTTTACCTCGGTGTTGGATTAGCTTCTTACGCAGGTGAGAAAGCAGGGGGAAAATTAGCCGAAGTGCGATCGCAAGTCCAAAAACTGGCAGATGAAATGGTCGCAAAGGGCGAAATGAACACAGAAGAAGCCCGCCGCTTCGTTGAAGATATGATGAAGCAAGCCCAACAATCCCAACCATCTGCTGAAACATCTGAGAAAAGGCCTCCTTCTGAACCTCGCCGCATTGAAATTTTAGAGGAAGATGAAGAACCAACGGTGAAAGAGGCATCAAGTGATGATAACGCGGAAAAATTACGGCAAGAAGTGCTAGACCTGCAAAACGAGTTAAAAAGATTGCAACGCGATCAATAAAAAGAATTGTTTGATCGAAATATTAGTAAGAAGTGGCAGTTTGACATGGCACTTCAGATAGAAACTTGATAAGATACATTGCTTAGTGTGTTCTTTAAGCCAGAAAACATAAAGCGTCCTGTTTATAGCCTGCAAAGGTGTCAAGTTTATGGAACAGTGGCAAAAAGATTTAGTAGAGATCGTTGAAACAGTGGCTGATGAAGTAGAGCGTTTCTTCCTGGGAATGAGTGAAATGGTAGACGCTTTTTTTGAGCTAACGGAAGAAATCACCGAGCAAGTCCCTAACATTGCCATTGAAGTCGATCAGTATTTACAGGATTTGACTGAACCAATGTTTGAAGCTTACTGGGAACTGGAAGACATTGTAACAGATATAGATCCAGGTTTTCCTTATTCAGTTGAACCCACAGCCGAAAAAAATCCTGCCTGTATCGGTTGTACTCACTACCACGGTCAAGTTTATAGTGGTAATTTGTTAGTTTGTGCCATGCATCCCCACGGTTGTGAAGATGAGAATTGTCCAGACTGGGAGAAGGAAGAGTATTGAGTTAGGAGTGGAGAGTGGGGAAGACGCGATTAATCGCGTCTGTACAGGAGTTAGGAATAAAATTATTAAAAGGACGTAAAGATAAGTAAAATAACTAATGACAAATGACAAATGACAAATTACCTGAAAGTGTAGCCCAGGCAAGCCAAGAAATGAAGTATGGCGAACGCGATATTGCCGAAGGTAAACTAATTACCTTTCCGAATCCGCGTGTGGGGAGGCGATATGACATTAGCATTACTTTGCCGGAATTTACTTGTAAATGTCCGTTTTCTGGTTATCCTGACTTCGCGACAATTTACGTTACATATATACCTGATGAACGGGTAGTGGAATTGAAGGCGCTTAAGCTTTACATTAACAGTTACCGCGATCGCTATATTTCCCACGAAGAATCTGCCAATCAAATTTTGGATGATTTTGTAGCTGCTTGCGATCCGTTAGAAGCTACTGTAAAAGCAGATTTTACGCCTCGCGGTAATGTACATACCGTGGTTGAAGTGCGTCATCATAAGTAACCATAATGAAAACTTTAGCTTGTAGTAAGGACTTAAGTCCTCACTACAAGGCGCTAGGCGAATAAAATTAGCACTTTTTACTCAGGTTGATCAAATAATGCGATCGCCTACTGTAAATTAAAAACTAGTGGTCTATCGCATTAATTTTGCTGGGTTGCGAGAACCCGGACTTCTTTAAGAAGTCCGGGTTCTGAACACCTTAACCTTTCAGAAATAATGACATGAACCACTAGTAGTCTGTCTCATTAAATTTGAGGGATAAGAAAACGAACCGCAGAGGTACAGAGAACGCACTGAGAAAGATTCTAAAGTTTGCTTTACTAAGCATTGTTGACTTGACAAACTACTAGTTATTCTCCAATCTTCTTTGCAGCAGATTGCACTTGAATCACAACTTTTTTAGACAAAGGGATATATCCGAGTTCCAAACTGGATTTTTGCCCGTCAATCACAGCCCAATCAATAAAGTTTTTCAGCGCTTGAGCTTTGACTCGGTTTGGATATTGGTGATAAGTTAAAAGCCAGGTATAAGTAACGATAGGATAAGACTGGGCACCTATAGGATCGGTGATAAAAGCAATCAAGTTATCGGCGGGTAATTTCACTGCCTCTAAGGTTTGAGCTACAGATTTTGGTGTCGGTGTAATATAATTACCAAATTTATTTTCCAAAGCAGCCGTAGGGAGTTTATTTTGTTTGGCGTAGACGTATTCTACATAGCCAATAGCTCCTGGTATTTGTTGAATTAAGGCAGTAACACCTTCGTTACCCTTTCCACCAATTCCCACTGGCCATGCTACAGATTTACCGGCTGCAACTTGGCTTTTCCATTCTGGACTTATAGCACTTAGATGTTGCGTCAATACGCTTGTAGTCCCACTACCGTCAGTTCGGTGTACTAACTGAATCGGCAAATCGGGCAAACTTACCCCTGGATTAGCTACAGCTATTCTCGGATGATTCCAATTCGTAATTTTTCCGAGGAAGATATCTACGTATACTTGGCGTGATAGTTTTATAGTAGTTGGCGGATTGACTTGAGGGGACTGAGATGAGGGTGTAAGGTTGTAAGCTAGCACAATAGAACCAGCAGTTATTGGTAAAGCGATCGCTCCCCGTTTTATCTTAGCTGCTTCTTCATTTGTAATTCCTACATCACTAGCTGCAAAGTCCACAGTACCTTCAATGAGTTGTTGCACTCCAGCACTGCTTCCTATAGCTTGATAGTTAATTTCTACATTGGGATTTTGCTGGTTGTAATCTGAAAGCCAGCGTTCGTACAAAGGTGCGGGAAAACTTGCCCCAGCACCTACAAGGGAAACGCGGTTGATGTTTCGATTATTTGTAGTGCAAGAAGCAATATTCAACAAGATAGCAATTAACGGTAGAAGGTAAACGCGTCTCTTAAATTGAAGTTGAGCAGACATAAAAATCTTTTGTTCCAATGTTTAATAAATACCTCTAGTAATTTTCAAATTTATAGCCGTGGCGTAATTAATTATAAATAACTTTGAAATCCAAACAGTATCCAGAGGCTAACGCAAAGTAATCCTCTGCGTTCCTCTGCGATTTCCTTCTCTGCGAGATGCTGACGCTCCTAACGTCGCTACCGCTTCGCTAATGCGAATGCGCCCCTACCCTACCCTAGGGGAAGGCGAAGCGCCTATGCGTTTAAACTTCAATTGCCGCTTTTTTCTCCTCACCTTTTGGCTGTGAAGTCAGCCGATCTAAAATCTCCAAAACCTCTTGTTCAAAAGCAACTTGGGCGCGATTAGTTTTGCCACCAACGTACAAGCGATCGCCTTTTTGCAATGCCCATATTTGTGAATGAGAAAAGTAACTCATCACCACACCCAGCATTAGTAAACCAAACCCTGAGTAAACAATTGGTATACCTGGATCAGCTTTAATTTGTAACCCAGTGCTACCAATGACATCCAAAATTTTCAGCTTCACGCCATTTACTTGAGTGGACATCCCAGCGCGGACAGTATCAACGAGTTTGCCAGTGGGATCATAAATTAATACCATCCCTTGCAAGTCTTTGGCTAGCAAAGAGACACCCTCGCTCAAATCCGGTTTCGTAGGAACCCACGTTCCCCAAATGCGCCCTTGGCCGTTGGTGTTCAATTGCGCCATTGGTAGCTGAAAAACCGGGCTGTTGTTAAATTGGACGCGAACACCCGCAATTCCCCAATCAGTTTGATAGAAAGTGATGCCATGATAGCGTAGAGGCTCGTTGACAAAAATCTTTTTGTGGTCAATTTCTTCCCCCTGCTTATTCAAGACAGACATATCCGAATAAAATTGATCGATGCCACCAGATGGTGTGTAGTCAATCCAAAAACGATTGACGCGCACAGACCAATCTTTCGGGATTGGTGCTGCTAAAGGGCCAGCATCGACAATATTTGTCACTTGAAATGTATCGCCACTAGCAACCATTTCTTGAGCCAAAAACCCAGTCATCGCCCCCCAAATTCCCCCGATCAGAATAGCGACGATACCAATATGAACGATAATTGGGCCGATGCGTCCGACTATTCCCTTGCGGGCGTAAAGGAGATTTTCTTTTTCTTGATCTGGAAAAATTTTATAGCGACGTTTCTGTAATATTTGGCTGAGAGAATCTAAGGAACCAGTATCTAGTTCTGCACTTAAAGCTAACTTTTGAAATTGCCGTGGTTCTTCGTAATATTTCCAGCGCTGGGCAGCTTTTAAGGCTGGTAATTGTCGGGTAAATGAACAAGCAGTTAAGCTAGTGCCAAATAAAATGAGTAATGCTAAAAACCACCAAGTACGATATACGTGGTCTAACCCAACTACCTGAATTACCTTCCAAGTTAAGAAACCAAATAAAGCTGGATGTTCTGGATAGTTGGCTTGGTAAAATGCGGGTGATTGACCTTGCTCAATTACAGTACCAGTAGAGCTAAAGATTGCAATCAATAGCAGTAGTGCGATCGCTAATCTTAAGTTAGTCAGTACAGGCAAAAGCTCTTGCCGTAAGAACTGCCCAGGTACTGCCCACCATTTTAATTCTTTCGACGCTGAATCTTCTAAAGTCATTATGTGTAAAATTTAACAAAGGTATTGATATTAAAAACTGCCAAGGGGAATTCGAGAAATTAAAGAAAATACACCGAATCCTACCAACAGCGCTCCGCTAACTGGGTTAATCCAACCAGACCAGCGACGCAATTCTAGTAACTTTTTAATTGAAGCTGTAAAAGTACCTGCCAAAATCAATGGTGCTACATAACCGGCTGTGTAAGAAAGTAGCAAAACAGCCCCTAAAATTAAGTCTTGTGTATTGGCAATCCAACCCAACAAACTAGCTAAAACAGGCGTGCTACAAGGGGATGCGACTAAGCCGAAAGTCAGCCCTAGTAAATAAGAACGCAATCCGGCTGGTAAATCTTGCGAAATCCAATTCGTTTCGCCCAAGGATGGAAATTGTAGAGGTAGCGCTTCTAATAAGTTCAGCCCCATGAGAATGGCGATAATGCTGACGATAATCGGCAAACCAATTCCTACTTGACCGTAGACTTTTCCAACAAAAGCTGCTATAATACCCATCCCCGCCAATGTAGTTGCTAATCCTAAAGCAAACCAAGTTGATTGGGCAGCTGCTTGCAAGCGACTTTTAGCTTCATAACCGCCAATGTAACCAATGGTAATTGGCAGCATAGAAAGCATACAGGGTGTAAGACTGGTAAGCAAGCCAGCCGCAAATATGATACCAATGCTCACCACGCTAAGATGCGTCAATTGGTTAGAAACGAGGCTGTTGGCAAATTGTTCTAGTTGGTAAATTTGGGTTTGCAGGTTATCAAGCATGGGGAGTTTATGAGCGGGAAATGCTTACTCTGCTTGAATTTTAGCTTATTTTTCGTTTGGGAGTTAGCGGAACGTAAATTATCTAAACTTAATATCATCTAAATTTCATCTGCCCAAGGAAATGTATCTAAAATACAATTAAGCTCGAACTATATTTGAAGAAGCACGCCTGGAGTATTTGGTATCATGATTGCATTACCCGGATTTAAAATTGTCACTTTGTTAAAAGCAGGGGTAAAAGCAGTCATATACCGTGGAATTAGGGTTAAAGATAATTGTCCGGTAATTATCAAAGGGCTACGTCCAGAACAGTGTACACCCAATAATATTGAACAGATCAAACATGAGTATGCGATCGCACAAAGGTTAAATATCGCAGCAGCAGTCAAAGCTTACGCCTTAGAGATGCACCAGGGAATCCCTTATTTAATTATGGAGGATTTTGAGGCGCGATCGCTCGATCAGTTGCTAGACCAATTTCAACAGCCTGTGCCGTTTCTGAAGATTGCTATAGAAATCACTAGCAAACTTGCACAAATTCACGCTCATCACATTGTCCACAAGGATATTAAGCCGCAAAATATCTTAATAAACCTCGAAACTAATCAGGTTAAAATTGCCGATTTTGGAATTGCTACCTTCATTCCATACCAGCAGCAAATAGTTAGCAGTTCCAGCCGAATTGAAGGCAGTCTACCATATTTGTCACCTGAGCAAACCGGGCGAATGAATCGAGGAATTGACCATCGCAGCGATTTGTATTCTCTGGGAGTCACCTTTTATGAGATGGTGACAGGTCAGCTACCATTTAAAGGCAAAGATCCCTTAGAGTGGGTGCATTGTCATATTGCAAAATCTCCGCCATCCCCGAAAAAGCTAAATGCTGATATTCCCCAAATCCTCTGCGATATCATTATCAAATTGCTGTCGAAGGTTGCAGAACAGAGGTATCAGAGCGCTTTAGGTTTGCAATTTGATCTGGAACGGTGCTTAAACCAATTGGAGACAACCAAAGACATCCAATCTTTTGTTTTGGGTGAGCAAGATATCTCAGAGCGGTTTCAAATTCCTCAAAAATTATATGGGCGAGAACCAGAGATTGCCAAGCTTTTAGAAGCATTTGAGCGAGTTGTTAACCAAGGTAAACCAGAACTCGTTTTAGTTTCTGGCTATGCTGGGGTTGGTAAATCTTCTTTAGTAAAAGAGATTCACAAGCCTATTGTGCGAGAACGCGGAGTTTTTATCTCTGGAAAATTTGATCAGTATAAACGAGATATTCCTTATTCCACTATTGTTCAAGCTTTTCAAACACTTGTTAGACAAATTTTAACGCAGGTCGAGGCTCAACTTGCCACTTGGAAAAAGCGAATACAAGCAGCATTAGGGAACAATGGTAGACTAATCACAGATGTAATTCCAGAAGTTGAATTAATCGTTGGAGAACAGCCTCCTATACCAGAGTTGGGGCCTGCCGAATCTCAAAACCGATTCAATTTAGTGTTTCAGAATTTTATCAGCGTCTTTGCTCAAAAAGAGCATCCGCTCACTGTTTTTTTAGATGATATGCAGTGGGCAGACAGCGCTACTTTAAATTTAATTCAAACCGTCATTACTGGGTCTAGTATCCAATATCTCTGCTTCATTTTAGCTTTTCGAGATAATGAAGTAGATGTTGTGCATCCCTTTACTTTAATGATGGACAAGGTTCGCCAGTATGGAGCAAGAATAACTGAAATTCTCCTTATGCCCTTGAATCTTGTTTATGTCAATCAGTTGATTGCTGATACCTTGCATAGTTCTGTCGAACGAGGAGAACCTCTTGCTCAATTGATTATCCAAAAAACTGACGGTAATCCTTTTTTTGTCAATGAGTTTCTGAAAACACTGCATCAAGAAAATCTACTGATTTTTGACCCCCCTCAATCCCACGCCAGATGCTACCCTACGGGAACGCTAAGAGCGAACAAGTCGGCAGAGCCGCCCAACGCACTGGCTCCCCTTACTAAGGGGAGCCACTCTCGTGCGGGGGTTCCCCCCGTTGAGAGAAGTGGCGTGGGAAGTAAAGGGGGGTGGCAATGGAATTTAACTCAGATTGAAGCCCAAGGTATTACAGATAATATTGTCAGTTTGATGATTGGACGGATACAAAAACTGCCAGCCGCAACTCAACAAGTACTTAAGTTAGCCTCCTGTATTGGTAATCGTTTTGATTTACAAATTTTAGCGCTCGTTGGTGAACAATCTATTGAAGAAACAGCGAATGCACTTGTTGATGCAATTTTAAGAGGATTAATTATCCCCATAGAGTCAGATGAAACTGCCCAGAAAAACTATCGTTTCTATCATGACCGAGTTCAACAAGCTGCATACTCCTTAATTGTTGATGCAAAGTCGGCAGTTCATCTAAAAATTGGACGGATTTTGCTGAAAAATGCTAGTTTTGAACAAGTGAACGAGCAAATATTTGATTTAGTCAATCAACTCAATTTCGCTGTAGATATAATTATTGAGCAAACAGAAAAAGATGAATTACTACGGTTGAATTTAATTGCTGCTAAGAAGGCAAAAGCCTCTACAGCCTACACTCCTGCTAAAAATTTTTTTAGCGTTGCCATGAATCTTTTAGCTGAAAATGCCTGGATTGAACAATATGAACAAACATTTACTTTATTCAGAGAACTAGCTGAATGTGAATTCTTAACAGGGAATTTAGGACAAGCAGAAGAATTATTTGAATTGTTATTTAGTAAAGCAGCATCTTATGTGGATAAATCTAATGTTTATACGCTGCAAATCAGACTCTATCAAGTTGCGGGGAGGTATGAAGAGGCGCTGACATTGGGATTAGAAGCTTTAAAACTTTTTGAAGTGACATTCCCTGATACAAATGAGGAAGTGCAGGCTGCGATCGCAATTGAAAAAAACCAGGTATTAACCAATCTAGGTAATAGACAAGTCTCTGATATAATTAATGCTATAGTAATCCAAGATCCAAATATTAAAACAGTTATTAGTCTGTTGACGACTTTGGGCCCACCTACTTATCTAGGTAGACCTGATCTCTTTCCCTTAGTCGTACTTAAAGCAGTTAACTACTCACTCAAGTTTGGTAATACAGAAGATTCCTGTTTTGCTTACAGCATGTATGCGATGTTGTTAGTTTCCATCTTCCATGATATACCTACAGGGTACGCCTTTTCTGAGATGACAATTCAATTAAATGAAAAGTTGCATGACTTGAAACTTAGAGGAGTTGTTCTGCACATTCATGGAAGTCATATTAACGTTTGGCGTAACCATATTGCTACCGATATTCCATTTTTAGAAAGGGGATTTATCGGCTGTGTGGAAGCGGGTGATGTGACGATGGCGAACTACAATGGTTATCAAGGCTCGTGGCAAATTATCCAGTTAGGTTTTCCACTTGCAGAAACATACAAATCTCTAGAAAAATATACTGCATTCGCCCACCAGTCTAAACACGAGACTGTCTATCAGACAATCAAACTACAGCAGATGCTACTGATGAATCTGCGCGGACTGACTCACCAAAACCTGACTCTAAGTAATGATGAATTTGATGAATTATCCGCTCTATCTATTATTACAGATGCAGGTTTTGTCAGTGGAATTATTTTTTATAATATTATTAAATTAATTATCTTTTTTACGTATGGTAAATATCCAGAAGCGTTTAATTATGCCTTAAAATTGTCTAATTTGCCAGTTAAAACACTGGCATTACCAATTGAAACAGATTACATCTTATATTACTCACTGACTCTTACATCTCTTTATCCAACAGTATCTTATCAGGAGCAAAAACAGTTTTTAGAAAGCTTAAAATCCCATCAGCAGCAATTGCAATACTGGGCTAACCACTGCCCTGCAAACTTCTTACATAAGTCTCAACTAGTAGCTGCTGAAATAGCTCGAATTGAAAATCGAGACTTAGAAGCAATGCGTTTGTATGAGCAATCAATTGCTTCAGCCCGTGACCAGGGATTTGTACAATATGAAGCTTTGGCTAATGAGCTATGTGCTAAGTTTTATTTAGAACGGGAGTTTGAATTAATTGCCAAAACCTACTTGCAAGAATCTAAAAATGCTTATGTACGTTGGGAGGCATCTGCTAAAGTTAAACACCTCGAAGAATCTTATCCTCAGCTATTGCCACAACAACAGCTTATCTCTAACGGAACGTTTTTCAGCACAGGTGAACACCTAGATTTTTTATCGGTTGTTAAAGCGTCTCAAACCATATCTAGCGAAATTGTGTTTTCGCGGTTATTGAAGACATTAATGCAGATTGTTATTGAGCAAGCAGGAGCAGAAATTGGTTATTTATTGCTTGAATCCGAACAAAACTTGGTGATCGAAGTAGAAGCTAAATTTAATCCCCAAGCAGAAAAGCTCAATGTTTATCGACCTGTATTAGAGGGTGAAATTTCACAGGTTATTCCGCAATCAATGCTAAATTATGTTCAACGAACTCAAGAAACAGTAATTTTGCAGAATGCCACTGAGCAAAATCTGTTTTCAGAAGACGAGTATATAATCCGAAAGCAACCTAAATCTGTACTTTGTTTACCGATCGCGCTTCAGTCAAAATTAATTGGTATTTTATATTTAGAAAATAATCTTATTTCCAGCGCCTTTACACAGGATAAACTTTCGGTACTAGAAATATTGACAGTTCAAATTGCTATTTCTCTAGAAAATGCTCGTCTTTATCAAGGTCTAGAAAATAGTCAAGAAAAACTCAATCTGGCGTTGAAATCTGCCCAGATCGGTGTTTGGAGTTGGGATATTGTCAACGATCAGTTTACCTGGGATGAGCAAATTTATCAATTATTTGGCTTAACACCTGAAACCTTTGTTGGCACTTCTGAAGCAATTTTAGCTCGTCTGCATCCAGATGATCGGGAATTGGTAGCTCAATCGTTGAGTCGAGCAATTAACGAAGGTGTAGAGCATGATTTAGAATATCGAATTATTCGAGATGATAGCAGTATTCGCTACCTAGCCTGCCGAGGAAAAGTCTTTTTCAACGAAGCAGGTAAAGCCACACACATGAGTGGTGTTGTGCTTGATATCACAGATCGCAAACAATCTGAAGCTGAACGTATCCAACTGATTCAAGAGCAAACCGCGCGACAGGAAGCAGAAGCCGATCAGCAACGGGCAACATTCTTGGCTCAAGTCAGTGCAACCCTTGCTTCTTCCCTCGATTACGAAAGCACATTAGCAAGTGTGGCAAAGCTGGCTGTGCCTTACTTTGCCGATTGGTGCGGCGTTGATTTGCTGCAAGATAACCAATCAATTAATCGGGTAGCAGTTGCTCACCGAGATCCAGAGAAAGTGAAACTTGGTTGGGAACTTTATCAGCGTTATCCTAGAAAGTTAGATGCACCTGAAGGTGTGCCTAAAGTGCTGCGTACTGGACTTGCAGAAATGGTAGCTGAAATTTCAGATGCAGCTCTAGCAGAAGCTATCCAAGATCCAGAACATCTGCGGATTCTGCGTAAACTTGGTTTAAAGTCATGTATAATATTGCCCTTGATGGCACGCGAAAGGATTTTTGGGGCAATTTCCTTTGTGACTGCTGAATCAGAACGTCGTTACAGCACGGCTGACTTGTCACTAGCAGAAGATGTTGCCCATCGAGCTGCGATCGCCATTGATAATGCTCGCCTTTACCAAGAAGCGCAGCAAGCACAAAAAACAGCAGAGCAAGCATTAGAGCGCATTGCTCGTCTTCAATCCATCACGGCTGCTCTTTCAGAATCTTTGACACCAACCCAAGTATCTGAAGTCATTGTAGAGCAGAGTATGGCTGCTTTGGGAGCTAATTCTGCTCTTGTCGCCTTGGTGAATGAAAGTAAAACTGAACTAGAAATTGTGCGTGCGGTTGGCTATAAGCAGGATTTGGTAGACACTTGGCGGCATTTTTCCATTGATTTACCCTCTCCCTTAACAGAAGCTGTGCGGATTGGGCAACCTATTTGGGCTGAATCAACAAAAAATCGGATTGCTCGTTACCCTAATTTAGCTGAAACTTACTCCAAATATGACTTTGAAGCCTGGATTTCTATTCCATTGATGGTAGAAGGTTGGGCAGTTGGCGGTATGACTTTAGGATTTGCCCAGCCTCAACTACTGAGTGAAGAAGATCAAGCGTTTATCTTGGCTGTTGCTCAACAATGCGCCCAAGCGATCGCTCGTGCCCATCTTTACGAAGCCGAACTAACGGCACGAAACGCTGCTGAATCAGCAAACCGCATCAAAGATGAATTTCTCGCTGTGCTGTCCCATGAATTGAGAACACCGCTTAACCCAATTCTGGGTTGGACAAAACTGATGCGAACCCGCAAGCTTGATCAAGCAACAAGCGATCGCGCCCTCGAAACTATTGAGCGCAACGCTAAGTTACAAACCCAATTGATTGAAGATTTGCTTGATGTTTCCCGCATCCTTCAAGGTAAACTTAACCTCAACTTCTACCGCATTAATTTGGTATCAGTCATTGAGGCTGCGATTGAGACAGTGCGTTTATCAGCACAGGCTAAGTCCATCGAGATTCAGACAATTATTGAGTCTAGTCTAGGGCCTGTTTTAGGCGATGCCAATCGATTGCAACAAGTTTTTTGGAATATCCTTTCTAATGCCATTAAGTTTACTCCCACTGAGGGACAAGTAAAAATTAAATTAGAGCAAATTAGCTCACAGGTACAAATCTGCGTCACTGACACAGGGAAGGGGATTGCGCCTGAGTTCTTACCTTATGTCTTTGATTATTTCCGTCAAGCAGATAGTGCCACAACTCGAAAATTTGGCGGTTTAGGTTTAGGATTAGCGATCGTCCGGCATCTTGTAGAACTTCACGGGGGAACTGTTCAAGTCCAAAGCTTGGGCGAAGAACAAGGAGCAACTTTCACTGTCAAAATTCCATGCTTACAGAATGAAAACAAAGGAATCAAGGATGCAAAAGATAACTCCTCACTTGTGGAAGATCAGTCCTTACCCTTGTCTGGCTTAAAGATTCTCGTGGTGGATGATGACGCAGATATGCGAGAGTTTTTGCCTTTCATGCTGGAGCAATATGGTGCAACTGTGACTGCTGTAGCCTCAGCCATTGAAGCTTTAACTGCACTGAGTCAATCCCAGCCAAATTTGCTCATAAGCGATATCGGGATGCCAGAAATGGATGGTTACATGCTGATGCGACAAATAAGGAGTTTGCAACTAGAGCAAGGTGGGACAATTACAGCGATCGCTTTAACTGCTTATGCTGGTGAAATAGATTATCAGCAAGCGATCGCTGCTGGATTTCAACAGCATATTTCCAAGCCTGTAGATCCAGAAGAATTGGTGAAGGCGATCGCATTATTAGACTTATTGAAACAGAATAAAGGCGTCAGTCGTTAGAACTCAGCATAAATTCTGTACGAGTCGCGGATCTGAATCCCCCACCTTTTGGGGACTTCAAAATTGGTTTTTTTGTTAAGGGAACTCTAAAAAATAAATCATATCATGTTTGCATAATTAGTTATGATTTCCACAGTCATTGCACCCCTCCCCTTAATCCCCTCCCCGCAAGCGGGGAGGGGAGACGAAGCGTAGCTTTGGCGGGGTGGGGTTCTTCGAGTTTAATAAGTAATCAAACGAACATGATATTATCCAATTTCTGGACTTCCCTCCCCCTGCCCCTATAGCGATGGTATATTTTTTATTTGGAAGTCGGAAGTCCCTAATTAATCATGCCTTGAAGCATCAGGCATAATTGCCTCCTGAAGATTTACGCCCTTGAGGTTAGCTCCCCTAATGTCGGCTCCTCTAAGGTTAGCTCCTCTAAGATTCGCGCCTGCCAAATTCGCGCCTCTAAGGTTAGTCCAACTCAAGTTAGCTTCACTTAAGTTAGCTTCACTTAAGTTAGCCTGCAACAGGTAAGCACCACTGAGGTGAGCCTTGTTTAGATTAGCTTTGTACAGTTCAGTTTTATAAAGATAAGCCCCCAATACTTCTGCCTCATACAAACTAGCCTCGCTGAGGTCAGCCGCAATCAAGTTAGCTTCAATGAGGTTAGCAAAAGAGAGATTAGCCCGTATTAGCTTCGCTGCACCTAAATCGGCATCTCTCAAGTTAGCGCCTCTTAAGTCGGTTCCAATTAGATTAGCATGAGCGATCGCAGCGCCTCTAAGATTCGCCTCACTCAAGTCTGCTCCAATAAAATTAGCATGACTCAAATCTGCCTGCGTAAGTATAGCACCACTCAAATTAGCAACAGTGAAGTTAGCATCACTCAAGTTAGCTTCAATAAGCAAGGCTTTGTAGAGGTTGGCACTACTCAAGTCGGCACCACTGAGGTTTGCTCGTACAAGTAAAGCATTACCCAAATCCACCTTGCTCAAATTTACCCCCTGGAGATTTGCGCCTCTGAGGTTATCCCCTTGCAGGTTTGCGGCGCTGAGGTCTGGTTCAATCTGAGGATTTTTTTCTCTCCACTCAATCCATGTAACTGCACCTGCTTTGAGTAAAGCTAGATGCTCTCGATTTGCCATTTTCTCTCCTTTACTCCTGACGCCCACCCAGAGGATTTGCCCGACCTGCTACACTTTCTATTGCCGTTAATGCTCCCGCCGCACCTGCGAGAATATCTTGCTCTTTTCCACCTAAGTAAAGCCGTCCAAAGCTGCCGACAGCTTGAACCTCAAGGATGTTAATCGATGCCGCTTTCTCAGCTTCATTTGCAGCCAGTGCGGCGTAAGCAGCAGGTTCCACTTCTAATACATACAGCGTTTGCCCTGCTAGTAATAGCTGGCCCCGTCGTGTGCGATTAATAAGTTGTGTTTGGTAAGCATCGATGTTGCGGATAATTTGGCTAGAAACAACACGCGGTTTGAGACATTCTTCTCTTCGGACTCCCAGTAAGGCCAAAATGGCTTGACCAGCAGCTCGCGTTTCGCCTTGGGAGCTAGAATGAACTTCCAATAGTCCGTACAGTCTTTCAACTACCTGCACTCCGGGACGGACAGAGGCAGATTTCAGGGCTACATCCGTAATCTTATTAATTTCGATACCAGGAGAGATTTCAATCCACAGTGATGTATCCCCTGGTAATGGTAAGAAGCCTTGAGCTACTGTTCCCATATATGCTGCATGTTGAGGTTGCAGGCTGTCGAGAAATACGAAACTGCGTAGTTCTATTCCCAAGATTTTGCTCTCCAGTCATAAGGGTAAAAGTTATCTATTGCAAGATAGAAGCGCCTAACTTGGGGCATTTTTGCCACAAGTGCAGGATGGAAAAATACAAAGTAGAAAAATTTTGCTGTCGATAAATTTTACGCCTCAGAAGTATTCTGGCAGGAAAAACCGCCTTGACAATTGTACAAGCTTTATTACACACAAATCGCTGTCTGCAATGCCCAACTGGTCTTGATTTACTGATAGAGTTGATGTTAAGTAGGTGGGTGGAATTAATTATAAGATAGAAAAACTGCTAAGTTAGCTTGTTATGCCTGCCCCTTTACGCATCATTCTGACCCCAGAGGAAGACCGAACCTTAACTGAACTGCGACTTGCTCAGCGCCTTCCTCAAA
>NZ_DASQZC010000241.1:0-1761 GCF_035638895.1 Nostoc sp. | reverse complement strand
ATTTTACTGTTCACCATCAGAAATTTTTTGTTGCACCCAAGCCCGAAAAGCACGGGTAGTAGCAATTTCCCCATTTTTCTTAGCTTCTTGGATAAACCCAGGAATTTCCTTCACCGACACAGGCGCAAAAGTAGGGCTGGTTTCGACTTCTAAATATTGTCCACCTGCAAGAGTGTAAACTCGCAACACACTGCCGTTATAACGCCAAAATTCCGGGACTGCGATCGCAGCATAAAGCCTCAGCTTGTCTATCGCAGACCTGGAATATTCCACCTCTAGCACCAAGTCAGGGGGCGGGTCGATCGCTATGTCAATATTTTCTTTATCTCGAACTAGAGCTTCATTTTGAATATAGTAGCTACTATCTGGCTCGGCTCCCTTCTCTAAATCATCTCGCGTTAAGGTTAATGAACCAGCGCGTTTAATTTCCCAGCCCAACTCTTCGCACAGGACAACAACAAAACCTTCAATTACACGGTTTGAGTTCTCGTGCGGCATTTGTGGGGTCATAATTTCTATCATTCCATTGTCATAAGCAAATCGAGAATTACGTTCTGAACCCATTTCAGCCAGTATGGTTTTAAATGTCTGCCAACTGATGTTTTGGAGTAAAACCCGATTTTCCGCGGATGTTGTTATTGCCACCATAGTTCAGTTCTCCGCAACAAACTTTTTCGAGTACTGTACCCCTTAATATTACTGTTAAGGCTGAACGTAAGAAAGCGATATGATCGAAACAACTACTAGGGGTGATAGATTATGACTCAAGCCATTCCAAAGCTAGTAACCTTTAAAGATTTTGCAGCGTGGCGACCCGAAGGTGGAAGATATGAATTACATGATGGCGTGATTGTTGAAATGGCACAACCAGTAGGAGACCATGAGGATATTGTTGGTTTTGTAGCAAGAAAACTAATAGTAGAATTTGACCGATTAAATTTACCTTATACAATCCCCAAAACTGCGCTCATTAAACCAACTAATTCGGAATCTGCCTATTCCCCAGATGTGCTATTACTCAATCGTCTTAATTTAATAAATGAGCCGCTATGGAAAAAAGAATCAACTGTAAGCCTTGCAGCATCAATTCCTTTAGTCGTTGAGGTAGTTAGTACCAACTGGGATGATGACTATTATACAAAACAGGGTAAGTATGAGGGTATTGGAATTCCTGAATACTGGGTTGTAGATTATCTCGGTCTAGGCGCTAAAAAGTTCACTGGCAACCCTAAACAGCCTACTATATCGATTTATCAATTAATCGATGGTGAATACCAAGTTACTCAATTTAGAGGCACTGAGCGCATCGTCTCACCTACTTTCCCACAATTGAATTTAACAGCCGAACAGATTTTTCAAGCTGGAGGTATACCAACATAACTACAACCATAGTTGCTGTTTTACACTATTAAATAATCTCAGTTAAAGAGGCGTAAATATGAAAATTAAAGAACGACTTATCGAGGAAATTCAATCAGCACCAGATGCACTTTTGACTCAAACACTTAATTTTTTACGTTTTTTGAAAACAAAGCAAAACCAAGTGCAACAAACACAACATCAAGTAGAGTTTGCTATTCAGACTACTGTTAATTCCACAGGAAGCTCACTTCTAGAACATTTGAAAACTATAGGTACTTGGGAAGGTGATGACTTAGAGGAGTGTCTGAAGCTAGTAATTGCTAGCCGTAGTCAAGCAGAGTTTAATGAAGATAATCCTTTTGAATAATGTACCTAATCGATACAAATCACTGTAGTCTA
>NZ_DASQZC010000240.1:0-20327 GCF_035638895.1 Nostoc sp. | reverse complement strand
ATTACGAATTACGAATTACGAATTGGTATAAACCATCCAAACTCACACGTTACTCCTCAACCCCTAATCCCTATGCGTCGAACCAAAATCATTTGTACTGTTGGCCCAGCTACATCTGCACCCGAAAAGCTGCAAGCTTTAGTAAAAGCTGGAATGAACGTGGCACGGCTGAATTTTTCCCACGGGGCTTATGAATTCCACGCCCAAACTGCTCACTATCTCAGACAAATTAGTAATGAGCAACAAAAGCCGATCGCAATTATGCAAGACTTGTGTGGCCCCAAGATTCGTTTGGGAACTTTACCACCAGAAGGGTTAAATCTGGAAGCTGGTACTGAAGTCACCTTTGTTTTGCAAGAAAAGGGTGAGAGTATCGACGAACTACCTCTACCATTACCTACTTTGTTCGCAATGGTGCGACCAGGCGAACCGATTTTGATTAATGATGGCCGCGTCAAGTTGATTGTTACTGCTCGCGATGCCGATCACATTCGCGCCCAAGTGAAAATTGGCGGGTTAATTTCCACGCACAAAGGAGTAAACCTACCACAAACTCCTTTACCTGTTAGTTCTATTACCGAAAAAGACTTGCTGGATCTACGCTTTGGGATTCAGTTGGGTGTAGACTGGGTTGCAGTATCCTTCGTGCGATCGCCACAAGACTTAGAACCCGCCAAGCGAATGATTGAAGCTGCTGGTGCTTCCATCCGCTTAATTGCCAAAATCGAAAGAGCAGAAGCAGTAGAGAGTTTTGACTCCATTCTGAAGGTTGCCGACGCGATTATGATTGCTCGTGGCGATTTAGGGGTAGAAGTACCAATTCACGAAGTCCCCCTAATTCAAAAAGATATTATTCGTCGTTGCAATCGGGCTGGCAAGCCGGTGATTACAGCCACCCAAATGCTAGAGTCGATGATTAGCGCCCCTGACCCCACCCGCGCCGAAGCCACCGATGTAGCCAACTCCATCTTAGATGGGACGGATGCAGTAATGCTTTCTGGTGAAACAGCTGTCGGGCAATATCCCATCGCCGCTGTCGAGATGATGCACAATATCGCTGTGCGGACAGAACAGGCTTTAGATGAGGGTAGCAAACACGGTTGGTGTCATGAAGCAGGCAGTCTCAGCGTTACTGAATCTGTGGCAGAATCCGTTTGTCGCATCGCTTATGAAACAGGCTCACGAGCAATTCTCTGTAACACTTCATCAGGAAATACGGCGAGAATGGTGTCTAAATATCGCCCTACCTCTCCCATTATTGCCCTTACCTCTGATATCACTGCTTATCGCCAACTAGCGCTTTCGTGGGGTGTGGAAGCTTTGCTAATTCCACCAGTCCACAATGCCGAAGAGATGTTTACTAATGTGGTGAACACAGTTGTAGACATGGGTTTAGCCAATAAGGGCGATAAAGTAGTAATTACCTCTGGTGTTCCAATTGGTAAATCAGGAACAACTAGCTTAATCAAAGTGCATTCCATTGGACAGCCAATTTCTGCATAAGGCACTTAGAATAGGGCTGTGGCTGAAGATAGTAAGCAAACTTGGGCAATGATTAAGAAAAATTGCCAGAATCAGAATTGAAGGAAGAGTAAAGAGTGTAAAGAACTGGGGAATAAGTAAATCCTAAACAAACATCACGGAGTATTTTATGCCTAAGAATTTACTGGAACAATTGCGACAAGTGACTGTTGTGGTCGCAGATACAGGGGATATCCAGGCAATTGAAAAGTTCACACCCCGAGACGCTACCACCAATCCTTCGCTGATTACTGCTGCGGCACAAATGCCAGAATATCAGGGAATTGTCGATCAAACTTTACTCCAAGCGAAGAAAGATGCTGGAGCCGGAGCCAACCAAGCACAGATTGTTTCTCTAGCTTTTGACCGTTTGGCAGTTGCCTTTGGATTAAAGATTTTGCAAATCATTCCCGGTCGGGTGTCTACGGAAGTGGATGCTCGGTTGTCCTACGATACCGAAGCTACCCTAACTAAGGCACGGGACTTAATTGCTCAGTATAAAGCAGCTGGAATTGGCCGCGATCGCGTTTTAATTAAAATTGCCAGCACTTGGGAAGGTATTCGCGCTGCGGAAATTCTCGAAAAAGAAGGTATTCACTGTAACCTTACCTTGTTGTTTGGTCTTCACCAAGCGATCGCCTGTGCAGAAGCCGGCATTACCCTAATTTCTCCCTTCGTTGGCCGGATTCTTGACTGGTACAAAAAAGATACCGGACGCGATAGCTACCCAGCAGCCGAAGATCCAGGAGTTTTGTCAGTCACCAAAATCTACAACTACTACAAGAAATTCGGCTATAAAACCGAAGTTATGGGAGCTAGCTTCCGTAACCTGGGTGAAATTACTGAACTTGCAGGTAGTGATTTGCTAACTATTTCGCCATCGCTTTTGGCTGAATTGCAAGCAACGATTGGAGAACTGCCACGCAAACTCGACCCCGCCAAGGCAGCAAACTTGGAAATCGAAAAGATATCCGTTGACAAAGCTACTTATGACAAGATGCACGCCGCAGACCGCATGGCAACCGACAAACTAGATGAGGGGATCAAAGGTTTCACCAAGGCACTAGAAGACCTTGAGAAACTTTTGGCAGACCGACTAGTTCGCCTTGAAGGAGAAGTAGTAGCAGCTCATTAGAACGTAACCATAGTTAGTGGTTAGTGGTTGAATCACCAACCACTAACCATTAGTTAGTTACATAAGTCCTGATTAATAACTACGGCGGATAATCTGGTATCGTCCGTAAGGCTGGCGTCGCTGGATAATCTGCCGTTGCCTAAACTGTTGCCGTGGTCGAATATTTTGGTATTGTCCAAAGGGCTGCCGGCGTCGAATATTTTGGTATCGTCCAAAAGGCTGGCGTCGTCGAATATTTTGGTATCGTCCAAAGCGCTGTCGGCGTCGGATGATCTGCCGGCGCCGGATCACTCGGTAACGTCCTGACCGCCGTTGAGCAATTAAAAGCTCTCCACTTTTATCTCCAACTAAGTTAGCCTCTGGTGCAGCGCTTTGTTCATTGCGAGCATTACTTAAAGAAATATCTTTTGCTTCAGCTAATGAGGGCGGATACACAAAGGCACATAGCAATAGCGCTATTGAAGATAACTTCTTGAAACCTTTCATGTTTTTGCTTCTACTAGACTTTCGGTAATAACTTTATTAAACACCTTAAAGCCAGCAAATTATTCTTCATCCACTTTTTTTAAACTTTATTTAGGATAAAATCGTGGATTTAGAATTCAGCCCTATGGTTAATTGTAAATTAGAGCAAACTGTGTATACAAAGAGTGATTTCTAGGAAAATGTAATTTTTCTCAATGGTTCAACTATTGTAAAACCTCTAGGTGAATATTTAGAACCTGAAACTTATTCTAAATCATACTTGTTATACAATCAAACTTAAAACTATCTATAAAAATAAAAAAGTATTTTTACAAGTGCAATTACTTACATTTAACTTTATAAAACTTCTAATTAGATTGCAGTTTCCTAATGTTAAACAAATTACAACCAAAGAATTAGCCCAATTGCTATTAGATTCTGCAAAGCCGCGGCCATTAGTGTTAGATGCACGAAGTCAGATAGAGTATGCAGTAAGCCATATTGAAACAGCAGCGCAGATAGACGCTCTTACACCTGACTTAGCAGCACTTTCGACAATTTCAAAAGACAGGCCAATTGTCGTGTACTGCGCCGTTGGCTACCGTAGCGCCAAATTAGCCCAGCAGCTTAATGAAACTGGGATGAAGTGCATTTATAACTTGAGCGGTGGGATTTTTCAGTGGGCAAATGAAGGAAGGCTCATTTTAAAAGACGACCAACCTACACAGGTTGTACATCCTTACAATGCAATCTGGGGAAAACTGCTGAAAGCTCCCTACCATGCTGTGGAGTATTAGAGTTGAATTTTACCGTTTTTCCCGCAATTTCTATTTTTTATATTTAACATGATATCTTGATCTAGACCAGCTTTTTGCGGCTGTGCGACAGAAGAATCTTTAGGAGAGATACCTACCTATCTCTGGGTATTGCGTCATAGTAGCTTCAATGCCAAGTTGTGTCCTGGTATTTTATAACCAAGGCAAATAAATGAATTTAAAATGTGATTTAGATATAGAGAATAATCACCAGGAAAGACGCTACGAACTCGATTGGTTAAGAGTATTGGCAGTGCTATTGCTAATTTATTTTCACGCTGCCGCAGTTTTTTACCAAGGCGAATTAGGCGATTTTTATATTAAAAATGACTTAATAAGCCCTGCCCTTGGATGGTTTATTTTTTTTGTTCATCAGTGGCACATGCCATTGCTTTTTTTAATTTCCGGCGCTGCCTCTTGGTTTTCTCTTCAGTTGCGAACACCAATGGAATATGTGAATGAGCGCTTTCAGCGACTATTAATCCCTTTTATATTTGGCACGGTAGTATTAGTTCCTCCTCAAGTCTATTACAAACTTCTTACTGATCACACAGATATCGGTTCCTATTTACAGTTTTACCCACAGTTTTTTAACGGGATTCGTCCTCAAGGTAATTTTGAATGGGCGCATCTATGGTTTGTGATCTACCTATTTGTAATATCTATTGTTAGTCTCCCTCTGTTATTATTCTTCAAGCAAGATATGGGGCAGCGTTGGTATTCTACTATTGTAACTTTTAGGAAACAGCCAGGAGCCATTTTCTTACCTGCTCTACCATTGGCTATGATTGAAGGTACATTCCGCCCCAAATGGTTTGGTTTCCAAAATCTTTATGATGACTGGGCAAATTTATTGCTGTACCTTTGTTATTTTGTTTATGGCTTTATTCTGTGTTCTGATACCGAATTTAGACAAGCAATTGCCCAATATCAAAAGCTCATGTTGTTTATGGCAATAGTTACCATGTCCATTATCTTTGGAATACAGGTAACTGAGGTACTTCCTGTACGTGGCTATTCTGGGGAATATATTCTTTACCAAATGTTACGAGGCTTCAATTCTTGGTGTTGGGTAACTGCCATACTTGGGCTAAGTCAGCAATATCTATCATTTACTAATAGTATCCTGCAATATACAAGCCTTGCCGCTTATCCAGTTTTTTTGCTGCATCAAACAGTTTTAGTGGCGGTATCTTTTTATGTAGTGCAATGGGATTTAGGCATAGCTGCAAAATTTTTAATTATTAGTACAGCAACCGTTTTAGTGACAAATGCTTTGTATGAAATGTTTATAAAACGTCTAAATATTACCCGATTTATCTTTGGACTGAAGCCGATCAACATTAACAAGTAAAATGAAGATAACGATAAAACGACTAAATCGGTATGTCTCAAGTTTCTATTATCATCCCTACTTTAAATGAAGCAACTAACTTAGGGCGGACATTACGCCAACTGACTTTACTTAATCCTCCTCCTTCCGAAGTGATAGTGGTAGATGGTGGCAGCCAAGATCAGACAGTAACAGTTGCAAAGCACATTTTTGAGTCATTTAATCAAAGTTTGAATGTACAAATTATTTCATCTCAACAGCCAGGGCGTTCTCTTCAGATGAACTATGGAGCATCAGCAGCAACTGGAGATATTCTTTGCTTTCTTCATGCAGATACTTGGGTTCCAGATGATCTAATCGCCGTCATCAATAAGACTCTTGCAGAGCCTAGCATTGCTTGTGGGGGGTTCATTTCTCTGATGTCAGGATCTCAAACAACTCGTTGGGGTATCTCTCTACATAATTATCTAAAAACCTATTACGCACCACTGTTATTTAAGCCTCATCTATTTTTTCGAGGATTGCGTCTGTTGTTTGGAGATCAGGTGATGTTCTGTCGTCGGATTGATTTTTGGGATTGTGGCGGATTTGATGAGGCATTGCCGATTATGGAGGATGGAGATTTATGTCTGAAGTTAGTTAAAAAAGGACGTATTTATCTGGTAAATCGTATTGTTCATTCCTCAGATCGTCGCGTAGCCAAATGGGGTAGCTTCAAAGCAACTGGAATTTACCTTTACATTGGGTTTTTGTGGGGGATTGGTGTTAATGCAAATTATCTCAAACAGTTTTATCAAGATATTCGCTGATTTAAACTCCAGTCATAGTGAAGATATGATATCCGCGTTGAGGCATTAAGGGGATAGTCTGTTTTCAAGTAGCTGCGAATGTATTCGGGAATGGAGGGTGCAAGCTTTAAAAGATCCTGACGATACCACTTGAAGATTTTACTACAGTAAAGTGTTTTGCTCTCCATGTCATAACGGACTTTTTCAGGATTATTTATGAAACGACGGGCATCTTCATCTAATTGCTGACTGACTTGCTCAGGAAAGTAGGCTCCCGAACGTAGTAAGGGACAACCAACCGAAGCACAAACGATCGCAAAATGAATTCGTGGCTCCTGCAATTTGTCCCGTAGAATAGAGTTCTCAATTTGAGCTAAACTATAACTTTCCCCAAACATATAATAAGCGCGACGTTGGAAGAACCACAAAAAAGCTAGCCAGTTGGGAATCCCTAAAATTTGCGGACGAATCGATTCTATCGGGTATCTCTCCAAAATTGTCGAAATGGTGAACGCGTTGTAAAGGTTAATCCACAATGCCAATTGTTCGAGATTGTTGCTATTAGATTTAAAAGCCAGATTTTTTTGGCTCGATAACCAATCTACAATTGCTTGGGGTTGCTCCTTTTTCCAAGCAATATAGTCTACACGACCCTGTTGATCAACATACTGACGCAACAATCTGTCCCAAGGTTCAAAATCAATCATTATCGCTGTGTTGATATGTTAGCCGTTATTTTTACCTATAACAATTCAAATTGAGAAAATAGGAAAATTAAAGTAGGTTTTTGAGCTTTTCAGTGATTTTCTCTTTCCCTAATGATTTAGAATTGCTATACATTATCAAGTCAATAGCAAATTAAGTCTAGATTATTTTTTTGACTGCTTTTAGTAAAACTTTATCTTAGCTTAACTTTATTCTATCTTGTTACTAGTATTTTTATCAAGACAGCAATAGCAAAGTTCGTAATTTCTTCATTTTTATTTTAAGTACCTCTTAAATTATGAGAAGGCCTCTAATCTAGAGTGTAATTAGAGGCTAGGAACTTTGTTATCTACTTTTATCAAAGCTACTTTTATTACCAAATATTTCCCTCTAGCTATGGAGTATTTGAAGGCATATATAAATAATCATCCAAGTTAAGTTTATGTGTAATTACTGATACAAAGCAAAAGTACTACGATTATGCACTCCCAAATTCCAGCAGGGCTAATATCTTAATTTCTCACTCTAGGTGTACAAAGCTTAATTTAACGCTGAAACTTCTGATAGATTATAAAAGATTTTTTTTGGGTTACAACCTTAGATATCTCACTATTAACTAATGGAATTACAAAAGGATTGACTGCAATGGAAAATATCAACGCGGCAAAAATCACAGAGCGTTATATTGCTTTGGCTATCGGAATCGCTTATTTACTTTTAGGTTTAGCTGGCTTTATACCAGCTTTAGTTTCATTGCCAGGAACGAACGACTCTTTTATTCCACTTAATGAATCTACTAGCGCTTATTCTGCGGGCTTTGGTTATATCTTTGGTCTAATTCCTACCAACTTTTTGCATAACCTTGTACGCTGCGCTGTAGGATTGTTTGGAATCACTTCTTACAGTAATGCTAGCACCGCACGCTTGTTCAACCGTGCTTTTGCAATTTCTTATGCTTTGCTGGCTGTCATAGGATTGTTACCCTTGGGTAAGACATTTTTTGGCTTAATGCCACTGTTTGGTTACAATGTTTTGCTCAATGCATTAGCAGCGATCGCAGCTGCTTATTACAGCATTATCATAACAGCTAAAGTCAAGGGCGTTAATGTAGCGGAAAATATTTAACATCCTTTTGTATCTAATAAGTTTGGTGGCAGAAAAAATAATTTCTGCTGTCAATCTTTTCTTAACCCGCTAAAATCTCCCGCGCATGGCTGATGTATCTATTAATAGAGATTGATTAAGCAACTCCGGTGTAGTGTCAGTTAGTTGCTGATTGAGGCGATCGCTGTGACACAAAACAACAATCCCCCAACTACTGCGATTCGAGCTACCAGGGATGATTTTACCACTCGCTGCCTCTCAACTATCCAATTGCCAAAAGCAGAACTTATTAGTTATGGAAAGCTCAAAGCAAGTTGATTCTAGAGCTACTGAAGGACGGTTGTTGTCCCGTCCAACTCAACCCACAACAACCGCTTTGACAGGGTTACATCCACTAGGACTGGATGGGCAGCGAGATGGTTTTGTCTATGTACCTGAAACCTATCAAGCAGATCAGCCTGCTCCACTGGTGTTGATATTGCATGGAGCCGGAGGCGATGCGGAGGGTGCGCTAAAAATCCTTTATCATCTAGCAATTCGCTTTGGGACAATTCTGTTGGCAGTAGACTCACGGCAACAAACTTGGGACATTATTCGGGGTGGCTATGGCCCTGATATTGCCTTTATCGACCGGGCATTAGCACAAACTTTCAGTCATTATGCGATCGCTCCGAACCAGGTAGCGATCGCTGGTTTCTCTGATGGTGCTTCCTACGCCCTTTCGGTTGGCATTACCAATGGCGACCTATTTAACCACATTATTGCTTTTTCACCCGGATTCATGGCTCCTGGTAGCCAATCCGGTAAACCGCGTCTGTTCATCTCTCATGGAAAGTTAGATACGGTGTTACCGATTGAACGGTGCAGTCGCCGGATTGTGCAGCAGTTAAAACAAGCAGGCTATGACCTAGAATACTGTGAATTCAACGGGTTACATACAGTTCCTACTGCGATCGCCGAAAGAGCTATGGAGTGGTTTACTCAATCAGCACCAGATAAAGCGTTTCATCTGTAACATTAAAACAATTAAAATTGCTTTACATATATTGTTTTTTCCACGCCCACCTACTTATCTAAAGAATAGACATGGAAAGAGAAATTAAAGATTCAGATGGAATTACATGGAGTTGTATTCAAGCATTTTCAGGTCTTTCAGATATCTCAAAAGCTCAAGATGCAGCTGAGGTCGAAGGAGAACCAGATACTTACTGGGTTGTCTGTACTCCTAGTGGCGGCGCACAGTCTGTACGACTGAAGTTAAAAGGCAAATGGGAAGAAGAATACTCTGATGAGGCGTTACTCAAGGAAATTAAAACGCAGCAATAATTGGCGTTGTTGATTAATCGGATGAATATAAGTTTCTCAAAGTCCTCCTTAAGAAGGAGGATTTAAACTTATGGATACCTCAAGTACTATTTTTAAAATAACCTCTAAGACGCACAAAAAAAAGCAACTAATATTATGACAAATACAGTAATTATTACAGGCGCATCGCAAGGAATTGGCAAAGCTACAGCATTATTATTTGCCCGTCACAACTATAATGTTGTGTTGGCAGCTCGTCAACTTGACCGTTTAGAAGCTACTGCTGCACAGATACGGGAACTTGGACAAGAAGCGATCGCTATTTCTTGCGATGTGAAAGATCCTTTACAAGTAAACAACCTGATCCAGAAGGGAATAGATCATTTTGGTCACATAGATGTATTAATTAATAATGCAGGTATCTTTTGCTTAGGGCCAGTTGAGGATTTTAGCTTAGATGATTGGCATCAGATAATTGATACCAACTTGTGGGGCTACATCCATACCATTAATGCCATCCTGCCCCATTTCTTAGAACGTCGCAAAGGAACCATTGTTAATGTCAGTTCTATTGGTGGTATAGAACCGATTCCTTATCACATTCCTTACACAACCACTAAGTACGCCATAACTGGGTTGACAAAATCGTTACACGCAGAGTTATTACCTAAAGGCATTCACGTTAGCGGAATTTATCCCAGTTTTATCAGTACTCAACTGATGGAACGGGCAATCTTTCGCGGTAAGGACAAAGAAGCGGCTCAAGCGCGTTCTGAGTTGGTAGGTAAAGCAATTCAAGCTCCTGTACTGGAAAAGCCTGAAGATGTAGCAAAATCAATTTGGGAAGCAGTAAAGGATCAGCGTTCTGATGTTATAGTAGGCACAGCAAATTTTTGGAAAGCTGTTTATCACTTGTCTCCTAATTTGATGCAGTCAGCTGTTCGCCGCCTCTTTGGTATGGAAGAACGAACAGGCAGGGGAGCAGGGGGCAGGGAGTAAGGGAGAGAACCCCATACATAAATGTAGGGGGAGCAATGCTTCAACGTAAGCAGGGGAGGCAGGGTAGGCCGGGGGAGAGAAACAAATAAGTGTATTTAGGGCTATTCAGGTAGTAAAAATTACTAATACTTTCTCTTTGCTCCCCCTGCCCTCTGCCCCTTTTCCTCTTCTTTGACTCTGCCATTGGAAGTAACAACCAAGGTAGAGGTTATGGCAACAACTTTTCAGTAGTGTAGAGGCTTAAAGTAACTTGGAAATTTCTCAATGGCATATCAGGGCGTAATTTTAGATGTAGATGGGACGCTTCTTATCAGTAATGATGCCCATGCTCAAGCCTGGGTAGAAGCATTTGCAGCATTTGGCTATGAGGTAGAGTTCGAGCAGGTTCGACCACTGATTGGCATGGGAGGCGACCAGATTATTCCTAAGTTTGCGCTAGGACTTTCCGATAAAGAAGGAAAAGGTAAGGAAATCGCCAACAAACGCAAAGAACTAATCATCAACAAGTTTGGGGCAAATCTGAGTCCTGCTAATGGAACGCGGCAACTAATATTAAAGATGCAGGATGAAGGGTTGCGTTTAATCATCGCTACTTCAGCAACGAGTCAAGAACTGTCAGTGTTGCTCAAAGCTGGACAAGTTGATGATTTACTCAGTCAGGATGAGGCGGCAACATCTAGCGATGCCAAAGCTTCCAAACCCGCTCCAGATATTGTGGAAGTGGCTTTGAGTGAGTTGAAGATGCAGCCATCTGAGGTAGTAATGCTGGGCGATACTCCCTACGACATTGAGTCTGCAAATAAAGCTGGTGTTGAGGTGATTGCGCTTCGTTGCGGTGGTTTTGATGATAGTCAGTTCAAAAATGCGATCGCAATTTACAATGATCCTGCTGACTTGTTAGCACATTATGACACTTCACCTCTAGCAACCAAAGCGATGACGAGCAAATAATCATTTAAAAATGCTGCCGTTTACTGGTTTGACCAGTTGCCAACTTTTCCAGCCATGTTGATGCTTCTTTGTACAGTTTGAACTGGCTTTCACTGGCACGAAACTCTTTTGTGTGAACCATTCTTCTACCCTGAACCCAATTTGTGCCGTGATACTTGTGCAGCAATTCGTGATACAAGACAAACTCACTCACAAATTCAGGTACACTACCATTGTCAAGGGTCAAGCTGATCACCACCTTATCTCTAGCTGGCTCATAATGCCCAAATTTCCGGTAAGTGTTAATTTGGCTCCATGCAAGACGCGGTTTGGCAAGAGTTGCAGCAAAATATTCACGGTTTAGTTTGTCAAATAACTCATTTAGGTTATAAAACTTACCTTGTGGGTTTTCTGCAATTACTTCCGCAATTAAATCAAGCTCTAGCAGTACATTACTATATTCTTCAGAACTGGCAAACGACCTAATTAGTCGTGTATTATCTTTATTTCTCCCAAAAAGGGCAGATTCCACCAACGCTGTCATTACTTCTTCTGACGCATTAATCAACCCCTCATTAACAATAATATGAGCAGCATCACCAGACCTTTTAACTTTGTATAAAAGTGCAAAATTAGTGAATTCAATCATTAATTTTACTGACTCTTGTCGATGTTTTATTAACATTTTTTTAGCAATCTGCTGCATACGAAAAGTACTTTCCAGGTGAAGTTGTAGGTTAACTTCGTCCGTTAAAAACTTCATCCAAGAGTAGATTTGCCGCGATGAACGACTTAAGTTTGCTGGTGTTGCTTGCTTGTTAAAACATATTTCTTCAATGGCTGTTACTATTTTTACTAAAGTTTGTGTTATTTGTTGAGTCTGTGCAGATTTTATAGTAGAATTAGATACTAATTTAAAAATCGATTGCAAAATAATATTCTGTTGTGTTTTAATATTTTTTAATCGGATATTATCAATGTTCATTTATTATGTTATTATTTCGGATTTTCGGATAAAAATTTACTATAAAACCAAACTATAAAACCAATCATTAGGCTTATAAATTGTTGATGCCCATACTTCTGTAGAAGCAATAGCCAGAAACTTTTCTTTCAATAGTTCAAATATAACTTTATTGAAGTAAACTCCCTCCAATATCAGAAGCGATCGCTTCATAGTCGGCTCAGATTCCAGAACAAGCATGGCGAGGCTAAAGCAGAGCGCTATATTGCACAAAATCCACCATTCTTATATAACAGTCCTAAATCATTTGTGCTATTTCATTCTCATCTAGCCCGCCTCAGAATAAATTCTAAGGCTAATAGGAAAAGTCGTCTCAAGACGACTAATAAAGGCTTTTAGTCCACTTTAGTGGAGTTGGGCTATAAGAGAGGAACTTTAGTTCTGGGCGGTTTATGTCTAGAACAAAATAGCTCTGCTGCTATATATTTATTGCACCCAACTGAAGACCACCATAACACTTGATATTTTTCTGCTACTAAGCAAGACGACGTAACACCATGATAGAACGGTCTGTAACTGGTACAGTTTGCTCACCCATAATCAATTTTCCTGGGCTAATGAAACGAGGCTCGTTAGTGTCAATAACTATTTCCCATTCCCTGTCCTTAAAAACATTGGGTAAAGCAAACTCAATGGTTTCGTAGTGAGCATTAAAAAATAGCAGAAAGCTTTCATCAATAATCCGTTCACCACGGGGGCCAGGAGTAACAATACCCTCGCCATTCAAGAAAATTTCCATAGCTTTGGCATAACTAACTAGCCACTGCTTTTCAGTCATTTCGCTGCCATCCTCATTAAACCAACCAATATCACTGATCCCAAAACCGTGAATAGGACGGCCTTGAAACCACTTACGCCGTCGAAATACTGGATGCTGATAACGAAAATAAATGAGTTCGCGGCTAAAATCTAGGAGTTCGGAATTAGACTTTTGTAAACTCCAATCACGCCAGGAAATTTCATTATCTTGGCAGTAGGCATTGTTGTTACCCTTCTGAGTGCAACCAATTTCATCTCCTGCTAGTAGCATGGGTACGCCTTGAGACAGCATTAGAGTTGCTAAAAAGTTGCGTCGCTGACGTTCCCGTAAGCGGATGACGTCTGCGTTATCGGTTTCTCCTTCTACACCGCAATTCCAAGAGCGGTTATGGCTTTCCCCATCCCGGCTATCTTCACCGTTAGCCTGATTATGCTTTTCGTTGTAGCTGACCAAATCATTGAGCGTGAAGCCATCATGAGCAGTGACGAAATTAATACTGGCACTCGGATTACGCCCGTTTGCTTGGTAAAGGTCAGGGCTGCCAGTAAAACAATAAGCAAATTGTCCGAGGCTATCATCCTCACCACGCCAAAAATCCCGGACAGTATCACGATATCTGCCATTCCATTCAGACCAACGTAAAGGAAAATTACCAACTTGATAACCGCCTTCTCCCAAATCCCAAGGTTCAGCAATCAGCTTCACATCTGCTAAAACTGGATCTTGATGAATAATATCAAAAAAAGCTGCGAGATTATCTACTTCATATAGTTCTCGCGCTAATGCCGAAGCTAAGTCAAAGCGAAAGCCATCAACATGCATTTCTGTTACCCAATAGCGTAGGCTATCCATGATTAACTTCAGAACTTGGGCATGACGCACATTTAGAGAGTTGCCGCAGCCTGTGAAGTCCATGTTGTAACGGGAATTATCTTTGACCAAGCGGTAGTACACGGCATTATCGATGCCTCGCAGTGACAATGTTGGCCCTAAATGATTGCCTTCGCCAGTATGGTTATAAACTACATCTAAAATTACTTCAATGCCAGCAGAGTGTAAATCTTTAACCATCTGCTTGAACTCAGTAACTTGTTGTCCGAGTGAGCCACTAGCGCTGTAACCGGAGTAGGGTGTCAAAAAATTAATGGAATCGTAACCCCAATAGTTTTTGAGTCCTTTATCCACCAAAAATCCTGGAGAGGATAAAAAGTGATGCACAGGCATCAATTCCACAGACGTGATTCCTAGTTGTTGGAGATATTGAATTGCGGCTGGATGTGCTAGGCCTGCATAAGTACCACGTAATTCTTCTGGAATTTCTGGGTGTAGCTTAGTAAAGCCCCTAACGTGAGTTTCATAAATAATAGTTTCGTGCCACGGTATAGAAAGTAGTTTGTCGTCTCCCCAATCAAAAGACTGATCGACAACAATACACTTCGGCATAATTTCTGCATTATCTAAATCAGAAAAAGCTAGGTCTTGTTCTGGTGCATCTAAAGAGTAGCCAAAATTAGCTGGACTATCGCTAATGTCCCCATCAATTGCTTTAGCATAGGGATCAATTAGTAGTTTATTAGGGTTAAAGCGATGACCAAGTTCTGGGGCCCAAGGGCCATGTACTCTAAACCCATAGCGTTGTCCAGGCCCTATTCCTGGTAGATAAGCGTGCCAAACAAAACTATTTTTTTCTGTTAAAGGCAAGCGAATTTCATGATTATCAGCATCAAATAAACAAAGTTCTACACCTGTTGCATTTTCGGAAAACAAAGCAAAGTTAGTGCCTTTACCATCCCAAGTAGCACCCAAAGGATACACATTCCCAGGCCATATAGCTATATACATAAGTGAAGTACCAAAAGCTAATTTTAGTGTTAGTAACAAACTTGAAGATGTGTTTAATAGTAATTTTTATAAGTTAATTTCAACGTTCAGGCTAATAAATTTGAATTAACTAAATCATTACTATTTTGTCCTTTAAAAACTTTAAAAATGGATAAAAAAAGTTATCTCACTTTAAGGCAATAATAAAAATTAGATATTATTAACTGAAAATGTTAGTATCGTCCTTGTTACTTCTAAACTCATAAATTTACTAACAAGTTTATATACAAATTTTTCCAGCATCATTAGCTTACAAAAAATAGCAAATATTTATATCTACCAAAGTGAATAAATTTATTTCTACCAAAATGTATATTTACTTGAAAAATCTTTTATGAAACTATCATGCCAATTTTTTATTGACTTATTGTTGTAGCATTTATATTTTAGTAGCAGGCATCATCTACAGTGATAGGATGTCAAAGATGGGTTACTTTTAGCGAATGCAGATCATTGTAGAAGAAATAACTATACTACATCAGCCCTCTGTCTTCATACTCTTTTTTTAACAAAGATATTGTTATGAGCCAGTATATTTTCAGTAGCCTCATGGCTGATGAAGAACTTAATTTTTCTGAAGAAACAGAGGTTTTTATCTTCCCCACTTCTTTCGCCCAGCAGCGATTGTGGTTTCTCGATCAATTAGCATCGGGCAATCCATTTTACAATGTGTCAACAGCACTTTGCCTGAAAGGTTCTCTCAACTTTACCGCCTTAAAGCAGACATTCAACGAAATTGTCCGTCGCCACGAAACCTTACGCACTACGTTTGTTATAGTACAGCAGCAACCAGTGCAAGCGATTCCTGCGGAAAGCTGCGCTAACGCACCCAGCTTAACCATACCTCTTCCCCTAATAGATATACGCAATTTCGACCAAGAATGTGAGACATTAGTACGGCGAATCGCAACCGCAGAGGCTCAACATCCTTTCAATCTCACCACTGGCCCATTGCTGCGAGTGAAGCTGCTACAAGTAGATGAAGCAGAATATGTGCTGCTGCTAAATCTACATCACATTGTTGCCGATGGCTGGTCAATTGGGGTGTTAATTAGAGAATTGGGAATATTATACAAAGCCTTTGTAGAAGATAAGCAATGTCTGATATCTACGCTTCTGCCAGAACTACCCATTCAGTATGCAGATTTCGCTCAATGGCAACGGGAGTGGCTGCAAGCAGTGGGAGAAAACGGCTGTTCGCCTTTACAAACGCAGTTAGCTTATTGGCAAAAGCAATTAGACGGGATTTCGGTGCTGAATCTCCCCACCGACCGAGTAAGACCAGTAGTTCCAACCTATAGGGGTGCAAAACAATTTTTAGAACTACCACAGTCCTTAACTCAAGCGGTAGAGGCACTTAGCTACCAAGAAAATGTAACCTTGTTCATGACAATGCTTGCTGCGTTTCAGACTTTGCTCTATCGCTACACGCAGCAAGAGGATATTGTAGTAGGTTCAGCGATCGCTAATCGTAATCGTAGCGAACTAGAAGGGTTAATTGGTTTTTTTGTCAATAGTTTAGTGTTACGTAGCGATTTATCAGGGAACCCGACGTTTCGAGAATTATTAAATCGAGTGCGAGAGGTAACTTTAGGAGCATACACCCATCAGGATTTGCCCTTTGAAAAGCTGGTGGAAGAACTTCACCCAGAGCGAGATTTGAGCCGCCATCCCTTATTTCAAGTCGTATTTAGTCTGCAAAATACTCCCATTGAAGCATTAGAGTTACCTGGGTTAAAGCTTTCATTATTCGACTTCGACAGCAAAATTGCAAAGCTTGATTTAGAGTTTCATCTGTGGCGAGACTTGGAAACTCTCAAAGGAGAAGTCGTGTATAGCACTGATTTATTTGATCAAAGCACCATTACACGAATGCTGGGACATTTCCAAATACTGCTAGAAAGTATTGTTGCCAATCCAAAAGAGCGTATTTTAGATTTAGCTTTGCTTACTGAAGGAGAACGACAACAGTTATTAATTGATTGGAATGACACTAAGAAAAGTTACCCAAATAGTAAGTGTTTCCATCAGTTGTTTGAAGCACAAGTTGAAAAAACTCCTAATGCGATCGCCCTAGTATTTGGTAATCAACAACTTAGCTACAAAGAGTTAAATATCCGCAGCAACCAACTGGCACATTATCTCAAAAAAATAGGTGTAAAAGCTGAATCTTTAGTTGGTATTTGTGTGGAGCGTTCGTCGGAGACGTTGCCGGAGGCATCGCCAGAAATGATAATCGCCATATTAGGCATATTCAAAGCTGGCGGCGCATACTTACCTTTAGATCCCAGCTATCCCCAAGAGCGTCTTAACTTCATGTTGAAAGATGCACAAGTTTCTATATTGCTGACACAAGAAAAATTACTTCAGCATTTTACAGAATTTTCAAATCAAATTATTAGTCTTGATAAAGATTGGGCATCTATTACACAGCATAGCCGAGAAAACCCAAACAGTTGCGTAAGACTTGAAAACTTAGCTTATGTCATCTACACCTCTGGTTCAACAGGGCAGCCAAAAGGTGTTTTAATCGAACACCGAGGACTGTCTAATTTAGCAGCAGAGCAGATTGAGGTTTTTAACTTACAACCGAGTAACCGCATTCTGCAATTCGCATCATTGAGTTTTGATGCCTCAATTTTTGAGATTGTAATGGCATTGGGAACAGGAGCAACTCTTTATTTAGCAAATAAAGAATCTCTTCTACCTCAAAAAGCTTTGCTTCAACTATTACGCGAAAAAGCTATTACTCACGTTACCCTCCCACCTGCGGTTTTGGCAGTTTTACCTACACAATCCCTCCCCGTATTACAAACTATTATTTGTGCAGGCGAATCATGTTCTGAGGATATAATAAAACGTTGGTGGAATCCTAACCGTAGGTTGTTTAATGCTTACGGGCCTACTGAGGCAACCGTTTGGTCAACTGTTGCCGAAATTAAATCTGTGACTGAAAAACCGCCTATTGGCCGCCCAATTGCTAACATTGAAATTTATATATTAGATAAGTATTTACAACCTGTACCAGTTGGGATTTTAGGTGAATTATACATCGCTGGTGATGGATTAGCACGAGGCTATCTTAACTGCCCCGAATTAACTGCCAAAAAGTTTATTCCTAATCCTTTTAATGGTAAAAAAGGAGCAAGGCTTTACAAGACGGGTGATTTAGCCCGATATCGAGCAGACGGTAATATCGAATTTTTAGAGCGCATCGATAATCAAGTAAAAATTCGCGGCTTCCGCATTGAGTTATCAGAGGTTGAAACAGTTATAAGTCAGCACAATAATGTAGAAAAAGCAATTGTAGTTGCTCAAGGCAATTTATATGATAATAAGCATTTAGTAGCTTATATTGTTCCTAACTCAGCGCAGAAGCCAACAATTATTGAATTACGTCAATTCCTAAAAGGAAAATTACCAGAATACATGATACCAAAAGCTTTTGTAATTCTGGATTCTTTGCCGTTAACGGCTAATGGCAAAGTGGATCATTATGCACTAAAAGCAATTGATACTCAGAGCCGCTCTATAGATAAAGCCTTTATTGCTCCTCGTACTCAAACTGAGTCAACCTTGGCAAAAATCTGGGCTGAAGTCCTTAATGTTGAGCATATAGGTATTCATGACAATTTTTTCGATTTAGGAGGTAATTCGCTGCTGGCTATACGTTTATTAGACCAGATAAACAAACAGTTTGAGCGGGATTTACCTTTATCTAACCTGTTTTTAAATCAAACAATTGAAAGTTTAGCAATTGCTCTATATTCCAAAACAGATTCTCTGGCGTGCTTTCCTTTAGTTCCGATTCAACCGAATGGTTCAAATCCGCCTTTCTTCTGCGTTCATCCAATCTTTGGTGTTGTCTTCCCTTATTATGAATTAGCTCATCAATTGGGTGAAAATCAGCCATTTTATGGACTACAGCCTATTGGAATTGATGGGGAAACTCCACTAACCCGCATTGAGGATATGGCTAGCCGCTATATTGAAGCATTGCGCTCAGTACAACCGAAAGGCCCTTATTTTATAGGAGGTTGGTCTTTCGGAGGATGGGTTGCTTTTGAGATGGCTCAACAACTCCAAAATTCTGGGGAAGAAGTAGCTTTACTTGCTGTGCTTGACACTGTAGCACCAATTAAGAGTAATCTACCGTCTTTGAGTAATGCTTTCAAGTTTATTTTTACTACAGTAGTGCCATATATGTGGCCCTTTTTCCTCGATTATTTGTATCTAATTGCTGCTCCTAGTAAGAACCGGATTAATAGGCTAACTTCTCGATTTTATAATTTTCAGGACTTGACGCGATCGCTCAAAACAAATCTGTTCTCGCGTTTCATCCAAAAGGAGGATGCCACAGCCAACCTTATATCTAATGAATCTAAGCAAAGGGTTTTAAGTGAGTCCGCAATTTTTCCTATGCTTCGTGTTTTTTATGCCAATAGCCAAGCAGTTCTCAACTACGTTCCACAAGTTTACCCTAAGCGAATTAATCTTTTCAGAACAAAAGTTCAGCTAAACGTCGCTGACGCAGAAGCGAGTATGGGTTGGGATCGGCTAGCTGTGGGAGGAACGGAAATTCATCATATTCCTGGCAATCACCTAACCATGCTGAGAAAACCTCATATTCAGGTTCTCGCAGCGCAGTTAAAAGCTTGTATTGAGAAAGCACAAACTTTAAAATAAGGATCAATATGTCTTCCGAAGAGGTCTTTGTCTTTCCAGTATCTTTTGCCCAACAGCGATTATGGTTCCTCGATCAGTTGATCCCTGACAATATTATTTATAATGTGCTGACAGTAATTCGCTTAACAGGTTTGCTTAACTTAAAGGTACTGGAGCAGACTTTTAACGAAATTCTGCGTCGCCATGAAAGCTTACGCACGACATTTATAGTATTGGATGGGCAACCGCTACAGGCGATTGCACCCAGCTTCACGATACCTATTTCTGTATTAAACCTCCAGCTACTGCCAGATGATGAAAGGAAGGTTAAAGTAAATAGCATTATTAACGCAGAGATAGAACATCCCTTTGATTTATCCTGCGGGCCATTGCTGCGAGTGAAGTTGCTTGTACTTTCCAACACAGAACATATTCTATTACTGAATATGCACCACATTATCTGCGACGATTGGTCTATTGGGGTGCTGATTCGGGAACTGGGAACCCTGTACACAGCTTTTGCACAAAACCAGCCTTCCCCTTTATTAGAACTGCCTCTTCAATACGCCGACTTTGCCCACTGGCAACGTGAGTGGCTACAAGGAGAAGTACTGCAAACGCAATTAACTTATTGGCAGCAGCAATTAAATGGTATTTCTATGCTGCATTTACCTACCGACAAACCAAGGCCAGCTATACAAAGCTATGAAGGAGCAACACAATTTTTTGAGTTACCAAAAAAGCTAACTGATGCACTAGAAAAGCTTTCGCAGCAAGAAGGTGTAACCTTTTTTATGACGCTGCTGGCAGCATTTAAAACTTTGCTCTACCGCTACACACATCAAGAAGATATTGCCGTAGGTTCGCCAATTGCTAACCGTAACCGTAGCGAAATTG
>NZ_DASQZC010000239.1:0-2347 GCF_035638895.1 Nostoc sp. | reverse complement strand
ACTTGTTCAGGAGCAACATTGAGGATTTCTATCATTGCCCGATCTAAGGCAAATATATCTGATGCTGCTGCTAAAATTCCTAGTTGGCGAGGTTCACCATTGCTGGGGCCATTTCCTTCATGACCGATGATGCCATCTAATATGGTTAAGTTAGGGTTAATTGCCCTGGCAGTTTCTACTAACATTTCACCAAATCTATTTGCATCTTTTCCAGCTTCCATGTGCCACCAAGCTTTCATTTTACCGGGAACGCAACCAAACAAGTTTTTTACGCCCAGTGTTAATGTCAATTGCATGTGTGATTTCACTTTAGGTAAGTTAATCACTACATCTGCTTCCATTGCTTCTTTAGACAGTCGCAGATGGTTAAAATTGTCACTAATGGTTTGGTAACGCTGACCGTGAAAATCGATGATGGGAAGATTGAGTTCTTCTAAAATCGGCAGATAGCCATTTGCTATCGCTACGCCTCTGGCACTGCCAAAAGCAGGACTATCGCCCAAAAATGGCTTACCGCCAACTTCAATTACCATCTGGGCAACTTGATAAACTAGTTCAGCACGGGTGATACACTCTTTACCAGGACGTGAGCCTGTAAGTAGATTTGGTTTTAGTAAAACGCGATCGCCTTTTTTTACAAACGCTGCCATACCTCCAAAAGGTTCCAGCAGTGTAACTAAAGATTCTCGTAAAGCCTCTCGTTCGTAGGATATAGCCCGAATCAGACTGACAGATGGTTTTTGAGCCTGCATGGATAATAAATTACCAGTAATGAAGATATTCTTCTTTATACCAATTTTCTAAAATCTCGCGTACTAGCTTAACCTCTGCCGTAACCACAAAGCCAATAAAGGTAACGCCAGTTGATAACCCTGTTCAGCACTATAAATTAAACCTTTGTTCTGTAATCCAGTCAGCGATCCCTGTAGGCTACCACCTCTTGAAAGACCATGTTTTTGAATATATTCTTTACTTTGTGGTTTATCTGTAGGATCTAAAGCCAAAGATTCTAAAAGATGTACCTGATTTGCTGGCAATAACATGAGTAAAGATTCAAAAACTAAAGACAAGTCTTTCAGCAATCCTTCTATTGCCTGTTGCACTGCTGCTTCACTAATTAACCCATCAGGAAAAGAAAAACTTTGTAGGCGGCGAATTATTGCCATTGCGTCGCCAATATGTCCTTGAACAGCCTCTAAAAATAATTGTAGTGCTTGGGAGCGAGAATCAAATTTCATTCCTTGTATATGCAATATCTCCCTAGCCCACAATGCCAAAACGTCATTAGCTAAGGGGGCTAACTGTATAGTTTCTAGGGGATATGTCTCATCTGGATGATGGCTGATTTCAGCTATGGTTGCTACTAAGACATAACTGACATGAGTTTGTACATTGATTTCTCGCCTGAATGTGGCTTCCCACAAACCATTACGATCCCAAGAGCGAATGTGCGGAAAACTCTGCAAAATCAGCACTACCCGCTTATTTAAACCAATAGCCATAATTTGGAGCAAATTGAGCAAAATTTCAAATGCTTGCCATAACTGCTTTTGGTTCAGGGAACGCAATAACTTAAGTTTGCCTTCTGGATGAAAGACAAAAAACTCATTCCCAAAGTTGCTTACCCAGTCTTGAATTTGTGCTGTTTCCCAGTTTTGGCTAATTGTCTCTGTTAGCAGTAGGATAAATCGCTCTCCATCTGTAGCGCGGATGCAGTCTATCTCCAAGACGATCGCACCAACTTCTTGGGCAGCCCCTCGCACTAAAGTTCGTCGCCCACTACCAGGTACGCCAGTAATCAGCAAGTCTCCATCTTGGGCTAGTACTTCGACAATTCGCTGAAATTCTAGCGATCGCCCAACCAATTGTAAAGGAATAGACAAATCCAAATTCACCTAGTTTTTGTCCTTGGTTTTAATCCCCACTTAATGGCAAGCATACTCACTTGCGTGACTACTGAGCAAGCATTGAAAGTAATTATGATAATAGTCAATTTTTATTAGTGCTTATTTATATTTAGCACTAAAAATAAGTGCTAAATATAAATAAGCACTAAATCAAGGGGAATAAATATGGTACAGGCAGCATCTCCCATTGCATCCCAAGAAAAGCAATTCACCGTTTGGCATACTTTGGAAAATTCTGAAGCGATCGCTCGCTTGCATAGTGATGCTGAGAATGGTTTGAGTAGTGCAGTAGCCAAGCAGCTATTGTCTGAAGTGGGAGCAAACGAACTCACAGGCAAGAAAAGCAAACCTTGGTGGTTAAAATTTTTACTGCAATTTAACCAACCACTGCTGATTATTTTGTTGTGTGCGGGTTTAGTAAAGGCGCTAACTGGCAGCTT
>NZ_DASQZC010000238.1:0-19478 GCF_035638895.1 Nostoc sp. | reverse complement strand
TCCACAACATCTACTAACCGAATTAATAAATCTCGCACTGCGTTTCTATCCCGCCTCGGAATGAATTCCGAGTCTCATAGCTGAACTTTAGTTATGGGCGGGATGTCGCTAAGTGTGACAGTTTAACTCTGACAAAAATGTGGGTAAAAGAGTTGAGAGGGCATTAAGGGGCGGCATACTTCTGCATCACATTGAATCAATAAGCGGGCATAAGACCCTATCGGCACTTGAGCGCTATTTAGAAGTGACCAACGATTCTTAACGGAATAGCGATCGCTTAATTGATTTTTTAATTTTCACAAAAAATTGTACTGTTTTTAGCTAATTGAAGAGGTTAGACCCTCAGAGACAAGCTCAATATCGAAAGTGGGTATGAAATTAGGCTTGTTCTCAAGAGTGGCGAATTGGGTTCCCTGGAAGGACAAAGCACCAGTGTTGCGGTTGTAACTGAACTCGTTAGTGGAAGTAGCGCCAAACGCAATTGCGGAAATCTGAATTTTGTCGTTCTGCAAGTAGCTGAAGTCCTTGATGATGTCAATGCCTTCAGACCTGACGTTGAAGACAAATGTATCAGCACCAGCATCGCCTGTGAGTGTGTTGTTCCCAGCACCGCCAACGATTGTGTCGCTACCAGAACCCCCATTTAAGAAGTCGTTACCAGCGCCGCCTTCGAGTGTGTCGTTACCAGCCTCACCAACCAAAACGTCGTAGTCCCCATAGCCAAACAAATGGTCATTACCATTGCCGCCAACCAAAAAGTTGTGACCGCCATTCCCCTCAATTCGATTGTCCAGGGCGTTACCTATGCCATTAATATCCTCGCTACCTGTGAGAACCAAGTTCTCTAGGTTGTCACCCAAGTTGTAGCTGAACGAAGCCTGAACCGTATCGGTTCCTTCATTCAAGTATTCTATAATCTTACCTTCATTCAAGTATTCTATAATCTTACTATTGATAAACAGATCGCTGAGTACATCGCCCCTAGCCATGTATGCAAAAGTAATATAAGTATCGTTGCCACTTCCACCAATTAGGGTATCAAGAACCTCACTGGCATCAAGGATGTCATCGCCTTCCTCGCCATACAGTATATTGCCACCGCCGTCTTCTCCGCTATTCAAATAATCATTGCCCAAACCACCGTACAGTTTGTCACTATTTGCACCACCGTAAAGGCTGTCATTGCCCGGACTACCATACACCATATCGTAACCATCGTTGCCATACAGTACATCGTTGCCTTCCAAACCATAAATAATCTCGTCTGCCGAGTTTGCTTGGATTGTGTCAGAACCTGTGGTGCCGTAGATGGATTTGGTTTTTCCTGGCCTAAATACATCGGGTGCTACGACAGCACTTATACGTGGATTTATATCTACATACTTACGATTCTGATTTTCAGGGTCAATATTGATAATACTACCCCCATTTTTAATGATGTCAAAACCATCAGTACTATAGACGTACACATCCTGTGAAAATTCAGAATCAAAAACGAGGACATCAATTACATTGTTGAAGACAAACTCATCAGCACCACCAAGACCATTGAGAGTGTCATCACCTAAATCGCCGAAGATGGAATCATTTTCTAGAGTCCCAGTCAGATTGTCATTACCAAGAGTACCGTTAATAGCTTGCATGTTCATCACTCCTTGTCAAACTATGGTTCAGTGCAGAATTAAATTAATTTAGCGTGAGTTCGACAGCGTATGAACGCTAATTAACAGCATATTTGAATAGGGTAGCAACCTTTTATAAACAGCATTAATCTCACAAAACTTAACCCTTCGATGTAAGGAGATATATTTAGACTATAGTTAGCGATCGCGTTTGAAAAAAGCTTTGCGATTTACTGAGTTTTCCTCTCCCTCCTGCCTTCCTTGATAAGTATATGAACCGAATCATTTTAAGGAAGGGAATGGTTTACTGTGTGCAAGTGCCACCACAGCTTGAACTAACTCTTCTGGATTAAGGTTTATGCAGAAAGTCATCTCTCAAATTCGTAATGCGTTCATAAGTACGAGCCAGCTTGATTTTCGTTTTGACTCTATTACTACTACCTTTGATGCTACGCGATAATTTTTTATGTGCCTTACGTAGCTTTCTTTTTTGAGTTCTGTAATACCTTGGGTTGTCTACTGTCTCGCCATTACTGGTAGTTAGATAAGACTTCAGCCCCAAATCCAAGCCAATATTCTGTGTTACCTGGGAATATTTCTCTATCTCAGTCTCACACAAGATACTAGCAATATATTTACCTCTCGGAGTGCGACTAATGGTAACGTTTAGAAGCTTCCCAGTAATGTCTTGGGATTTGTGGAACCTTACCCAACCTAGTTTCGGAAGCTTTAAACGATTCTCTATAATTTGAATGTTGCCGTTGGTGAGATTAGTTTTGTAAGACTGTTTACATCCATGCTTTTTGGATGAATGACAATTTATTGAATTTGCTGAATAAGTTTTAATTTTAACACAAAGTCACACTTAATATAGAGCGCCTAACTCATGACTTCTAGTCACGAGTGTGCGGCTTGAAGGCATCAATGTTTTGAAAATAACGCAAAAATCCTCATTTATGTAGGGGTTTTGCCACAGCTTCGGACTTCAGGCACAGGATGAAAGCTAGCTGAGTCTTTTACGACTGGAGAGTGTCAATCCTCAAATGAAGAATAAATCCTCTCAAAGTTAGGTAAGCAATTTCTTTGGCTGCGTTATGATCGGTATCGCCAGGAAATGTGCTTTTGTTGCCCACGCGGCTATGCTAGTGAAATCATATTCGAGAAGTGCTATTAAAAGACAATACAAACACAGATGTTGATTGAAGGTGTGTATCTGCGTGGATTGTATTAGGTTGGATATCTACGCGATGCCTACGGAAAGCCGCTAAAAAGCATCCGATTACTTATTAAACCCGAAGAACTTCACCAGCAGGCTCTCGCTTCTACTCATCGCTTAAGGTTTCAATCAACAACTCTACCTGTTGCTGTCGCTGCTGCAAAAAACTTTCGCACTGACGCAAATACTCAACAGCACTTGCAAATTGCTCAAACACAGCTTCCAAATCTAACTCACCCGCCTCAATGCGAGCAATAATTCCCTCTATTTCAGCAACCTTTGCCTCATAATTCCAACCTTCCTCAGAAGTAGAAGCACTCTTACGTTTAACCATTAACCTCTCTGTGCCCTCTGCGCCTTTGCGGTTCGTTTAGTTCCATAACCTTCACTTTAACCCCACCCTGCCCCAACTGAATCAACAAATCTTCCCCCACAGCCAACTCCGTCGCAGAACGAGCGATCGCCCCATCTTCCCGTCTCACCACCGCATAACCACGGTGTAACACCGCTTTCGGGTCAAGACTAGCTAACTTTTGCCGCAACAACTCTAGATGCTGCGTTGCTTGCTGCGATCGCCCCGTCGTAATTTGCACCAAATGCTGACGCTTCCAAGCTAGCTTTTCTACCTCCTGCTGCACTTGTTGATCTAACCGCAAACGTCGCAAACGATTTCGCAATACTTGCAGTTTATTAAGAGAATTTTCCCCAAAGTCATGCACTGCATCATGTAAAGCCACAACTCGCCCCCGATGCTCAGTATACAACTCTGAAAGTGCTGGTACAACTCTTTCCGCCGCCGCAGTCGGTGTATGCATACAAGCATCTGCAACTAAATCTGCTAAAGATTCATCTCGTTGATGACCGATACCAGTAATTACAGGAATAGAACAAGTAGCAAGCGATCGCACCACTCGTTCATCATTAAAACAAGCCAATTCCTCAACCGCACCACCACCACGCGATAAAATTAGCACTTCGGCGCGGCCATCTCTTTCCACCCGCTCAATTGCTTTGACGATAGATTCAGGCGCTTGCTCACCTTGTACTGTAGCCGGAGAAAATAAAACCTGTAAACCTGGATACCTTTGTCTGAGAGTTTTTTGAATATCACCCCAAGCAGCAGCAGTTGGTGAAGTGACGACAGCGATCGTTTGGGGGTGGGTTGGGAGCGATCGCTTTCTTTGAGCATCGAACAACCCCTCAGCCAGCAAGCGATTTTTGAGTTGTTGATAACGTAGCGCCTGTAAACCAACACCAGCAGGTAAAGTCTGCCAAACTGATAACTGATACTCTCCCCGTTGCGGGTAGACGCGAATACTACCCAAAATGATTATCTGCTCACCGGGAACAGGTATCTGGGCGAGTTTTGGCAATTGGCTATTCCATATCACACACTTAATTCCGGCGGTGCGATCGGTATCTTGCAGCGTAAAAAATAAACCACTGCGATGGTGGTTAGCGCTAGAGACTTCGCCAGTTACCCAAACTTGGCGTAATTGTTCATCTTGCTCTAATAGCAAGCGGATATAGTCAGTTAATCCAGAAACTGAAAGTGCAGTATCGAGAATTAGAGAGTCGGGAAGGTCAAAAGTCATCAAAGATGCCTGAAAGCATTTGTGCTGATACCAAATTTATGTGAGGCTGCATAGAACAAGTTTCTTGTTGGGGAAGAGTTTCAAGCGTTTTATTCTGTCCATCTTCATAAAGAATTGGTATGAAGCGATTCTAGCATTTTAATGAAAACCAAAGATTAACCCAGTAAACCCTTCAATCTTTTATAGACATCATCATCATTGCGCTTACCGACTAAAATCACTTCTATTAAATCTTGATCGGGAAAATACCTGTAAACAATTCGATATTCACCACTATCAACTCGATATAAACTTTGATAACCAGATAGCTGCTCACTATCAGCTGGTTCAAGCCAAGAGCCGTATTTCGTCCTGAACTAACAACTGAGCATTCAAAACTGAGGATTTAAGCCAAATTAACACACCTACGCTAATGACAGAAAACAAAAGCCTAAGGTTATAATTATGCCTCAGAACCTAGAACACTAACCTGCGGCTTATACATTCAAACCTCTAATCAACAGCAAATGGCCTTTCCTCTCAAGCACACTGAAGTGCAAGCCAAACATCTTGCGGCTAAAAGTCATCTAAAGCATTGATAATCCCTTCACTACTACCCTAAAAGCTTTTTACATCTAACCCCGACCTGATGAAGCTGCTGTAGATGATATGCTGATTGGCATGGGCGATCGCTCCTAATTTAGCAACCTTCGCAAATGCTCACGAGTCCGGTTCTACTGACAGTGTGTTTTGGTAATTTATTTTTTCTTCAAAACCCCTTGCTTACCCAGCCAAAAAAAGCTATCTCTGAATGCAAGTTGGTATCATTGTGCAAGACTACCCTAATCTGGTAGCGATCGAGTTACGATCTTGTCATACCCTTTTTTTGATTTGAGAAGTCCTATTCCAGAATTTTCTGGTTAAAATAGTATATCTGTTCTACTCAAACTCCCAGAGCAACACTCCTTAAAACCATATATTTAGAGGCATTAGAGGCAGGAATGGCTATCAACACGGATACTTCTGGCAAGCAAAAAGCGCTGACTATGGTGCTTAACCAGATTGAGCGCAGCTTTGGTAAAGGAGCAATTATGCGCCTGGGCGATGCTACCCGAATGCGGGTGGAAACCATTTCCAGTGGGGCGCTCACCCTTGATTTAGCATTGGGTGGTGGTTTACCCAAGGGGCGGGTAATTGAAATTTATGGGCCGGAAAGTTCCGGTAAGACTACAGTAGCGCTACACGCGCTGGCAGAAGTGCAAAGAAATGGCGGTATTGCTGCCTTTGTTGATGCTGAACACGCCCTTGATCCCACTTATGCTGCGGCATTGGGTGTAGATATTGACAATTTGCTGATTTCCCAACCTGACACAGGCGAATCAGCTTTGGAAATTGTCGATCAGCTTGTTCGCTCTGCTGCGGTTGATATTGTAGTCATTGACTCAGTAGCAGCACTGGTTCCCCGTGCTGAAATTGAAGGCGACATGGGTGATATTCACGTTGGTTTGCAGGCGCGGTTGATGAGCCAAGCTTTACGTAAAATTACTGGAAATATCGGTAAATCTGGCTGCACAGTAATTTTCATTAACCAGTTGCGGCAAAAAATCGGTGTTACCTACGGTAGCCCAGAAACCACAACTGGCGGTAACGCATTGAAGTTCTACGCTTCAGTGCGCTTGGATATTCGCCGGATTCAAACTTTGAAAAAAGGTACAGAAGAATTTGGTAACCGCGTCAAAGTTAAAGTCGCTAAAAATAAAGTAGCGCCACCTTTTAGGATTGCGGAATTTGACATTATTTTTGGCAAAGGAATTTCTACTTTGGGTTGTATTGTAGACTTAGCAGAAGAAACTGGCGTGCTTGTCCGAAAGGGAGCTTGGTACAGCTACAATGGTGACAACATTTCTCAAGGTCGAGACAACGCCATTAAGTATCTAGAAGAAAAGCCCGAATTTGCTGAACAAATTAAGCAACTGGTGCGTGAAAAGTTAGATAAAGGCGCTGTTGTTTCTGCTAACTCTGTAGCTAAACCCAGTGAAGGAGATGAAGAGGAAGAAGTCGATTTAGAGCCAGAAGAATAAGCAGTGTGGATTTATCAATCTGCAACTTTTAATGTGTAGTGGGTTGCAAAGACAGCTAACCCACTTTTTGCAAGGTATTGATGAATTACAGAAAGCCTAACGAAATGATTGCTACTATTATCATGAGCAATCATTTTTTTGGCGTTTGTCCTTGGAATAAGTTAAAAGTACGGGCACAACAATAAACTGCCATTATGTCCCTGTTTTGTTCAAAAATCAAATATGAGTCCTATAAATATTTGATTAAGAATCGCCACCTATCTACGTATTTTTGCTGGATATGGGATATTTACTAATATTTGCAATAGCGATAACTATCGTTTAACCCAACTATAACAATCCCGGATTATTCGCGATCAACAAGATCCCCGACAACTTTTACGATGTCGGGGATCTCCGGGTTGGGTTGCAATTCTTCGAAGTTAAATAGGATATAAAAATCCTGTTTCTTTGGTCAGTTCTGAATAAATCTGAGTTTTCTCGATAAGAATAAGGGTTGATTTATCTAAGCTCATAAGAAAATAGAAGGCTTGTCAGCTTTATAAAACAATACAGTTGAGTTTAAGACTTGGCCTAAGCACCCTTAAAAAAGAGGGAACTAGTACCGCAAGGCGGAAGTCAAAAGCCAAAAGTCAAAAGTCAAAAGTCACATATACTTTAATTTTGGGCTTTCTGACTGTAATGAAATAGTAGGTTTATTTCCGCCTTGCGGTACTAATCTGGGAGACAGGGCAAGCAAGTAACTCTCAAATTTAACCTTTCAACTTATAACAAGCCTCGTTTCCCATTGGGGCGGATGGTCATCCAATTTGTTTTTGCTAGTGCAAGCTGCTCATCAGAAATTTTGGCACTGGTAAGATTAGCACCACACAGATTAGCTCCTCGGAGGTTGGCATTACTAAGACAAGCATTGCTGAGGTCTGCGCCTCGCAGGTCTGCCCCTTCTAAATCAGCATGGTTAAAGTATGCTTTGCTCAAATTAGCATCCTTGAGATTTGCTCTAGTGAGACTGGCTCTGCCAAAGTCACTATTGTGAAGATTAGCTCCCTGGAGATTAGTTTTTTGCAATTGAGTGGAATGAAAATTTGTTTGGGATAGGTCAGCACCTTGCAGATTCAGTAAACTTAAATTGTGTAGAGCAAAATCTCGTCTTCCTTTCTGATAGGCAGTTAATAAACCTTGAGTATCTAATTTACGCTCAACTTTAGAAGTTTTAACTTGTGAACCATTACTGTTGCTGTTAACAAAAGTTGTTGATTTGGCCATTCCAGAACCCTGGTGTAATCCACCTGCTTCTGCTGCTGCCTTGGCTCGTCTAGCGCGAATTGCTGCCGCTACCTGTGCTACTCCTGTACTGGTAGCAGCAGAGTTATTACATAAAACAGCAGAATTATCCAGGTGGTTGTGTGTTCGCTCTTTAGACCCAGTATCTGATTTAATTAATAAACCCTTTGCTAAACTTTCTAAATATGGTTCTATTTCCAATGCTCTGAGAACTTCTGTCGCTGACTGATAGCGATTACGTACAGACACCTCTAACATTTTTCGCAATACATTGCCCAAGTGGTCACTCACTTGTACAAGTTGCTCCCACATCATCTCGCCAGTGTTGGGATTGTAATCTAAATCTTTAGGAGTTTTGCTAGTCAGTAAATAAATGCATGTCACCCCCAGTGCATAGATGTCACTGGCGTAGACTGGACGCATAGCCATTTGCTCTGGAGGTGCAAAACCAGGAGTACCAATAGCATAGGCAGTTAATGCTGTCTGTCCTGATTGATTTACCGCACCTTGGCTGATCTGGTTTTTGACGGCACCAAAGTCGATTAGTACCATTCTGGCATCTTGAGTACGGCGAATTAAGTTGGCTGGCTTGATATCACGGTGAATCACCTTTTGCTCGTGGATGTATTGCAGTAGTGGCAAAGTCTCGCTCAAAAATTGCTTGACTCCAGTTTCGCTTAAGATGCCGTTAAGTTTGACCTCTTCCTGCAAGGTATCACCACTGATGTATTCTTGAATTAAGTAGAATTGTTCATGATCTTCAAAATAGTCTAACAATCTTGGTACTTGGGGATGATTGCCAATCTTACCTAAAGTTTTGGCTTCTCGTTCAAAGAGTTCTCTGGCCATCTGTAAAACGTGTGGGGCGCTTCCTGATGGGCGTAATTGTTTGATTACGCAACTCGGTTCTCCTGGTAAGCCTTGATCGTTGGCTAAGAAGGTTGCTCCAAAGCCACCCTGACCTAATGGTTTGATCACCTGATAGCGATCGCGCAACAGTAGTTGCGAGCCACAAGACTGGCACTTTTGGCTATATACCAAATTTTCTGGATTGGGACAGGTAGGATTTAAGCAGTAGCTCATGCACTGTCAACTCGCTGCACGAAGAATCATGGTGAGTTGTTATACTCTCTTTCAATTATTTAGATATTAATCAACTCTTGCCAGGTAATTTTTGCTGGAAATGCTTTGAAGATTTTTTAAAGTTTAGCTAATATTACGTAAACTATTTGCCAAATAAGAAAATTATTATACCCAGAATGTTAAATAGTATTTAAATTACTTTATAGTATATACTAATTTGTTATAATACCCTCTTAGAACTTTTTCAGTTCCTCTATTTGAAGCAAAGTCGAAATGGCGGTTTGGACTGATAACGCAGCATTAGCACCGCGCTATCGACCTACACCTAAAACGGGCGTCTCCTCTTCTCGCAAAGGGCAAGGTTAGCACCAAGGGATAATATCAAGTTCGGGTGATAACTTATAATAAAATCTATCAATGTAAGCTGGTTGGGTTTTAGCAAGATCCCCGTAGTAATACAGCAGTGAAACCCAACATCAATAAGGATAAAATGTTGGGTTGCCCTGCGGAAAACCCCTTCTTCACCAGACGCTGTTCGCGTTTAGGTCTATGTTTCTAATACGCCATTTGCTCGGTTGTCGAGAAACCCCAAGGGTGCAGTGGCTCTCCAAGCTAGAGACATTATAAGTGTTTAACCGAACCTGATATAAGACCACACTAACTCCCTTAAAGAAAATCGCTGTAGAATTTTGGATGCCCAAGTTTGGAGGCAATTTAAAATTATCTCCATTAGTCGTTACCAGAGTATTAGCTGGCTTTCATGTTTACACTAATCAGTTGTTCGAGAAGTGCAAAAACATCACTGCGACTGAGTTTCTCTTTACCACTAGCAAGGGCATCAAGAGTGCCATTAGCCAACGTTAAGGGAATTTGGCAAAAATCTAAGGCTGGGCCAGTAGGAAGGTTTTTGGTATAAGCTTCTGCCAGGGCTAGATTGCGCCGGGCATACTCTTGCATATTTTCTGCACTCCAACCCTCTGGAAAAAAGTCTACCCCACGCCCTAAATCTTCAGTATGGTTACGCAGGATATTAACTGCTTGTAAACCCCGGCCAAACCCGATCGCCTGGGTACGGTTAGTTTGCGTTCCATCGTACCAAGTCCATAAGTCCGATAGTAACAATCCGACTGCACCTGCAACCCCAAAGGTATAACGATCCAAATCAGATTCTGTATAAATTTTCCAGTTTCTTTCTGCCCAGTAAGCCATCCGGTCTGCCATTGCAGCAGTGGCATCCCAAATTCGAGGCGCAATGGTCTCTGGTGCTAGTATCGACCATTCTCTAATCCTTACTGTGACTTCTTCTAAGGTATTATCATACCCATTAAATCCTGCAAAGAAAGCATCTGCTGCGAAGCCATCAACCCCTGCCTGTAATGTCAGGCTAATCGTTCTTAACAGCTTTGCTTTAGTAGCGTTATCTAATTCGGGATGATCTTCTATTTCATCAATGGCACGCATACACAAATATGCTGATGCTACTGCTTCTTGTAATCCTGGCGGTAAAACACTAATTGGGATATAAAAAGTTCGGCTAGTTTCTTTGAGGATTTGCAATGCATCTCTACGTAAATTCATGTTTTCACTCCCCGATTGATTTTTGCACCACATGAAGTTTGCAGTTTTTTGATGATACTGGATATAGTTTTAACTAAACTTTAAAAACTATAGACTATAAGATACGCTAGTATTTCATCTAAAAATTAATAGTTTTTGGTGTTGCAATTAACAAAACTCTCAAATTTATCAAAGTCTAATTTAGTATATAGGGTTTTGGTCGCAAAAATCTTTAATGTGGCGTTTGATATAGCTATCATCAAGTTTTAGTGGATATATAAAGAATTATGCTAATATTTGGTTGATTAGTGCGAATTTTTTCCATGAGGAAACATCTATAGTCTGGATTTGAAAGTATTTTAAGTCTGCGTTAAATTGACTAATAAATTATAATCATTGTATATATAAATACAATTGAAGAGAAGCTGGTAATAGATAACAGTAAGTGTAAGCACCTTTAGATGCGAACGTCAGTATATCGAAGAGTTAGAGTAAGTTACATAGACATAAAGGGCTGGGATGCGTGGATTGGGCTATGTCCACGCTTGTGGATTACAATGGGAACCTGCTTACTGTCTAAGGTGGTAAGCTGTTATGTATACAACTTGCACAATCAGGGCGGGCAAGATGCCCACCCCACAAGCATATTGAAAAAATATTAGTGCAAATTAAAGGCGCAACAGCTTATCAAGTGACCATAACCAAGAACAAGAAGTTTCCGTATATTTACGAGATTGACAATAAAAAAGTGGGCTGTTTGCCCACTCAATAAAACATTTATGTGATAAATACACAAGCTTGTGCATCACGAAAATCACTCTCTGTTAAGAAATATCTGCTAATTTTTTACCCAACCTCTAGCGAAAGAAAGAGTTTGATGGTGAATATGTCTGTAATCATGAATGCGGACAAGTGTTTACCTGCTAAATAACTGATATGCCGCAATATTTCGGAAAACTACCCACTACTAACCAACCTTGGACAACTGTTAGCGATATAAAAGCTGTAACGTCCGACAATAATATTATTAATTTTGACTGTGGCGACTCACGCCTTACTATCAGCGTACTTGCACCCAATTTACTCCGCGTGCGTTTTGCACCAACTGGGGAATTTATGCCTCGGCGTTCTTGGGCAGTGGCACTGGATGATGCAGAATGGGCAACAACACCTTTTACGGTGCAAGAAAATGAAGCAACGGTAGAAATTGAAACAGCACAGATTCGTGTGTGCGTCCAGCGTGAAAAGTGCCGCATTGTCTGTTTCGACAAAGCTAATCGCCCTTTTGCCCAAGATGCAGAGATGGGTATAGGTTGGCGGATGGGTGCAGTTGCAGCATGGAAAGAAATTGCAGCCGATGAACATTTCTATGGTTTTGGTGAACGCACAGGCTTTCTGGACAAACTCAGCGAAGTAAAAACCAACTGGACAACGGATGCCTTAGATTATGATGCATTGACTGATGAAATGTACCAAGCAATTCCATTTTTTATGGCTTTGCGCCCAGAGTTAGGCTATGGAATCTTTTTCAACACTACTTTTTGGAGTCAATTTGATATCGGTGCTGAACAACCAGGTATTTGGAAGATGGAAACTCGTGGCGGTGAATTGGATTATTACATTATCTATGGCCCCGAACCTGCCCAAATCTTGGAGACTTACACTCAGCTAACCGGGAGAATGCCATTACCGCCGAAATGGGCGCTAGGTTATCATCAATGTCGCTGGAGTTATGAATCAGAAACTGTTGTGCGGGAACTAGCGCAAGAATTTCGTCAGCGTCGCATTCCCTGTGATGTTATTCACTTGGATATCGACTATATGCGGGGTTATCGGGTATTTACTTGGAGTCCTCAACGCTTCTCTAACCCAGCAAAACTCATTCGTGATTTAGCACAGGATGGTTTCAAAACAGTAACAATCATTGACCCTGGTGTGAAGTATGAACCAGAAGGTAATTATCATGTTTTTGACCAAGGCTTAGAAAACGACTATTTTGTGCGGAAAGCTGATGGTGCCTTGTTCCACGGCTACGTTTGGCCTGAGAAAGCTGTTTTTCCTGATTTTTTGCGTCCTGATGTGTCTAACTGGTGGGCTGATTTACATAAAAGCTTAACTGATCTTGGTGTGGCAGGAATTTGGAATGATATGAACGAACCTGCCATAAACGATCGCCCTTTCGGTGATGATGGTGAAAAGATTTGGTTTCCCCTAGATGCACCGCAGGGGGGAGATGAGGGAGCAGGGGGAGCAGGGGAAGCAGGGGGAGAGGAGGAGAACTTTCAATTCAAAATTCAAAATGACGCTCGCGGACTCGCTAACGCTGCGCTAACAAAATTAAGAATTGATGTGACTCATACGGAAGTGCATAATTTGTATGGGTTGATGATGGCTAAAGCTTGCTATGAAGGGTTGGAACGGCATCGAGGTTCAGAACGATCGTTTGTGTTGACGCGATCGGGTTATGCTGGTGTGCAACGCTGGTCTTCTGTGTGGATGGGAGATAACCAATCGTTGTGGGAGCATTTAGAAATGTCTCTGCCGATGCTTTGCAATATGGGACTTTCGGGTGTGGGGTTTGTGGGTTGCGATATTGGCGGGTTTGCTGGTAACGCGACAGCTGAATTATTCGCTCGGTGGATGCAGGTAGGAATGCTTTACCCATTGATGCGCGGTCATTCGGCAATGTCTACTGCTCGTCATGAACCTTGGGTATTTGGCGATCGCGTTGAAAATATCTGTCGAGAATACATTAATCTACGTTATCAACTACTCCCCTATATCTACACTCTTTTTTGGGAAGCGGTAACAACAGGCGCACCGATTTTAAGACCATTATTGTACCATTTCCCTAACGATCCGAAAACCTATAGTCTCTACGATCAAGTATTACTAGGTGCGTCGCTGATGGCTGCACCAATTTACCGCCCTGGAGTTGAGCATCGAGCTGTCTATTTACCTGCTGGCACTTGGTATGATTGGTGGAGTGGCGATCGCTACGAAGGCCCGATTCACATTCTTGCTCATGCACCGCTTGAAAGAATGCCACTGTATGTCCGTGGTGGTGCGATCGTTCCCATGCAACCTGTCAGGCAATACGTTGATCAAGCCCCACTTGATGAGATCCGATTACGGATTTGGCCTGGTAATAACGAATATCAGCTATTTGAAGATGATGGACAGACGAACGACTATCTAGATAAAAAGTTTTCGCTAGCAACTATTAGCGTATTTACTAAATCTAATCAAACAGTAGTGGAAATTGGAGCGAGAATGGGAGAATGGACACCTCCAGCGCGTGAAGTAATTGTAGAACTTGTTGGTGTTGGGGAGCAACGTTTCCAAGATGATGGTAAGCAACATACTCTGCAATTTTGAAATACTCGCAAAGGTGGTTTTTTGAGCCACCATTATTTCTTACTCTAAATTGTGCAAGAAAAAATATGCACAGAGGTAGATGAAAACAAAGTCAATGGGTAACATAAAATGCAAAAGACAGAAATGGCTAAACCGTAAGAAATACCTAAGTTTACTACCCTAGATACATGCGGTTAGAGAACAATCAATGTTAAATGTTAACCGCTTGCGGCTGCAAGATATATCTAAAATCCCTACAAATTCACTTGTGGCAAAAGTCGCAAGTGCGATCGCTGTTTTTGTTGGCAGCTTGGTACTAGTTGGTTGGTGTCTTGGCATTGAAGTTCTTAAGCGCGGCTTCCCTGGTAGTCCTGCCACAATGAAAGTAAATACAGCGCTGTGTTTTGTGCTATGTGGTGTGTCGCTGTGGCTATTTTTAAAAGCAACAAATCAGGGGAGCAGGGAGGAAAAAAGAATTGAAAATTACCCCCATAGCTCCCTTCTAATTTCTAGGGTCTGTGCGATAGCTGTCACTACAATAGGTGCGCTTACACTTTGTGAATATCTGTTTGGCTGGAATCTTGGCATTGATGAGCTACTGTTTCGTGATTTGTCAACTAGCATAGCGACATCGCATCCAGGGCGAATGGGGGCGAACACAGCACTGAACTTTATGCTGGTTAGCGTTGCCCTACAGATTTTGATTCATCCAAAAACCCACCGCAGTTATTGGTATGCTCAGATTATCGCTCTGATCGCAACTTTAATTTCCTTTCAGGCGCTCATGGGCTATGCCTACAAAGTGAAAGTTCTCTATGGACTTGCCCCTTATACAACATCAATGGCTTTACACACGGCGGCGTTGTTCAGCTTATTAAGTATGGGCATTCTGTGGGCGCGGGCTGAACAAGGTTTAATGAGGGTAGTTACAAGTGATAGTTACGGCGGCTTACTTGCACGTCGTTTATTAATTGCCGCGATCGTAGTACCTTCTATATTGGGGTGGGTAATTGTTGAAGGTCAACGGGCAGGACAATACGATCCGGCTTTTGCGGTGTCGGTATTTGCGATCGTCCTGATTGTGATTTTTACTATCTTAATTTGGCAAAGTGCTAGGGTTATTGAACGCCTCAGCAATCAGCGCGATCTTGCCCAAGAAGCACTCAGAACTTACGAAGCTAAACTGGGAAGTTTCGTAGATTCTAACGTCATCGGCATTTTGTTTGGCGATGTGTATGGCAATATCCAACAGGCAAACGACGAATTTTTGAGGATGATTGGTTACACGCAGGAGGATTTGTTAGCAGGTAGGTTAAGTTGGCGCAATATCACACCACCAGAGTATTTATACTTGGATGAGCGAGGTGTCGCCGAAGCAAAGGGAAGCACCAACGCTGCTTGTACGCCTTACGAAAAAGAATATATTCACAAGGATGGTAGGCGCATCCCGATTTTAATTGGTTACGTGCTGCTAGGAGAAAACCGCGACGAGTCAGTAGCGTTTATCCTCGACTTGAGCGAACGCAAGCAAGCAGAAGCAGAGCAACAAAAATTAGTGTCGCTGGTAGAAAATAGCTCTGACTTTATCGGCATCGCCACCCTTGAGGGTCAATTACTCTACATCAATGATGCAGGTCAAAAGCTGGTAGGGCTTTCCAGCCTTGATGAGGTCAGGCAAAAGGTAGTATTAGATTACTTCATGCCCAAAGATAAAGCCTATTTTCAACAATATATACTGCCGACTGTGCTACTACAAGGGCGCTGGCAGGGAGAATTCTGCTTTCGGCATCTCCAAACAGGTCAACCGATACCAGTTGATTACAATATCTTCACTGTTAAAGACAACAAGACAGGTGAGCCAATTGCCTTAGCAACTGTGACTCGCAACATCAGCGAACAAAAAGTGGCTAAGGAAAAAATATTACAACTAAACAAGGATCTACAGCGCCGCATTACTGAGTTACAAACTCTGTTGGAAGTAATTCCGATTGGAATTGGCATTGCCGAAGATCCAGAATGCCAAAATATCAAGGTTAACCCTGCTTTTGCCAAGCAGTTGGGAATACCATCAGATACAAATGCCTCCCTCAACGTTTCTTTGGACAAAAAATCGACAAGCTTTAAAATCTACCGCGAGGGAAGGGAACTGTCAGCAGAGGAACTCCCGATGCAATACTCTGCAACTCATGGTATTGAAGTTCTAGGTTGTGAACTCGATGTTATCCATGAAAATGGAAAAATTGTCAACCTGTTAGAGTATGTTGCACCTTTATTTGACGAAGAGGGGAAAACCAGAGGACGCGTTGGTGCATTTTTAGATATTACAGAGCGCAAACAGGCAGAGGAAGTACTTCTAAATCAGCAAAAATGGCTAGAGAATGTGTTAAATCTGATGCCAAGACCGTTGTTGTTTATTGAACCAGGAACGGCGCGGGTAACTTTTGCCAATCGCTCTGCTAACGAATTAGCTGGGGGCGAATTTCCCAAAGGTGTACCAGCTGCAGAGTATCACACAGTCTACCACTATACAGATGCAGCTGGCGATCGCATCCCCAATGAACAAATGCCAGGAGTGCGGGTTGCCCTTGGCGAACGCCTAAATGGATTGGAGGTAGACTGGCACACCCCCGGTGGTGTGCGTTCTCTATTAGTATTTGCTGACACCTTGCCAGCAATGCATGGTCATCCTGCTACCTGTATCTTGGTGTTCCAAGAGATTAGCAACCTCAAGCAGGCAGAAAAAGCCCTCTCGTTAGGTTACAAAAGGCTAAAGCTACTATTTGACACAGCTAACGATTTACTATCAAGCCAGGAACCAGTATTACTAATCGATAGTGTCTACCGAAAACTAAGAGAGCAAATTGGAATAGAAGTTTATTTGAACTATTTGGTTGAGGATAAGTCTCAAATAATGCGGTTGGGGTCTTACAGTGGTATTTCCCAGGAGATAGCAAAGGAAATCGAATCGTTGGCAGTGGGTGAAGGGGTTTCCGGTGGTGTAGCGCAGAAACGCCATCCCTTAGCTGTAGAGAATGTGCAGCAATCTACTGACTCGCAAACCGCATTGATTCGTTCTTTAGGGATAACTGCTTATTATGCATACCCATTGATCGCCCAAGGACGCTTGTTAGGCACTCTTTCTTTTGGCAGCCGCACTCGCTTAAGCTTCACTGACAATCAAAAGGGGATGATGCAAGCAGTATGCGACCAAATAGCGATCGCAATGGAACGAGCTAGTTTAATTGCTTCTTTGCAACAACAAACTGAGCAGTTGCAAGAGGCTAACCGCATGAAGGATGAGTTTCTAGGAATATTGTCCCACGAATTGCGATCGCCTCTCAATGCCATCCTTGGCTGGGCGCAATTACTGCAACGAAGTAAGCTTAGTGAAACCCTGATAGCTAGGGCTACGGAGACAATTGAACGCAATGCAAAAGCGCAAACCCAGCTAATTGAAGACCTGCTGGATATATCACGGATGATGAGAGGCAAGTTACGCCTTAATGTCCGTACTTGTAATTTGGTTCCAATGATTGAGTCGAGCCTAGAGACTGTGAGCCTCGCCGCCCAATCCAAAGAAATCGATTTAAGATTTTCCCTTATTCCCTCAAAAGAAACCCGAAATGCGCCACCGGGGATACTCCCCGTGGTCACTTTCGCGTCAAATTCAGATTTAGAATTAGGAATCAATCACGAAAATTTAGAATCAAGAGAATCACAATCCCAAACCATGTTGGGCGAAAATTCTCAATTTTTAGTATCCGGTGATCTTGAGCGCTTGCAGCAAATAATTTGGAATCTGCTATCGAATGCCATCAAATTCACACCCAGAGGAGGACGGGTAGAGGTGCAATTGTCTGTAGTCACTAGCCAAGAAAAACAAGACACAACGGATAAATACGCCCAGATTCAGGTAATTGACACAGGTATTGGTATCAGCCCTGATTTTCTTCCTTACGTTTTTGAGCGCTTTCGTCAAGCTGATAGTTCTAGCACTAGATCCTATGGTGGATTAGGACTAGGATTAGCGATCGCGCATAATTTAGTAGAATTACATGGCGGTACTGTTTACGCAAATAGTCCAGGAATTGGACAAGGGGCGACGTTTACAGTCAAATTACCACTTCTCAAGAGTCCGCCGCTCCACCCCATTGCCCCTTTGCCCCTCTCTTTCTCCATCCCTCTCTCCCTCCTTGGTGTACGCGTGCTAGTTGTAGATGACCAAGCCGATACCCGTGACTTCATCACCACAATCCTCGAACAGTACCAAGCCGAAGTTCAGGCTGTAGAATCAGTTGAAAAAGCATTGCAGGTAATTACACAGTGGAAACCAGATGTTTTAGTTAGCGACATTGGTATGCCCGATGAGGATGGTTATTCTTTGATCCGCAAAGTGCGATCGCAACCACCAGAACTAGGGGGAAATATTCCCGCCGCAGCGTTAACAGCTTATACCACGGCAGAGGATCGGATGCGAGCTATACAAGAAGGTTATCAGCTACATTTACCTAAACCTATTGAGGCAGCTGAGTTAGCTACAGTAGTTGCCAGACTTGCTGGACGGACTTAGAGAAAATGGGGTATGGGGAATAGGAATTAAATTTTACTCCATGTCCCATTCTCTTTGTTACTAATATCAAAATTTATACAAAATATCAATTTTATTCCCAGGTCAATACCTGCATATAAAAATATTTGGATGTATATTTTTATTACAGTATAAAAAATTTTTGTCTTTTGGGGCGATCGCTATTTAGGAAAAGCGGCTTCAATAGGCTGGCTCTTTTGCTCTTTCAGTCCATTCTCAAGGGGATCACTAGCGGGGGAAGATTATTTAAAGTTTATTGGAAGCGAATTCCGAAATAGGCAATTTAAGAATTGTATTTAAAGCATGTAAGTTAATAATTTAATGCAAACAGACTACATAAATTGCAAATTGAGTATTTCAAGAAAATAGTCCTAAGCAACACTTGGGTTGCTGCCATCACCATGATTAGTCTGTAATATTCACCCAATTTATTCAGATAATCATCCAAGAAATAGATAGTGTTTCAACTACCCTTAACTACTAATCAGCAGTATTCTCTACATTATAATTTTTTTATGAGCACCCGAACAAAGACATTAATAAAAACAGTAGCTGCACAAAACCTAAATAGTATTGACTTATATAACTCGAAGCGAGCTTATTTTTTGCAAGAAATAATTGAAGGCTTAGAAGACGGCATATTAATTTTAAGCCAAAATGGTGAAGTAGTTCATGCTAATGCATCGGCTCGTCGCCTTTGCTGTCAATTCAATGAAGGGAAATTCAACCAAAATTTTGTACCACCAGTCATCTGGAATCTTTGTGAACCGTTATTCAATAGTGGGTATTTGTTTTATGATAAACTTTTAATTCTGTCGGATGAAATTGTACTTGATAAGTCTAATATTTTTCGGATTAGGGTGAGAATACTAGATTTAGAGGGGTTGGAAATACCTTGTTTATTGGTGACTATAGAAAATCAATATGAATCTGTGAAAAATGTAGCACTCACTGAAGTTAAAAAATTTGATCTGACGCCGCGAGAAGCTGAAATTTGGTTTCTCTATAAAAGCAACTACAGCTACAAAGAAATTGCTACTAAGCTTTACATCACTATAAACACCGTGAAGAAGCACATGAAAAATATTCACACCAAGCGCCAAGCAAACATGTCTT
>NZ_DASQZC010000237.1:0-9623 GCF_035638895.1 Nostoc sp. | reverse complement strand
AAGAGGATTTAGCTACTCCTTGGTTACATTCCTTGTTCTCTAGAGAACAAGGAATGTAACCAAGGAGTAGCTAAATCCTCTTGTATAGGCATAATAGAAACATATCCTCTTGTATACCTATGCGCTAACCCTCTCGTATAGTCATAGTGGGGACATGTCCTCTTGTACACCCATACGTTAACCCTCTCGTACAGTCATGATAAAGCTATACCCTCTTGTATACTTATTTCTTAACCCTCTCGTACAGCCATAGTGGGGACATATCCTCTCGTGTACCTATGCTATCCTCTCGTATAGTTATGATAAAGTTATACCCTCTTGTATACTTATGCATTAACCCTCTCGTATAGTCATGTGCGGGACATATCCTCTTGTATACTTATGCGTTAGCCCTCTCGTATAGTCATTGAGTTTGAATCTATTCTTTAGTGGCTATGTATAGGGATATCCGCGTTTGGCGTGGTGGCGTAGCTGTGCTGGACTGGCAACTGCGTTGCCTACTCGACGGCGGCGTTGCCGCGTCTCCTAGCTTTGCGACACAATAGTTATGCCTCATTATTTTTATTTGGCATAACTCCTATGAGCGCGTTTTCTATCTCATCAAGTGCTTTATCGAGCGCGTCTAATCGCTTGCGATTTTCCCACTCTTGATATGCGATCGCGACCTCTGAATCAGTTCCTAACCCTGTGCTACTGCCTACCCTGCCTATGTGCTGGTGGCAGGTATACTCTGGGTTCTTACCGCGCTTCACAATCCCTTTTAGCCTAGCTTTTGGGTTCCTCTTGAAAATTGGCTCGTTAGCTTGCCACTTGGCGTATACATACCAATAAATTTCACCACCTTTTTTATACTGCTTACGCACCTCATACTGATGAATCCATACCCCAGGCGGTGACATTGGCTCATTGACTAGCTGCTGTCTGATTTCCCTTAATTGGTGAAGCTTCTCTATGATTTGGTCGATGCGGTCTGTCATAGCAGTTATGAAAGTTATGCCTATCAAAAATTTTAGAGCATAACTCCTATAGCCGCGCCTCCCGCCAAAATTCCCCAGGTTAGCGATTCCCGCACCACTTTTTAAGTCACCCGCACCAGTTCCGCACCAGTTCCCGCAGCAAGAATGCTTGCTGTATAAGCATCCCGCACCACCCGCACCAGTTTTGACGGGTTGGATAAACTTTATATTAGATTTTTTTTGAAAATATTTTCTGCAAATTTTCCACCAAAGTTTTTTCAAATCTAGTAAAAGTGGTGCGGAAGTGGTGCGGGTAAATCCTACAGTGGTGCGGGTAACTTATAAAAAATAAGTATTTATACTCCTTTCCCAATGTTTATTCAAAAAATAACAATGCTGAAGGTGGACAATGCGATGCCACGGCAACTTTTGAAAAAACCAATGTACATTTTCTCTCGGTTATCTAACCCCATTCGCCCAAACCCCTATAGACGCCCCCCTTGCCTTTCCGGTGGGCTTGGAGAGCGATCGCGCTTTGTTCGGTGTCTGCCTGTGGCTAGAAGTGGTCTAGAGCTAGACACTAACCAAAAGCTTGAAATTAACGCACATTATCCACGTTAGGGGAATTTGGGAAAATGTAGTGGGAAGTTGGATGTTTTTGAAACTCTCTCAGTTCTTTAATAACCTTACTAATATTCTCATCAATTCCTCAATATCTTCCACAACTCTGTAGCTATTAATCCCTAGAGTAAAATGTTTATTTACTCTATCAAGACAAGCAAACTGCCACAAGCTTCCTGTACTGACACAACCAGTTAATATAGGTTGTTCTGCAACACTTGGGGAATCCTCCTATAAATTCAGTGCAACATTTCGGCTACTTATTGAGTGAAGCCTCTGCTTAAATCAGCTTGTTTTGCTTCTCGCTTTGCGGCTGGCGTTGGTATGGCGGGGTTGACGAGGTTGGCGAAGTTGTCTTGGTTTTGAGTTAAATTGAACAATTTTTTCCCAATCTATTTCATTATTGTGACAATAGTCATTAAGTAACCCATGAGTCAGTTCATTCAATTTTTTGTCATATTCTGCTTTAAAAGCTATATCTTTGCCTTTTATTGCCTTACCTAACGGTTCAATTATGTCTGTGTAAAACTCATCAATACCACTGATTAAAGACCAGAAATCTTTTCCTACATATTTATAGTAAAAAATATCTATCCCTTTTTTGTTTTTATCCTTAACTTCACACTTATTAACCCCTGATGTTCCATAGCATATACCACTTATAAGTTTAATATTTGATTTATGATGTAATGTTATATTCGTAATCATTTGTCTAATTGAATCAGCATTACCCCAATACCCACCTGATTTGACACCAACTATGTAAGTAAACTCATCTTTATCAAAAATTAAATCTATGCTTGGAAATTCGCCTTCAGGTGGTTTATAACCATTATAAATTTTTTGATTTACAAATATTGCCAACTTTTCTAGCGAACCACCAAATATTGTCTCTTCAGATGAAGACAGAAAAGCATCTAACATTTGTTTAACATAATCTGCGGCTATATTTGTATTTTTAGCTATAAAAAGATACGGATTTTTTGTTTTCAGCAGTTTGTTTAGTTTCTGATTTTGTAAAGAGTTAAGTCTTGAGCAATAAAACGGTTGAATAATATCCGTTTCAATAAACTGTTCAAGCTCTTGAAGATTAATTTCAGCCATTTATATCACTTAATTCTATGTTAAATAAAGGTAAAGTGTTATCAATAACAGGTTTATTTGTTTCTGATTTATCTATTCTGTGCTTTGCAATCGTGAAGTATTCAGGCAATAGTTCTATGCCTATTGAATGCCTGTTAAGTCTTTTTGCGACCACTGAAGTTGTCCCAGAACCTAGAAATGGGTCAAGAACCGTATCTGCCTCTTGTGTAAAGAGTTTTATAAACCATTCTGGAATACTTTCAGGAAAAGCAGCACTATGGTTTTTATTACTTGATTCAGTAGCTAAATGTAAAACATTAGTCGGATAAACAGTATCTCTACCTATCCAGTTTGAAACATTTTTACCAAACCCAGAACCGACCGCAGAGGATGTGCGAACTTTATCATTATTTGATAAAGTTTTTAGTCTAGATTTAGCCCAATCTCCAACAGGTACTTTAACAGCATCTTGATACATATTAAACTTTTTAGATTTATTGAACTGCAACAACCTTTCCCAAGAATCTCGAAAGCGATTTGACCATTTTCCAGGATGGCAGTTTTTCTTGTGCCAAATAAATTCTTCTGTCCAAAACCAGCCTTGCTTTCTCATTTCTAAAATTAACTCCATTACATAAGTACTTCGCTCTCCTTCAATTACCTTTTCTTTGATGTTTAAAATAAAAGTCCCGGTTGGTTTTAATACTCTTAAAAGTTCTTTAGAAATAGGCAAAAACCATTTTACATATTCGTCTGTCTTTACACCTCCATACGTAGATTTTCGCTGGTCTGCATAAGGAGGTGATGTGAGAATTAAATCAATAGAATTATTTTCAAGCTTTTTTAAATAATTCAGGCAATCATCGTTGATTAATTCAGTTCTTATGTCTAGGTACATATATTACTTTTACTCACGTATATATCAGTCATTTTTGATAATAAACTTTAATACTGACTTTTTAAGTTTCACCCATTTAAATACTCCAGGGTTGATTGTATCAACATTTTAGCCATTCTTAACAGATTACATTTTTTATAAGTGTAGATATAGAGTTATATTTATCAAGGTCACTACGTTTTATCTGTCGATTCCGACCATTCATCTTGCTTTTTAGCTTTCTCTCGTTAATACCATTACGCAGAAATTCTCTAGAAAGTCCTGTTAATGCTTGGGTTCTAATCTCGCCAGTACTGAAATTCTGATTAATCGGTGTCAAATCGTTGTAATCTGTGGATCACAGGGTCTACAGTCTAGCGATGAAAATCAATCGGCACGGTCGCGCTAAGGTTCTCACACAGTCTGAGATACAGCTAATTTTCAGCGATGGCTTAGACAACGATCGCGATCGCGCTTTGTTCGGTGTCTGCCTATTTAGTGCTTGCCGTATCCGCGAATGCTGTACGCTGCAAACCCAAGACATTTACACGCCCAAGGGCAATGTCAGACCCCGGCTGGTGATTCGCAAGTCAAACACTAAAGGGAAGCTGGCTACTAGGTCAATCCCAGTGATTGAAGACCTACGGCGGTTGCTCACTGAATACTACCCACTGGCAGGAGATGATTATTTGTTTCCCGGTCGCAGTAATGGACACATCAGCGAAGACTCTGCCTCTAGGATTTTGAGAGGAGCTTGCAAACAAGCTGGGATAATTGGCGTATCGACGCATAGTTTTCGTCGTAGTGCATTGTCGCAAATGAGCAATGCAGGCATCCCACTAAGAGTTATCCAGGAGATATCTGGGCATCGGAACTTAGAGCAGTTGCAGAGATATTTGGAAGTAACTGACGAACAGGTGTTGGGAGCGGCGGCAAGTTTGGCTATGTTGTCACCAGTGGCTAGTAATGGTGTAGAGATAGGCACTGGTGAAAAGTTAGAAATTGATGCGAATAGTCCCGATTAGGAGAAGTAATTGTGAAAAATTATTCATTACGTTTTTTATCTATTAAAAATTTTAAATATTTATATTCATTTCCACGAGAAATTTTTTCCTTACAAAATTCTGCTGTACATCCTAACTGAACTAATAAAAAAGTTTTTATAGTAAAATTAAGTACTTGATTGATTCTAAAAATATTGTCATTTTTCAACAAATTAGCTTGAGAAGGGTCGTTATAATGTGTTAGATAATTTCTAATTTTTTTTACATCTCTTACAAAACTATTGACATCAATAATCAGAGGGTCAACAGTTATTTTTGTTAAATTAATTATTTGATTTAGTCTATCTACAAGTGTTGGCTCATGACTAAATAACAATTTATCTTTCAACCAGTCTTTATATTCTATAGGAGCGCTTTCAATTATTGCATTTAAACGTAATTCATGAGATTCCGTATAAGAGTTACATTTATCAAGTATTCTCCTATGAAATGATTCTAATGCTTGAACAAGCGATAAAAATTCATTTTCTACATACAAATTAGAGTTGTAGATAGTACTAAAATATAAATTAATTATGTCATGACAATCATCATAAAAATTGAACCATTTTTGCAGAATTAAACTGAAATCTTGTTCGATGTCTTCTAATTTTAACAAGAAATTGAATTCATTTATAGTTTTTATCTTCTCTATATAATTAGAATTAGAAAAAATAATTTCTATCTTTGTAGGTAAATCATCTAAAGAAACATAGAGTTTTTCGACAAAATTAGGTTGATTAGAAATTAAAGTTATAAAGTTTTTTAAAGGGTAGATATACTCCTCAAGTATCTCATCTAATGTAAATAGCTGCTTTAATTTAACCTCAATTAATGCAGACTTATTGATATTAATTATGTATTTTTGATTTTCACTATATATACATTGTTTAATGTATATATCTCCTTTTGTTATGGAGGCTTTTATATCATTTTTAATAGCAAAACGTTTAGTATGTATCCTGTAATTATGTTTACAATCGTCAAGTTCATCTTCAACATTAAAATCATGTACTAAAGGTGATAAATATTTTAAATAAGTAAAATCAACTTCAAAATTTTTAAACCTTATTTCTTCTTTATTATTAAAATGGTGTCCAATAAACGCTAATCTAGCACCCAATATTTGAGTAGTAAAACCTGGGCAAGAGATATGATAGTTTTTTTGATGGCAATCATATAAAGTTATTAATTTATTAGTAACAATCCCAAGAATTATTGGACATTTTTCTTCTTTGTAAAATGATACAACATCAAAATTGTTAAAACTACCTATAAGTTCGAGAGAAAATCCGGTTTTGTTAGAAAATTTTAAGTTGCCTGCAACTTGGTCTTCAGGATTAGAAGGTAGCCACCAAAAACCTGAATATTCAAAACTGTTCATTTTACATATATATGCAATAGTGTTGTAAATTTAACTTGCATGGCAGTGTACGTCAATATCATGCAAAATTAAATCTTTCATAGCCTTACTAAGGTTTTGACGAAATGTCGGGAAATATATCTTTCCCGACATAACGGTGAAACAGTCTCACAGTCAAGATTAGAAGCGTACTACACAGGCTTAATGACACCCTGGTTGCTGGGCATCTATGGTATACCTGAGATTTTTAAAATACCTAGCCAAAAGTAAAGTGACTTTCGTTTCTAACTCTTGGTTATTAGCAATATCGACGCTAAGACTGAATACACAAGGACTTGAGACATTTTGCGACTCGCTTATGGGTGCGAGCGTTTGCTGTTGTCTAGACAGATACCCTATTTAGAGCTACTACTATAATCTACGGGCATCGCTTTGTCTGATGGTGATTACAATGCTTAACGACTTAAAAAACCAGGTAACTCATAACAACAAGCTTTTTGTGGAGCTATTGCTTAATTTTTACCTTGATGGAAATGCTGTAGAACGGCAGAGGATTGAGCAAATATTGCTAGAGAACAAGCAAGAAAATTTAGGACTTGGGATAGTAGAAAATCTGCGACAGATAGCTGCTTCTAAGGGATTGTAAAGTAACGCTTAAAAGCTAGGGTAGTGCCCAGGTTTCGCTACACCACAACCAGTCCATCTGGTACAAGCGCCGCTAAATCAATCTCGTTCTCAATTTGGCGGCCGCCACCTTTGCGATTGTCGTATGCGTTTAATTCATGTTTAGCGTTATGGTCATCAAGTCTAGTTTTGTAATTCTCTAAAATTGCCTTGATAGTAGCTGGCTTACTCCCTGTAAGCGATTGTATAGCTGTCTGTGTAATCATCCACTTTTGGCTTTTTTCAGTGCAATTATTATTGTGGACTTCTAAAGCATAAATAGCGCGTCTCGTCAATTCTTCAGCGCGTCCAGGATGGGTTTTATAAGTATCACTTTTTAATTCTTCTGTAGATACTGCTGTCAAGTCTTCTGAAAACTGTTTAACTTTACCAGTGATGGTTTTAGCGTACACTTGGCAAGCTTTACGAACAAAATCAGCCAGTGATATCCCAGAGTGAGCGATCGCGGCTTCTACTACTGCTTGAGTATCAGCATCCAATTGTAATTGTGAAATATTCATATCATCTAAAGTTGTTTGTACCGGTTGAATTGTTTCTATCTCTTGTTCTGGCTTTGAGTCTTGCTGCTGTGCTTTCCAGTGCTGTCTAGCTTCATCTCCTACAGCGTCCCATTCCTCAGCAGAAAGAGTTAAATATTTAAGCGCTAAATGTTGGTAACGCTCAATATTACCTTTACCTTTATTGGTGAAATACTGATAAGAATGCTCTTGAGTTTCGGTATCGGGGAAAGCTTCTAGAACTGCCTTACGTACTTTGGATAATGGAGTTCTGCGGCTGTTAGGCTCCTCGTAAGACTCCCTAATTTGCTCAACTACTGCAACTGCCAATTTTTGAATAGTTGACTCTTTTTTGACACTACCCAGTTTTTTGACTAACTCTTGCCCCACCTCATCCCACTTAGCCATAATCAAAACATCTGCTTAATGAATTATCCTTATACTAACCCTCTTATAATAATTATGTCAACAGGGTTCGTATAGGGATTTTATTAAATACGGGTAAGCGTTCCAACCTTTATCTCATAACGCTTGTAGGCGTTGATAGTATTTTCGTCGTCATCCCCTAGCACTGCTTTAGCGAAGTCTGTAAAGTCATAGGGATCAACATTGCCATCATTTACGATCGCGGCTCTCAAATATGCAGCACGGAACTTGTGATAAGTGCGTTCATCTTTAGGAAAAATTTCCCACTGCTTACAAGATTCATTGAGAGTTTTTGAAAACCTCCGGTTGACCCGTTCAGGGTCTTCAGTTTGCGGAAAACGTTTACCTTTTTTATCAAGCCATTGCAAGGCATAACAGATTAAATCAGCAGGTAATAACGTAGGGATTTTAAAAATTACATCTCTGATATAAACTGCTTTATCACCTTGTCTTACTTTACGAGTTTTACCTTTTAATTGACCTTTAAAAGCAACTGTGTAAGTGTCGATTTTTTCAAAGGTGGCTGATAGATGTACTTCACCCATACGGCGGCCTGTTGCAAGTGCGATCGCACAAGAAACATCGAGCCAATTAGCATCTAAACCATTTTTAATATCAGTCAAAATATTGTAGGCATACTTTAGAGAGTCTGTAAGGTCAATTTCAACTCTATTTATTTTTTCCCTACGCTCTGTGACAGTTTCTCTGTAGCGAGTGTTTTGATTCTGTTTGTAACTTGCAAACTGGTAACTTAAAGCATTGCCAAAATGAGTAATGATTGTAAGTACTGGATTATAAAGAGCATTATCTTTTAAATCAGTTTGTGCAGCACTTCTGAGTTCTTTTTTTAATGCAGTAATCTGCCTTAACGCCGTGCCATACTCTCTTTCACTTTCTGTCCGGTCATCTGGATAAGTAAGTTTTAAATTTTTCGCTTCAATTGCTGCTAGCTGTTCCCAACCAAGTAAAGCTGCGTTTCGTATACCCTTTTTACGCTCATTCATTTTGTAAGGTGCGATCGCCTCAAATTGTGGCAGCAACCATTGAACGCGCTCGTCAACATAAGTATTTTTTAAATCTTCTGAATCTTCCAACTGCCTTGACATACCAGCATTCCTTAGTTACTTAAAACAATTTTCGTATATTTAGATAGTAACCAAGGACTAAGTTTATGTCAATATATATTGACTTGTATAGCCATAGGGATTTTCGTAGCTAATCAGAATATTCATCAATTATCCCTATACATAACTACTTGTTAATGTATAAATAAGAGGGTTAGTATAGGGATAAGAAAGGGCGGCTGCTAACCGCCACACATTAAATAAGGACACCTGTATGTTACTCACAATTGCTAAACCTCAACAATCTCAAGCTACTAATGGCTACTTCGATGGTGAATTCGACGCGGCGATCTCACTTCCACCAAAACAGACTACAGGCGAGTACTGGGCAGGGTATTTAAGAAAGGTGGCTGAAACAGGTGTAACACCGTTCTAAGCCCCAAAGGGAGGTTAACAACCTCCCTTTTTAAGTACCTAAAAAGCTAAATAGGTACTTACACTAATGTATAAAAATTAACCGTAAATTATATTATTGTTATAGGTTACTAGGTATATCTTTTTTAAGCTAATAGTGTCATGAAGGGACACTTTACTGTATTGGTTGCAGTAGAGTGTTTTTTTTTGCGATCGCTCTGTTCCTATCAATATATACCTTGTTCCCAAATGATTTAGAATTCCTATAGAAACTTTCCTTATAATAAATAAACTTTTTGTTTAACGATGATAAAAAAATTACCCACAGGCATTAGTAGAGGCGTAGAATTTTGGGATTTGAAACAGTTTCGTGCTGACTGCTATGAAGTTGCACGTACTATACATGCAAAAGTTTTAGAAGTGAGAGAGGGTGGACAGTACAGAAATTACTACTTGTAGCGAACTGCAAACATAAACGCTTCAAACCGCAAACAAGGCAATTTTGAAACCACATTAACTGCAAATAAAGGGGGTCTCAAAACCACAATAATTGCAAATGAAATTGCAAACATAATTTTCAAACTGCAAACAAGGG